>CANHCJ010000045.1 GCA_947458025.1 Rhodospirillales bacterium | reverse complement strand
GCCCCCCCTGCGCCCCGCGCTGCGCTTCCAGCGCCCGCCCGCGGGCAGCGGCCTTGCCACCGCGGAACGGGCGCGCGCCATGGTCGCCATCCTGCTCCAGCACCCCGCCCTGCTGCCCGATGTGGAGGAGGCCTTCGCCACCATCGACCTCCCCGCCCCCCTCGCGCGGCTGCGCGATGCGATTCTGCAGTGGTCCCAGACCGCGGAGGTGCTTGACTCCGCTGGCCTCATGTCCCACCTGACCCATTCCGGTCTGGCCGCGGATGTGGCGCAGGCCCTGTCTGCGGTTCCCATACCGCTGCCGGGCTGCGCCGCCGCCGATGCCATGCCGGCGGATGCCGGGGCAGGCTGGTGGCATTTCTTCGGTCTGATGAACCCGGAACGGCTGGACGAGGAGGTCGAGGCGGCCCGTGCGGCCTTCGCGGCGCAGGCCGACGAGGCGGCGCAGCGGCGGTTGATCGTCCTCACCGCGGCACGTGCCGCCGTTTTGCGGGGCGAGCCGGGCGAGAGCGAGGCGTCATGAGGCTGGTTTCCTTCACCATCGCCTACCGGCCACGCGCCGATCGACCCTGCGCCGACCGGCCCTGTGCCGACTGGGCACCCGCCGGACGACCCATTTCGCACGGCTCCCTCGTATTGGAGTGAACGGATCCATGGCCACCAAGCCGAGCACCGCCGCCGAGACCGCCACGCCCGACCAGGACGGCGACACCACGCTGCTGGACGTGCAGTCGGTCGCCGTGAAGCGCCTGATCGCGCGCGGCAAGGAGCGGGGCTACATCACCTTCGACGAGCTGAACGCCGTCCTGCCGCCCGACCAGAACTCCTCCGAGCAGATCGAGGACGTGATGGCCAATTTCTCCGAAATGGGCATCCAGGTCGTGGAAGGCGAGGAAGGCGAGGAGGGCGAGGCCCCCGTCGTCAAGGCGGAAAAGGCCGAGGAGGAGGGCGAGGCCGAGCCCACCGGCAACGTCGACGAGGAGAGCCTCGGCCGCACCGACGACCCGGTGCGCATGTACCTGCGCGAGATGGGCAGCGTGGAGTTGCTCTCGCGCGAGGGCGAGATCGCGATCGCCAAGCGCATCGAGGCCGGGCGCGACATGATGATCGGCGGGCTGTGCGAAAGCCCGCTCACCTTCCGCGCCATCATCGCCTGGCACGACGCGCTGAAGGCCGGCCGCATGCTGCTGCGCGACATCATCGACCTGGAGGCCACCCAGGGCGGCCCCGCTGCCAACGGCAATGGCGAGGTGATCGAGGATGCCGCCCCCGCGCCCGCCCCCGCCTTCGAGCCCGCCGGCGATGACGAGGACGAGGAAGGCGAAGGCGGCGGCGGCCTCTCGCTGTCCGCGCTCGAGGAGAAGCTGAAGCCCGAGGTTCTCGCGAACTTCGAGGAGATCGAGGCGCTCTACAAGAAGCTGCACAAGATGCAGTCCAAGCGCCTGGAAAGCATGACCTCCGGCGAGGAGGTGAACGCCCGCAGCGAGAAAAGCTACGAGAAGCTGCGCGAGGAGCTGGTCGCCAAGGTCGAGCAGGTCCGCCTGCACAACAACCGCATCGAGGAGCTGGTCACCCAGCTCAAGCAGCTCAACCAGCGCCTCACCGGCCTTGAAGGCCAGCTGCTGCGCATGGCCGAAAGCTGCAAGGTCTCGCGCGACGACTTCCTCACCCAGTACCGCGGCCACGAGCTGGACCCGAACTGGATCGACCGCATCGGCCGCCTCAACGGCAAGTCGTGGAAGAACTTCGTCGCCAAGCACACCGGCGACATCGGCGCCGTGCGCGGCCAGATCGCCGCCATCGCCACCGATGCCAGCCTGCCGATCGGCGAATTCCGCCGCGTGTTCATGACCGTCTCGCGCGGCGAGCGCGACAGCGCGCGCGCCAAGAAGGAGATGATCGAGGCCAACCTGCGCCTGGTGATCTCCATCGCCAAGAAATACACCAACCGCGGCCTGCAGTTCCTGGACCTGATCCAGGAGGGCAACATCGGCCTGATGAAGGCGGTCGACAAGTTCGAGTACCGCCGCGGCTACAAGTTCAGCACCTACGCCACCTGGTGGATCCGCCAGGCCATCACCCGCTCCATCGCCGACCAGGCCCGCACCATCCGCATCCCGGTGCACATGATCGAGACGATCAACAAGCTGGTCCGCACCAGCCGCCAGATGCTGCACGAGATCGGCCGCGAACCGGCACCGGAGGAGCTGGCCGAGAAGCTCGGCATGCCGCTCGAGAAGGTGCGCAAGGTGCTCAAGATCGCCAAGGAGCCGATCAGCCTCGAAACCCCGATCGGCGACGAGGAGGACAGCCACCTCGGCGACTTCATCGAGGACAAGAACGCCGTCATCCCGCTCGATGCCGCCATCCAGGCCAATCTGCGCGAGGCCACCACCCGCGTGCTGTCCAGCCTCACGCCGCGCGAGGAGCGCGTGCTGCGCATGCGCTTCGGCATCGGCATGAACACCGACCACACGCTGGAAGAGGTCGGCCAGCAGTTCAACGTCACCCGCGAGCGCATCCGCCAGATCGAGGCCAAGGCGTTGCGCAAGCTCAAGCACCCCAGCCGCAGCCGCAAGCTGCGCAGCTTCCTGGACGACTGACCCCTCCCGTGGAGCCGGTTGTCCGCGTTGGCGTGGTGGTGACGTTCCTGCGCATGGACCGTCCCCCCACCGAGCCCGCCGCGCCCCTGCCGGAGGGGGTGGCGGTGCGCCAGGTGCCGAACTGCTCGGTGGAGCTGTACCGCCACCTCTACAACACCGTGGGCGCCGACTATGTCTGGTGGCTGCGCCGCACCATGCCGGACCGCCAGCTCGCCGCCCTGCTGCGCGACCCCAACATCTCCATCCACGTGCTGGAACGCGGCGAGGAGATCCTCGGCTTCTACGAGCTGGACCGGAACCCCTGGCCGGTGGTGAATCTCAGCTATTTCGGCCTCATGCCCCAGGCCGTCGGCGCCCGCATGGGCCACGCCTTCCTGCGCCACGCCGTGGACACCGCCTGGCGCATGGGGCCGCGCGCCGTCACGGTGAACACCTGCACCGCCGACCATCCGCGCGCCCTGCCCAACTACCTGCGCGTCGGCTTCCGCAAGCTGCGCGACATCCCGGAAGACTGGCACGTGCCGCTGCGCCTCGGCCTCGTCATCCCCGAACACCTCAAGCTCTAGCCGCCATTCCACGGCAGGGGGTTGACGCCCCCGGCCCCGCGCTCCTCAGATGTCTACAATCACCCCGGCCACAGGGCCGTGGGCGCCGGCAAGGGGAGTGATGATTTTGGCCGAACTCAAGGTACTGTCCGATCTGAACGCCAAGGTCTGGAAGATCGAGGTATCCGTCGGCGACGCGGTGGAGGCCGATGCCACCCTCATCATCCTGGAATCGATGAAGACTGAGATCCCCATCGACGCCCCCAAGGGCGGCACGGTGAAGGCGATCCTGGTCGGCGAGGGCGACGCGGTCGAGGAAGGCCAGGCCGTCGCCATCCTGGACGTCTAGCCCGAGAAAGCACCCACCAAGGGGAGGAGGCGCCAATGAGCGCAGCGCAACGGACCGCCCTTTTCGGCCTCCGCGTGGCGGAGCTTGGCGAGGGCGCAGGGCTCGCCTATGCCGGCAAGCTGTTTGCCGATCTCGGCGCCGAGGTGTTCAAGCTGGAACCCGAGGGCGGCGACGCGCTCCGCCGACTCCCGCCCCTGGTGGAGGTGGCTCCCGACCGGCACGAAAGCGGCTGGTTCGCCTGGCTCAACACCAACAAGCGCGGCCTCACCGCCACGCCGGCGCGCACGTCCGCTATCCTCGCCGCCTGCGACGTGCTGCTCGATGGCCGCCCCGTCGCCGCCCAGCTGGATGCCGCCACCGGCCACGCCGCCCTGCGCGCCGCCCACCCCAACCTGCACATCGTCTCGCTCAGCTGGTTCGGCCTCAGCGGCCCCTACCGCGACTACGCCGCCACCGACAGCACCATGCGCGCACTCTCCGGCTTGGTGAAGAACACCGGCCCGGTTGCGCACCCGGCCATGATGCCGGAATACCAGGGCTTCGCGCCGCAGGGCCTCAACGCCTTCATCGCCGCCTGCGCCGCCCTCTGGTCCGGCAGCGCCGGCCGCATGTTCGAGATCAGCGCGCAGGATGCCAACACGGTCATCACCGAGTACCAGGCCGTCATCACCTTCAGCCCCGGCCCGCCGGAGCAGCGCCGCGGCATCAACCGCTGGCACCCCACCTTCCCGATGGGCTGCTACGAGTGCCGGGAAGGCTGGCTCGGCATCACCGTCCTCACGCCCGACCAGTGGCGCAACTGGTGCGACCTGATCGGCCGCCGCGATATCGCCGAGGAGCCGCGCTACCTCACCTCCCCCCAGCGCCTCGAATGCGCCGAGGAGCTGGAGGCGATCTACGCCCCGATCCTGAAGACCCGCACCGCCCGCGAGTGGTTCGAGGAAGGCCTGCGCCGCCGCATCCCGCTGGTGGAGGTGCCCAGCATGGCCCAGCTCCTGGCCGAGCCGGTGCACAAGGGCCGCGGCGCCTTCGGCACGGTGCGGATCGGCGATGCCGCGTTCCAGGCCCCCGTCATCCCGCAGCACCTGAACGAAACCCCGCCCGCCGCCACCGGCACCGCCCCCCTGGCCGGCGCCGACAACGCGCTGCCCCTGCCGGAACCGCGCCCTCGCGCCGCCGCCCAACCCGCCACCGGCCTGCCGCTCGCCGGCCTGCGCATCGTGGACATGGCCATGGGCTGGGCCGGCCCGCTCACCACCCGCCAGATGGCCGACCTCGGCGCCGAGGTCATCAAGATCGAAGGCCGCGCCTATCCCGATTGGTGGCGCGGCCACGACTACTCCGCCCAGTCCATCAAGGACTGGGTCTACGAGACCCGCCTCAACTTCAACGCGCTCAACCGCAACAAGCACGGCATCACGCTCGACCTCACCCGCCCGGACGGCGCCGACCTCGCCCGCCGCCTGGTCATGACGGCCGATGCCGTGGTGGAGAACTACTCCCAGGGCGTGCTGCCCAAGCTGGGGCTCGACTACCCCGCCCTGGTGAAGATCAAGCCGGACCTGGTGATGGTGACGATGCCCGCCTTCGCCGCCGGCACCGCCTGGGCCGACCTGCGCGCCTACGGCTCCACGCTGGAACAAGGCTCCGGCCTGCCCAGCATCACCGGCGCGGAAGGCTGGCCGCCCACCATGAACCACGTCGCCGGCGGCGACCCCAACGGCGGCTTCAACGCCGCCGCCGCCCTCATCGCCGCCCTGTTGCACAGGAAGCGCACCGGAAAGGGCCAGCTTATCGACCTCAGCCAGGTCGAATGCATGTTCCCGCTCGCCGCCTCCGGCATCATCGCCCAGTCCACCACCGGCAAGCCGCCGCGGCGCTGGGGCAACCGCCACCCGCTTTTCGTCCCGCACGGCGTCTTCCGCTGCAAGGGTGCGGATGCCTGGGTCGCCGTGGCCGTCACCTCCGACGACGCCTTCCGCCGCCTCTGCAAGGTCATCGGCCGCCCCGACCTCTCCGACGACCCGCGCCTGGCCACCGCCGAAGGCCGCCGCGCCGACGAGGACCGCATCGAGCAGGCCATCACCAACTGGACCGAAACCCAGCCGCCCGACGACGCCATGGCCGCCTTCCAGGCCCAGGGCGTGGCCGCCGGCGTGGCCCGGGGCTTCAACGAGATGATCACCGGCGAAACCCACCTCCTCGCCCGCGGCTTCTGGCAGGAGGTCGACCGCCCGATCCTCGGCCGGCACTGGCAGCCCACGCCGGCCTTCCGCGAGAACGCCCGCCCCTATCCCATCCGCTTCCCTGCCCCCACGCTCGGCCAGTACACCCGCGAGGTGCTCGGCCGAATCCTTGGCGTTGCGGAATCAGAGCTGGACCGTCTGGAAGCCGAGCGCATCATCGGCGAAGCTCCCATCCCCACCAGCGAGCGGGCCCCGCGCAGCTCCGCGAAGCTGCGCGAGGCGCTGAAGCCATGAAGGAGCAGGATTGATGGCGGCTGAGGTTTCCTTCGGGCGGCGGCTGACCGACCTGGCCGCCCAGTTCGGAGACCGCATCGCCATCACCCTGGCCCGCCAGGACGGCAGCGAGGACACGCTCTCCTGGGCCGAGCTCGAACGCTGGTCCAACCGCGCCGCGCGCCTGCTGGCCGCAAACGGCGTCGATGCCCGAACCATGGTCTGCATCGGCATCTGGAACAGCCTGGAGCACTACGCCGCCGCCTACGGCGCCTGGAAACTCGGCGCCTGCACCCTGCCGCTTTCGCCCAAGATGCCGGACCTGGAGTTCAGCGGCATCACCGGCCTGCTGGACCGCAAGCTGGTCATCGCCGACCGCCCTGGCGCGCAGCTCGGCCTCGCCGCCCTCACCGCGCTCCGCCACGCCGAGACCGACGCATCGCCCCTGCCGGACATCACCGCCAACCCCGGCAAGGCGATCGGCTCCGGCGGCTCCACCGGCCGCTCCAAGATCATCGTCGACCCCAAGCCCTGGGCCCGCATCCCCGGCACCCGCGCCAACCAGCCGGGCAACGTCGCCTTCCGCACCGGCCAGGTCCAGCTCGTCGCCGGCCCGCTCTACCACAACTCCCCGTTCTCCTGGGGCCATTCCGGCCTGTTCGACGAGCACCACCTCGTCGTCCTGGAACGCTTCGACGCCGCCCGCGCCGTGGACATGATCGAGAAATACCGCTGCCAGTTCATGTTCCTGGCGCCCACCATGATGCAGCGCATCGTCCGCCTGCCGGATATCGAATCCCGCGACCTCAGCAGCATCGAATGCGTTTACCAAACCGCCGCCCCATGCCCGCCCTGGCTCAAGCGCCGCTGGATGGAACTGACCGCGCCGGAAAAGCTGATGGAAGGCTTCGGCGCCACCGAGGCCGTCGGCAGCTGCCGCATCCGCGGCGACGAGTGGCTGCAACATCCGGGCTCCGTCGGTCGCCCCGCCAACGCCGAGATGAAGATCCTCGACGAGGACTTCCGCGAACTCCCGCAGGGCGAGGTCGGCGAGATCTTCATGCGCCCCTTCGTCCATCCGGAGCCCACCTACCGCTACATCGGCGCCCCGCCCGCCAAAACCACGCCGGACGGCTTCGTCAGCGTCGGCGACATGGGCTACGTCGATCCCGAGGGCTACCTCTTCCTCTCCGACCGCCGCGTCGACCTCATCATCCGCGGCGGCGCCAACATCTACCCCGCCGAGGTGGAAGCCGCCCTCTCCGAACACCCTGATGTCGCGGACGTCGCCGTCATCGGCCTGCCGCACGAGGAGCTCGGCAAGACCGTCCACGCCATCGTCGAGCCCCGCCCCGGCATCACGCCCGACGAAGCCGCGCTCCGCGCCTGGATGAAACAGCGCCTCACCACCTACAAGATGCCGGAATCCTACGAGTTCATGGCGCAGCTGCCCCGCGACCAATCGGGCAAGATCCGCCGCTCCCAGCTCGCCCGCGAACGCGAAACCAGCAAGGCCGCCTCATGACCACGCCCCGCCCCTCTTCTGAACCCAGGATCGTCTCCTTCGGACGCCGCCTCACGGAACTCGCCGCCGCCAGGCCCGACGCCACCGTCATCACCCTGGCGAAGCAGGACGGCAGCGAAGACACGCTCACCTACGCCGAGCTGGAAGCCTGGTCCAACCGCGCCGCCCGCCTCTTCGCATCGAAAGGCCTCGGCCCTACCTCGATGCTCTGCATCGGCATCTACAACAGCCTGGAGCACTACGCCGCCGCCTACGGCGCCTGGAAGCTCGGCGCCTGCACCCTGCCGCTCTCGCCGCGCATGCCCGACATCGAGTTCCAGGGCATCACCGGCCTGGTGGAGAACAAGCTCGTCATCGCCGACCGCCCCCATTCAAGCGGGGACGACGCCCATCTGCGCAAGGCGGACATCACCGCCCTGCGCCACGCCACCACCGATGCCTCCGCGCTGCCCGACATCACCGCCCATCCCGGCAAGGCGATCGGCTCCGGCGGCTCCACGGGCCGCTCCAAGATCATCGTCGACCCCAAGCCCTGGGCGCGGGCCGTGGGGGATACGCTGCTCGGCGCCAATGTCGGCATGCGCCCCGGCCAGGTCCAGCTCGTCGCCGGCCCGCTCTATCACAACTCGCCCTTCTCCTGGTCGCACTACGGCATTTTCGACGAACACCACATCGTGGTGATGGAACGCTACGATGCCGCCCTGGCCATGGACCTGATCGAGCGCCACCGCATCCAGTTCGGCTTCCTCGCCCCCACCATGATGATGCGCATCGTCCGCCTGCCGGATGTCGACAAGCGCGACTTCTCCAGCATCGAATCCATCTTCGTCACCGCCGCCCCATGCCCGCCCTGGCTCAAGCACCGCTGGATCGAGCTCACCGCGCCGGAGAAGGTCATGGAGGCCTTCGGCTCCAGCGAGGCCGCCGGCGCCTGCCTCATCCGCGGCGACGAATGGCTTCAGCACCCGGGATCGGTCGGCAAGCCCGCCGGCGCCGAGCTGCGAATCCTCGACGACAGCTTCAACGACGTCCCACAGGGCGAAGTCGGCGAAATCTTCTTCCGCCCCGCCTGCCACCCGGAGCCGACCTACTATTACATCGGCTCCCCGCCCACCAAGACCACGCCGGACGGCTTCATCAGCGTCGGCGACATGGGCTACCTCGATCCCGAAGGCTACCTGTTCCTCTCCGATCGCCGCGTGGACCTCATCATTCGCGGCGGCGCCAACATCTACCCGGCCGAGGTGGAGGCCGCCCTCACCGAACACGCCGACATCGCCGATGCCGCCGTGGTCGGCATCCCGCACGACGAGCTGGGCAAGACCGTCCACGCCATCGTCGAACCCCGCCCCGGCGCGCGCATCGACGAACCCGCCCTGCGCGCCTGGATGAAGCAGCGCCTCACCAGCTACAAGCTGCCGGAATCCTACGAGTTCATGGCCCAACTCCCGCGCGACCAGTCCGGCAAGATCCGCCGCTCCCAGCTCGCCCGCGAACGCGAAAACCTGAAGGTCGCATAACCGATGTCCGCCCCCCTCTACATCACCGGCGTCGCCGAAACCCCGCTCGGCGAGGTCGCCGGCGAGAACGAGCTCTCCATGGTGGCGAAAGCCACCCGCGAAGCCCTCGCCGAAGCCGGCCTCAAGCGCCGCGACATCGATGGTCTCTTCGTCAACTACATGGGCGAGGAAGGCAGCGTGCAGGTCGCCGAATACCTCGGCATCCAGCCCCGCTTCTCCGACAGCTCCGACCTCGGCGGCGCCGCCTTCGAGGCCCAGGTGCACCACGCCATGGCCGCCATCCAGGCCGGCTACTGCGAGGTCGCCCTGATCGCCTACGCCTCCCGCCAGCGCAGCCGCCGCGCCCGCTCCCTCTCCGGTTCCGCGCCGGTCATGGGCGTGCCGATCATGCACCAGCTGGAAGTGCCCTACGGCCTGCCCAGCCCCATCGGCCGCTACGCGCTGATCGCCGCGCGCCACATGCACCAATACGGCACCACCCGCGCCCAGCTCGCCGAAATCGCGGTGGCCGCCCGCCTCTGGGCCCAGAAGAACCCCAAGGCCTGGTCCCGCGACCCGCTCACCATCGAGGACTGCCTGAACGCCCGCCCGATCAGCGAGCCGCTGCACCGCAACGACATCTGCCTGGTCACCGACGGCGGCGGCGCCTGCATCGTCACCACCGCCGCCCGCGCCCGCGACGCCGCAAAGAAGCCCATCCGCATCCTCGGCGCGGCCGAAAGCCACACCCACTGGCACATCAGCCAGATGCCGGACCTCACCGTCTCCGCCGCCGCCAAATCCGGCCCGGAAGCCTTCGCCATGGCCGGCATCACGCCCGCCGACGTCGACATCCTCCAGCCCTACGACAGCTTCACCATCACAGTGCTGCTGGCGCTCGAGGACCTCGGCTTCTGCAAGAAGGGTGAAGGCGGCGCCTTCGTCGAATCCGGTGCCCTGCGTCCCGGCGGCAAGCTCCCCTCCATGACCTCCGGCGGCGGCCTCTCCTACAACCACCCCGGCGCGCTCGGGCTCATGCTGCTCATCGAAGCCGTCCGCCAACTCCGCGGCGAAGCCGGCGAGCGGCAGGTGCCCGATGCGAAGATCGGCGTGGCGCATGGGGTGGGGGGGCTGCTCTCCACTGCCGGCACCGTCATCCTCGCGCGCGAGTAAGCAAGCATGTTCTTTTTTGCAAAAAAGAACCAAAAAACTTTTCCCTGTTTGGGCCGCAATTCAAACGGGGAAAGTCTTTTTGCTTCTTTTTCTTCAGCAAAAGAAGACCCTTCCTTCCTTCAAGGACCCCACGCATGAGCGACCGCATGCAGATCGACGACCCGGTGCTCTGGCCCTACTGGGAGGGCGCACAACGCCGCGCCCTCCTCGTCCAGCGCTGCCGCGCCTGCGGCCACCACCAGCACTACCCCCGCCCCTTCTGCCTCGAATGCGACCACGACGTGCTCGACTGGGTGGAGACGAAAGGGCAGGGCACCGTCCACTCCGTCACCACCGTCCACGTCCAGCTCCTGCCGGAACTCAAGCCCCCCTACCAGGTCGCCCTCATCGACCTCGATGAAGGCCCCCGCCTCGTCGCCGGCATCGACGGCACCACCTGCGCCATCGGCGACCGCGTCGCCGTCACCTGGCGCGAGCGCGAAGGCCTCCCCCCGCTCCCCAACTTCACGAAGGCCGCCCCATGACCACGCTCCCCGTCGTCGGCGTCATCGGTGCCGGCATCATGGGCACCCAGATCGCCCAGGTCATCGCCACCGCCGGCTGCGAGATCCGCCTGTTCGATGCCACCCCCGCCCAGCTCCCGATCGCCATGGACACGATCGAGAACGGCCGCTTCGGCCTGCGCCGCGCGGTCGACCGCGGCAAGCTCACGCCCGACGAGGTGCGCGCCACCCTCGGCCGCATCCGCCCCGTCGCCACCCTGGCCGAAGCCGTCTGCGAAGCCGGCCTCACCGTGGAAGCCGTGCCCGAAGACCTCGACCTCAAGTGCCGCGTCTTCCGCGACATGGACGAGCACGCCCCGCCGCGCGCCATCCTCACCTCCAACTCCGCCGGCCTGCCCATCACCGCCCTGGCCTACGCTACCCGCCGCCCGTCCCAGGTCGTCGGCTGGCACTGGGCCCAGCCCTGCGCCGTGATGCGCATGGCCGAGATCGTCCGTGCCCCCAGCACGTCCGATGAAACCATCGCCCTGGTCAGCGAACTCGCCAGGCGCTGCAACAAGAACCCCATCGTGGTGAAGGACCAGCCGGAGCAATGGGGCTACGTCGCCAACCGCATCAACGCCGCCGTCCGCCGTGAATCCCGCCGCGTGGTCGATGAAGGCATCTGCACGGAGGAGGAGGTCGACCAGCTGATGAAGGACTGCTTCCGCTGGCCCATGGGTCCCTTCGAACTCTGGGGCGGCCGCACCCTGAAATAGCCAGAGCAACCGGCGGATGGCCCGGCCCATCCGCCGCCGGCTACCCAGGGCTCCACCCATCCAGGAGCGCGCCATGTCCCGCTTCCGCTGCGTCCCCATCCCCACCGAAACCGCCCGGCGTTGGCGCGCCACCGGCCAGGACGATTTCGGCAACCCGCTGCGCCGCTCCATCTCCCCCGGCACCGGCGCTCCCTGCCGCCACTGCCTCCAGAACGCCGCCGCGGGAGAGGCCGTCCTCCTCGGCTCCTACCGCCTCACCGGCCCCACCGGCATCTACTGGACCCCAAGCCCCATCTTCCTGCACGAGCAGGACTGCCCGGCCTACCAGGGCGCGGACGAGATCGCCCCCATCGTCCGCACCAGCCTCATCTCGGTGCGCGCCTACGATGCCAACCAGATGGTGCTCTACGATCTCGGCCAGGTCGCCGAAGGCCCGGAGGCCGATGCCCCCCTGGCCCGCGCCCTGGCCGACCCGCGCACCAGCTTCGTCAACATCCACACCGCCAAGCCCGGCTGCCTGCTCACCCGCGTCGAGCGCGCCTGATGGCCCGCCCGGGATCTCGTCCCGCCAGGTCAGGGGCGGCCGCCTGGTCGCCGGCTGACGGTGATTTGACAAAACAAGGGTGCAACAAATCGCTGTCGATTGGCTGCTGAAGCAGAAGTACCGAAAAAACTCCGACTTCACTCTGCCTGTTTCCAATCGGTCCAGTCCTGTTCTACGCTCTCTGAAACGCCGCCACGGCGGCCGTTCAGGGAGCGAAAACATGAAATCGGCTGCATTTTCGTGGCGGGCACTGGGCCTTGCTGCGGTCGGTCTGGCCTTTGCCATCCCGGCAATGGCGCAAACGGTCAACCCACAGGCGAAGAAGGGCGGAACCCTCATCCACGGCCACGTGTCGAGCATCGACCATTACGACCCGGCGATGTTCTGCACCACCGTGCAGCTCGAAACCGCGCTGCACATGTACGAAAGCCTCGTCATGATGGGCGAGGACTATTCGGCCAAGCCGATGCTCGCCAGCAAGGTCGATGTCGCGCCCGATGGCCGCAAGTTCACCTTCACCCTGCGCCAGGGCGTCCGGTTCCACAACGGCAAGGTCATGACCTCGGCCGATGTGCTCGCCACCATGCAGCGCTACGCCCGCATCAGCACCAACGCCGCCGCCTTCGCCCAGCTCGCCAGCTTCGAGGCGCCGGATGCCCACACCTTCATCATCAACCTCAAGGAACCCTCGCCCGTCCTGCTCGACGTGATGAAGACGCCGTGCTTCCCCATGTCGATCATCCCGTCCGAGGAAGCCGCCAAGGGCCCGCGCGACATCACCCCGATCGGCACCGGCCCCTTCCGCCTGCAGGAACTGGTCAAGGACAGCCACGTCACCTTCCGCCGCTTCGACGACTACGTGGCCGACACCTCCGCCCCGGGGCCGGATGGCTTCGCCGGCCGCAAGACCGCGCACATCGAAACGCTGCGCTACAACTTCCTGCCCGAGGCCTCCTCGCGCATCGCCGCCATCCAGGCCCGCACCGCCCACATCGCCGAGATCGACGCCGAGCAGATCGACCTCATCAAGGGCCGCAACGACCTGCGGGTCGAGAAGGTCTTCCCTGGCTGCATGCACACCATCATCATGCGCGGCGACAATGGCCTCACCCGCGACGTCCGCATCCGCCAGGCCGTCGCCGCCGTGGTCGATGTGGAGGACATGGTCGCCGTCTCCGGCAGCGTCACCCGCCTGAACCCCTCCCTGCTTTATCCAGACAGCCCGTTCTACACCGGCGAGGAGATGAAGCCCTTCTACAACCAGAAGAACCCCGCCCGCGCCCGCCAGCTGCTGCAGGAAGCCGGCTACAAGGGTGAGCGCATCATCATCCACACCAACGGCGTCTACGCCTACATGCGCAGCCAGATGCTGGTGCTGGAACAGGCGCTCAAGGAAGTCGGCATGAACGTCGAGATGCGCGTGACCGACTGGGTCACCAATGCCCTTGCGCTGCAGACCGGCGAAGGCGGCTTCAACATCTCCATGACCGGCTTCTGCTCGCAGCCCCTCCTCGGCCCGCAGCAGTGGCGCGCGCTGATCTACACCACCACCGGCCTCAGCAACCTGAAGGACGCGGATGTGGACGTGCCCTACGCGCGCTTCTTCTCCTCGTTCGACATCAACGAGCGCCGCAAGGCCTGGCTCGAAGCCGAAACCGCCGTCCGCAGCAAGGCCTACATGGTCAAGATCTCCGATGCCGGCCGCGCCATCGCCATCAACCAGCGGGTGCAGGGCTGGAAGGGCTGGTACGCCATGCGCAACTGGGACATCTGGCTCGACTGACCTCAACACCCCGAACGCCCGGAAACGGGGCACGGCCTTCGCGGGCAACCGCCAGGGCCGCGCCCCGTCGCCGGCCGCACGGCCCGGCCCCGCCCCGCTCCCTTCGGTGCCGCTTCGGGCGTGCATCAACGCAAAACTCTAGGTTCCCAAACGCTGGTTCCCTGTTCTAGGCTCAGTCAAGGCCGCCGCGGCGGCGAAGCAGGGAGCAACAAGACATGATTTCGGCTGCAACCGTGCGGGGGGCATTGGGCCTCGCCGCCCTCGGGCTGGTCATAGCCAGCCCCGCCATCGCGCAAACGGCAAATCCACAGGCCAGGAAGGGCGGCACCCTCATCCATGCCCACGTGTCCGGCATGGATCACTTCGACCCGGCGATGTACTGCACCACCGTGCAGCTCGAAACCGGCGTGCACATGTACGAAAGCCTCATGATGCTGGGCGAGGACTACTCGTCCAAGCCCATGCTCGCCAGCAAGGTCGATGTCGCACCCGACGGCAAGAAGTTCACCTTCACGCTGCGCCAGGGCGTGAAGTTCCACAACGGCAAGACCATGACCTCGGCCGACGTGCTCGCCACCATGCAGCGCTACGCCCGAATCAGCCCGAACGCCCCGGCCTTCGCCCAGCTCGCCAGCTTCGAGGCGCCGGACGCCAACACCTTCGTCATCAACCTCAACCAGCCCTCGCCCGTCCTGCTCGACGTCATGAAGACGCCGTGCTTCCCGATGATGATCATCCCGTCCGAGGAAGCCGCCAAGGGCCCGCGCGAGATGACGCCGATCGGCACCGGCCCCTTCCGCCTGCAGGAACTGGTGAAGGACAGCCACGTCACCTTCCGCCGCTTCGACGACTACACGCCCGACACCTCCTCCCCGGGGCCCGACGGTTTCGCCGGCCGCAAGACCCCCCATGTCGAGGTGCTGCGCTACAACTTCCTGCCCGAGGTCGGCACGCGCGTCGCCGCCATGCAGGCCGGCACCGCCCATCTCGCCGACATCGAGGTGGAGCAGATCGACCTCTTCAAGGGCCGCAACGACATCGTGGTCGAGAAGGTCTTCCCGGGCTGCATGCACACCATCATCCTGCGCGGTGATGCTGGCCTCACCCGCGACGTGCGCATCCGCCAGGCCATCGCCGCGGTCGTCGACACCGAGGAAATGGCCGAGGTCTCCAGCAGCGTCACCCGCCAGAACCCGTCGCTGCTCTATTCGGACAGCCCGTTCTACACCGGCGACGCGATGAAGCCGTTCTACAACCAGAAGAACACGGCAAAGGCCCGCCAGCTTCTGCAGCAGGCCGGCTACAAGGGTGAACGCATCGTCATCCACACCAACGGCGTGTATGCCTACATGCGCAGCCAGATGCTGGTGCTGGAGCAGGCCATGAAGGCCGCCGGCATGAACGTCGAGATGCGCGTGACGGACTGGATCACCAACGCCAACGCGCTGACCAGCGGCGAGGGCGGCTGGAACGTCTCCATGACCGGCTATTGCTCGCAGCCCCTCCTCGGGCCGCAGCAGTGGCGCCCGCTGATCTACACCCACACCGGCCTGCGCAACCTCAACGATGCCGATGTGGATGCCCCCTACCAGCGCTTCCTGACCTCCTTCGACATGGCCGAGCGCAAGAAGGCCTGGCTTGAGGCCGAAACCGCCATCCTCGGCAAGGCCTACCTCGTCAAGATCTCCGATGCCGGCCGCGCCGTGGCCGTCAGCCGGCGGATCGGCGGCTGGAAGGGCTGGTACGCCCACCGCAACTGGGACATCTGGCTCCAGTAACCGCCTGACCTGCCCGATCGCTTGACTTGATCGCCTGAAAAGGGGCGTGATCTTCCCGGGAAACCGCGAAGGTCACGCCCCACTCGCATCCAGGGGAAGGAACACGCCATGGAACTGCGCTTCACCGAGGAAGAGATCGCCTTCCGCCAGGAAGTCCGCGCCTTCATCCGCGAAAACCTCCCGGCGAAAACCCTGGAACGCATGCGCCTCGGCTACCCGCCCACCAAGCAGGATGTCGTCACCTGGCAGCGCATCCTGAACAAGAAGGGCTGGGCCACCTACAAATGGCCCCAGGAATACGGCGGCCAGACCTGGTCCCCCACCATGCGCATGATCTTCCAGGACGAGAACATGCTCGCCCATGCGCCAGAGGTGAACAGCTTCAACATCACCATGATCGGCCCGGTGCTGATCCAGTTCGGCACGCCCGAGCAGAAGGAACGCTTCATCGCCCCCACCGCCAACCTCGACATCTGGTGGTGCCAGGGCTTCTCCGAACCCGGCTCCGGCTCCGACCTCGCCTCGCTGAAGACCTCCGCCGTCCGCGATGGCGACGACTACGTGGTGAACGGCCAGAAGATCTGGACCAGCACCGCCCATCACGCCGACTGGATCTTCGCCCTCGTCCGCACCAACCCCCAGGCCCGCAAGCCGCAGGAAGGCATCTCCTTCCTGCTGATCGACATGAAGACCCCGGGCATCACCGTCCGCCCCATCATCTCCATCGACGGCAGCCACCACTTCAACGAAGTCTTCTTCGACAACGTCCGCGTCCCCGTCACTCAGCGCGTCTATGAGGAAAACAAGGGCTGGGACGTCGCCAAGTTCCTCCTCGGCAATGAGCGCACCGGCATCGCCCGCCTCGGCAAGTCCATGGCCCGTCTGGAAGACATCCGCGACCTCAGCCCCCACCTGCGCAACCGCGGCGCCCCCCTGCTGGACGACAAGCTGCAGCGCGAACGCGTGGCTTCCCTCGAAGTCCGCGCCAAGGCGCTCGAAATCACCCAGCTGCGCGTCGTCGCCAAGATGATGCTGAAATCGGATGGCAAGCCCGACCCCTTCTCCTCCCTGCTCAAGATCAAGGGCGGCGAACTCGGCCAGGACACCTCGGAACTCATCATGGACGCGGTCGGCCCCCTCGCCATGCCGCAATGGGCCAAGGAACTCGATCTGCTCAACCGCGAGTCCGGCGACAACGAGCCCCCGATCGGCCCGGACTACGCCGGCTACGCCGCCGGCCCCTACCTGATGCACCGCGCCTCCAGCATCGCGGGGGGCACCACGGAAATCCAGAAGAACATCCTGAACAAGGCGGTTCTCAGGCTCTAAGCAAGACTCTTCTTTTTCTGAAGAAAAAGAAGCAAAAAGACTTTTCCCCGTTAGCGCTCCAACAGGCCGGGGCGCCGGCCGCGCGCAAACGGGGAAAAGTTTTTTGGTTCTTTTTTTCAAAAAAGAACCGCTTCCTTCCCACCCATAAATCAAATTTACAGACTCATAGGTATGATCAGAGCATGCAAACACAGCCATCTCACTCTGT
>CANHCJ010000044.1 GCA_947458025.1 Rhodospirillales bacterium | reverse complement strand
GCGGGGGGGGGGGGGGGGGGCCAGGGTGAGGCGAGGGACAGCGGCCAGGAGGCGGCGCGTGGTGTCGGTGGTGGGGTGGGCGAAGATGTCGGCCACCGGGCCGGCTTCGACGATGCGGCCCTGGTCCATGATGGCCACGGTGCGGGCGATGGCGCGGACGACGGCGAGGTCGTGGGAGATCAGCAGGTAGGCGACGCCGGTGCGGGCCTGGAGGTCCTGCAGGAGGTTGAGGACGGCGTTGCGCACGGAGACATCGAGCGCCGAGACGGGTTCGTCCAGGACGACGAGGCTGGGGTTGGTGGCCAGGGCGCGGGCGATGGCGACGCGTTGGCGCTGGCCGCCGGAGAGCTCGTGCGGGCGGCGGTCGATGAGGTCGGGCGGGAGGCGGACCATCTCCAGCAGGGCGAGCGCGCGGGCGCGCCATTCGCCGGGTGGGGCGAGGTTGTGCAGGCGCAGCGGGTCCGACAGGGCGCGCAGGACGGTGGCGCGGGGGTTGAAGGCGGCGGACGGGTCCTGGAAGACCATCTGGAAGCTTGGGCGGAGGCGGCGCAGGGCGGGCTCGGAGAGGGCGAGGAGGTTGGTGCCGGCGAGGCTTATGGTGCCGGCGTCCGGCGTGGTGAGGCGCATGACGCAGCGGGCGAGGGTGGATTTGCCGGAGCCCGAGGCGCCGGCGAGCGCCACGGTGGCGCCGGCGGGCACGTCGAGATCGACGCCGTCCAGCGCGGCGACGGTGCGGCCGTTGCGGGTGAAGCTTTTGCGCAGGCCGCGCAGTTGCAGGAGCGGGTCAGCCATTTGGGATGACCACGGTGAAGTCGGGGCCGATTTCCGGCAGGCGGTGCTGGAGCGGCGTGTCGAGATCCAGGCGCGCGGCGAGCAGGGCGCGCGTGTAGGCGTGGGCGGGGGTGCGGAAGACCTGGGAGACCGGCCCGGATTCCATCAGGCGGCCGGCGTGGAGGATGGCGACCTCGTCGGCCAGCATGGAGGCGAGCGCGATGTCGTGGGTGACGAAGAGGAGGGTGAGGCCGCGTTCGCGGACCAGGCCATCCAGCAGCTCGACCATGGCGTGCTGGACGACCGTGTCGAGCGCGCTGGTGGGTTCGTCGGCGATCAGCAGGACGGGATCGGCGGCCAGGGCGGCGGCGAGGGCGATGCGTTGGCGCTGGCCGCCTGAGAATTCGTGCGGGTGGCGGCGCAGGGCTTCGGCGGGGTGGGGGATCTCCATGCGGTCCAGCAGGCGGGCGGCGTGGGCGCGGGCGGCGCGCCAGGTGTGGCCGCGATGGACGACGGCGACTTCGGCGATCTGCTCGCCGATGGTCAGCACCGGGTTGAGGCTGCCGGCGGGGTCCTGGAAGACGACGCCGATGTCTCGGCCCAGGACGGGGCGGCCAATTGTGGGGAAGGTGATGTGGCCGGTGGTGCGCGCGCCGGTGGGGAGCAGGCCGCAGATCGCCATGGCCAGGGTGGACTTGCCGGAGCCGCTTTCGCCCAGCACGGCCAGGCGCCTGCCCTGGGCGAGGGTGAGCGAGATGCCATCCAGCGCCTTGGCGCCGGGGCCGTAGGCGACGGAGAGGGATTGCACCGCGATCATGCCATGTGCCGCCGCGTGCGAAGGGCCTTGGCGACGCCCTGGCCGGTGAGGTGGACGGCGAGCACCGTCATCACCAGGCCGATGCCGGGGATGATCGACAGGAACGGGGCGCGGCGCAGCACGGTGCGGCCCTCGGCGATCATGCTGCCCCAGGTGACGCGGTTGGGGTCGCCGAAGCCGAGGAAGGACAGCGCGGCCTCGATCAGCACCGCGGCAGCGACGATGACGGCGGCGAGCGAGACGACGGGGGTGAGGGCGTTGGGCAGGACCTCGCGGAAGGCGATCTCCAGCGGGCGCATGCCGATGACGCGGGCGGCGGCGACGAAATCGCGCTCGCGCAGGGAGAGGATCTCGGCGCGGGTGATGCGGGCGGGCTGCATCCAGGCGCCGATGGCGATGCCGAGCACGATGGTGGGCACGCGCGGGCCGGTGACGGAGATGAGGGCCAGGGTGAGGAGGAAGGCGGGGACGGTCTGGAAGGCCTCGGCGATGCGCATCAGCACCTCGTCCACCCAGCCGCCGAGGAAGCCGGCGATGGTGCCGATGGTGATGCCGATGCCGAGTGCGGCGGCGGCCGCGCTGACGGCGACGAGCAGGGTGGTGCGGGCGCCGTGGATGAGGGCGGAGAGGACGTCCCGCCCCAGGCGGTCGGTGCCCAGGGGGTGGGCCATGTTCTGCCAGGGGCGCAGGAGGGGGTCGCCCTTGATGGCGAGCGGGTCGCCGGGGGCGAGAAAGGGGGCGGCGAGGGCGATGGCGACCAGGGCGGAGAGCAGGGCGAGGCCGGCGAGGCCTTCGCCGGTGGCGAGGAGGCGAAAAAGGAAGGATGTTCTTTTTTGAAAAAAAGAACCAAAAAACTTTTCCGACCTGGCGCCGGGCGGCGCCGCATCAAGTGGGAAAAGTCTTTTTGCTTCTTTTTCTTCAGAAAAAGAAGAGTCTTGCTTGCTTGTCATCCCCCGGTCCCGCTGCCGACGCGGGGATCGAGCAGGGCGTAGGCGAGATCCACCAGCAGGTTCACCAGCATCACTACCATGGCGCTGAGCAGCATGACGCCGAGGAGCAATGGCGTGTCGCGGCGAGCGACGGCTTCGCTGGCCAGGCGGCCGAGGCCGGGGATGGCGAAGACGCTTTCGATCACCACGCTGCCGCCGAGCATGGAAGCCGATTGCAGGCCGAGCATGGTGACGACCGGCAGCAGCGCGTTGCGGGCGACGTGGCGCAGCACGAGGCGGGCGCCGGCCATGCCGCGGGCGCGGGCGGCGCGGACGAAATCCTGGGCCCAGAGCTCGGCCATGCCGTCGCGCATCAGGCGCAGGTAGAGCGCCATGTAGACGAGGCCGAGGGCGAGGACGGGCAGGACGAGGTGCCGGCCTATGTCGTGCGCGCGGTCCCAGCCGGTGAGGCCGGAGGCGACGGTTTCGATGCCGCCGCTGGGCAGCCAGCGGCGTTCGACCGAGAAGGCGACGATGAGGACGAGGCCGAGCCAGAAGCCGGGCATGGCGTAGATGGCGATGGCGGCGAGCGAGATGGTGCGGTCGTGCAGCGAGCCGGGCCTGGCGCCGCAGATGATGCCAAGCAGGGAGCCGAGCGAGAGGGCGAGCAGGGTGGCCATGCCCATCAGCAGCAGGGTGTTGGGCAGGCGGGCCAGCACGACATCCAGCACCGGGCGGCCGAAGGCGCTGGACCAGCCGAGATCGAGCCTGGCCAGGGCGGAGAGGTAGGCGAGGAAGCGGGGCAGGGGGCCTTGGTCCAGCCCCCATTCGGCGCGGAGTGCTGCGACCTGGGCGGCATCTCCGCCGCCGATGCCGGCGAGGTAGGCATCCACCGCGTCTCCGGGGGCGGATTCCAGCAGGGCGAAGGCGCCGAGGACGACGATGGCGAAGACCGGCACTACGCCGAGCAGGCGGCGGCGCAGCAGGGTGAAGGCGCGGTGGTCGGCCATGCGCTCAGCCGGCGAAGCCGACATCGCTCCAGTTCGACACCGCCCAGCGCGGGTTGTTGGAGACGTTCAGCACGTTGTCGCGCGCCACGGTGATGAAGCTGAACTCGGCGACGTTCACCAGGGCGACGTCGTCGGTGACCTGTTTCTGCAGGGCGCGGTAGAGGCGCACGCGCTCGGCGTCGTCGATGGTGGCGGCGGCCTGGCGGATGATGGTGTCGACCTCGGCGTTCTCGTAGCCGTACTGGTTGGCGAAGGGGACGCCGGCGGGCAGGCCGGACTGGAACAGGATGGTGGTGGAGATGGCGGGGTCGCCGCGATAGACGGGGGAGGCCACGGTGATGTCGAAGGCGCGGTCGGTGTAGACGGCGCGCAGGTGGGCCGGGGTGTCGTTGGAGACGATGGTGGCTTCTATGCCGATGGCGGCGAGGGCCTGGCGGAGGTAGTCGCCGAACTGGCGGGTTTCGTTGAAGAACGGGGCGGGGAGGAGGCGCAGGCGGAAGCGGATGCCATCGGCGCCGCGGGGGTGGCCGGCTTCGTCGAGCAGGGCGTTGGCGCGCTGGGGGTTGAAGCCGTAGCCGGCGACGTCCGGCGCGTGGAAGGTGCGGTCGTATTTCGGCACCGGGCCCTGGCTGGTGGTGGCGTAGCCGCGGAAGATGGCGCGGACGACGAAGTCGCGGTCGATGGCGTGGGCGATGGCGCGGCGGACGCGGACGTCTGACAGCTCCTTCCGGCGGTGGTTGATTTCCACGACGAGCTGGTAGGTGAGGCCTTCGTAGCCGTTGGAATAGACCTTGATGCCGGGGACCTTCGCGATGCGGTCGAGGTCGGCCAGCGGGACGGCGGAGAAGGCGGCGAGCTGGATTTCCTCGGCTTCCAGCGCGTTGCCGGCGGCGGCGCGGTCGGGCAGGACGCGGTAGACGATCTCGTTGAGGTGCGGGCGGTCCTGCTGCCAGTAGGTGGGGTTGCGGACGAGGCGGGTGTATTCGCCGGGGCGCCATTCGGCGAAGCGGAACGGGCCGGTGCCGACCAGCTTCTGGTTGGCGGGGTTCCGCATGATGTCGGTGCCCTCGTAGAGGTGCTTCGGCACCACGGCGGTGAGCGCGGGCAGGGCGTTGCGGATGAGCTGGGCGGGGGTGGGCTCGGCGAAGCGGAAGATGGCGGTGTGGGCATCCGGCGTTTCGACCGCTTCGAGGTTGCGGAAGACGGCGCGGCCCAGGTTGCCGTGCTTCTTCCAGACCTCGAGCGCGGAGAAGGCGACGTCGGCGGAGGTGAACGGGCGGCCGTCGTGCCAGGTGACGCCCTGGCGCAGGGTGAAGGCCATGGAGCGGCCATCCGGCGCGCCTTCCCAGGCGGTGGCCAGGCGCGGGGCCAGGCCGTCCTTTCCGGTGTAGGCGGCTTCGGCCAGGGGTTCGATGACCTTGCTGGCGACGAAGAAGACGCCGTTGCTGGCGATGATGGCGGGGTTGAGGTTGGGCGGCTCGGAATCGGCGGCCACCGTGAGGCGGCCGCCGCGCCGCTGGGCGATGGCGGCGCGCGGCAGCAGCGGGAGCGCGGCGGCGCCGGCGAGGAGGGAGCGGCGGGTGGGTGCGGTCATCTTGCCCTCACGCATCTGGGTCGGGGAGCAGGTTACGGCGAGGCGGCGGCGCGCTCGAAGGCCAGGAGGCCCTGTTCGATGGTCTCGCGCGAGAGGTCGCGGGTGATGAAGACGATGCGGCTGGTCTTCGGGTCGCCGGGAGGCCAGGCGGGGAGCAGCACGGGTTCGTGGAACATGTGCTGCACGCCGTGGATGGCGACCGGGCGGTCTTGGCCCACGAGGTTCAGGATGCCCTTCACGCGCAGCAGGTTCTCGCCGCGGGTGCCGATGAGCATTTCCAGGCACATGCCGATGCCGGACCAGTGCAGGGGTTCGGTGAAGGTGAGGCAGAAGGAGTGGATGCGGCCGTCATGCGCGCCCTGCTTGCCCCAGGCGGCGTCGTTCAGCCAGGTGCGCACTTCGGCGATCTTGCCGTCGGCGTCGAACAGGCCGCATTCGAGGATGGTGACGGGGTCGATCTCGCCGCGGGTGGCGGTGATGACGGGGGCGCCGGGGTTCAGCGCCGTGATGCGGGCGTGCAGGGCCTCGGGGGCGGCGGCGAGGTCGGTTTTCGACAGCACGATGCGGTCGGCCATGGCGAGCTGGCGGATGGCTTCCTCGTGGGCGTCGAGGGTGGCCAGGCCGTGCACGGCATCGAGCACGGTGACGATGCCGTCCATGCGGTAGTGGCGGGCGAGGGTGACATCCGCCAGGAGGCTTTGCACCACGGGGGCGGGGTCGGCGAGGCCCGTGGTTTCGACCACGACGCGCTTCACCTCGCCGGCGCGGATGCGCGGGACGAGGTCCGTCAGCGCGCGGGCGAGGTCGCCGCGGACGGAGCAGCAGAGGCAGCCGGAGGGGAGGAGCATCGTGGTGTCGTCGAGCTTTTCGACCAGCAGGTGGTCGATGCCGATCTCGCCGAACTCGTTGACCAGCACGGCGGTGCCGGCCATCGCCGGCTTGGGGAGCAGGCGGTTGAGCAGGGTCGTTTTTCCGGCGCCCAGGAAGCCCGTCAGCAGGGTGACGGGGACCGCGTTAGTGGCTGTGGCTGTGGCCATGGCCGTAGAGCTGTTCGGGTGAGACCTGGGGGTCGGCGATTTCGACCAGCGTGCCGTCGCGGGCGGCGCGGAAGAAGCAGTCGCGGCGGCCGGTGTGGCAGGCGACGCCCTTCTGGTCGACCAGGAGGAGGATGGTGTCGCCGTCGCAATCCAGGCGGAGTTCGACCAGGCGCTGCTGCTGGCCGGAGCTTTCGCCCTTGCGCCACAGCTTGCCGCGGCTGCGGCTGAAGTAGCAGACCCGGCCGGTGGCGAGGGTTTCGGCGACGGACTCGCGGTTCATCCAGGCCATCATCAGCACCTCGCCGGTGTCGTGCTGCTGGGCGATGGCCGGGACGAGGCCGTTCTGGTCGAAGGCGATGGCGGAAAGGATGGCTGCATTCTCCATGGGTGCTACATTGGACGGATGCCGCCGGAATTCACCCCCGCGACCTGCGCGAAACTCGAACATGCCGCCGCGTTGTGCGACACGCGGGGCACGAAGCTGACCGAGCTGCGGCGGCTGGTGCTGGGGCTGATCCTGGATGCCGAGGCGCCGACCGGGGCCTATGGCCTGCTGGAGAAGCTGCGCAGCCATCGCGGGGCGAGCGCGCCGCCCACGGTATACCGGGCGCTGGATTTCCTGCTGGAGCAGGGGTTCATCCATCGCATCGAGCGGCTTTCGGCCTTCGTGGGCTGCATCGGGGCGCATGGGCATGGCGGGGACCACCACCACGCGGCGCAGTTCCTGATCTGCCGCAGCTGCGGGCAGGCGAACGAGATCGACGACCACCACCTGGCGCATGCGCTGATCCATGCCGCGGAGGCGGTGGGGTTCAAGGTGAGCGGGGCGACGATCGAGGCCGAGGGGACCTGCGCGAAGTGCCGGGCGGCGGGGTAGAGAGCAAGCCAGGAAGCAAGAAAGCGGACGCAGAGGCACGGAGGCACGGAGGAGCAAGGCAAGGGAGGCGGCGGGCTGAAGCCCGCCCTACGGGGGGGTGCCGGGCGGCATGAAGCGGGCGAGGTTGTGGCGCACGCGGTTCAGGACCGGGACGGTGGGGTCGGGGAGGGGGAAGGGCTGGCCGGTGATCGCCTCGAAGACGTTCACGTAGATGGCGGCGGCCTGGAGGACGATGTCCTGGGGGATTTCGGGGATGGCGTCCTTGTAGGGGTCGCAGCGGGCGACGACCCAGCTGCGGACGAAGTCCTTGTCGAAGCTTTGCGGGGCGGTGCCGGCTTCGAAGCGCGCGGGGTAGGTTTCGGCGAACCAGTAGCGGCTGGAATCCGGGGTGTGGATTTCGTCGGCGAGGACGATGCTGCCGTCCGGGGCGAAGCCGAATTCGTATTTGGTGTCGACCAGGATCAGGCCGCGTTGGGCGGCCATTTCGCGGCCGCGGGCGAAGAGGGCCAGGGCGCGGGCGCAGACTTCGTCCCATTGGGATTGGGTGAGCAGGCCGGTTTCGATGATTTGGGCGGGGGTGAGTTCCTCGTCGTGGCCGGCGTCGAAGGCTTTGCTCGTGGGGGTGATGATGGTGGCCGGGAGCTTCTGGTTGGGGCGCATGCCTTCGGGGAAGCGGTGGCCGTACATCTCGCGGCGGCCGGACTTGTACATCGACAGGATCGAGGTGGAGGTGGTGCCGGCGAGGTAGTCCCGCACCACGACTTCGACCGGCATGATGGTGAGGCTGCGGCAGAGCAGGACGTTGGGGTCGGGGTAGTCGAGGACGTGGTTGGGGCAGAGGTCGGCGGTGTGGTCGAACCAGAAGCGGGCGATCTGGGTGAGGACCTGGCCCTTGAGCGGGACGGCGGTGAGGATGCGGTCGAAGGCGGAGAGGCGGTCGGTGGCGATGATCAGGCGGCGGCCGTCGCCGAGGTCGTAGTTCTCCCGCACCTTGCCCCGGTAGTGGCCGGGCAGCTCCGGGATGGCGGCATCGCGGAGGGCATAGTCCGCATACGGGGCAAGGTTCGGCATGTGGGCTAACGCCGGGCGTTGAGGACGGTGAGGCCCTGTTCGAGGTCGGCCTTGAGGTCCTCGGTGTCTTCCAGGCCCACGTGCAGGCGCAGCATCTCGCCGCCGAAATTCCCGCTGCCGGCGGTGCGGGTGGGGGTGCCGGTGGGGAGCGCGAGGCTTTCGAAGCCGCCCCAGCTGGCGCCCTTGCCGAAGAGCTGCAGCGCCTCGGCCATGGCGAAGACGCTCTCGCGGGTGATGTCTTCGCGGAAGACGACGCCGAAGAGGGAGCAGGCGCCGGTGAAGTCGCGCTTCCAGATCTCGTGGCCCGGGGCGCCGGGCAGGGCGGGGTGGAGGACCTGCTTCACCTCGGGGCGGGTGCGCAGCCAGGCGGCGACCTCGACGGCGGATTTTTCCTGGCGGTCCATGCGCACGGCCATGGTGCGGGCGCCGCGGAGCGCCAGCCAGCAATCATCGGGGCTGGCATACTGGCCGAGGACGGTGGAAGTGCTGCGCACGCGCTCCCAGTCCTCCTGGGTGTTCACGGTGATGGAGCCGAGCAGGACATCCGAGTGGCCGACGACATACTTGGTGAGGGCCTGGATCGAGACGTCGACGCCGTGGCGGAAGGGCTGGAAGTGGTGGATGCCCCAGGTGTTGTCCATCAGCACCTTGGCGCCGTGCTTCTTCGCGACCGCGGCCAGCGCCGGGACGTCCTGCACCTCGAAGGTGTGGCTGCCGGGGCTTTCGAGGTAGAGCACCGTGGTGTTGGGCTGGAACAGCGCCTCGATCGCCTCGCCGGTGATGCAGGGGTCGTAGTAGGTGGTGGCGACGTTCATCTTCGACATGAAGGTGTCGCAGAAGGTGCGGGCGGGGCCGTAGCAGCTGTCGGGCATCAGCACGTGGTCGCCGGCCTTGAGGTAGGCGAGCAGCGGGACGGTGACGGCGGCCAGGCCCGTGGAGACGATCTGGCAGCGTGTGCCGCCCTCGATCTCTGCCACGACGTTCTCCAGCGCCCAATGGGTGGCGCTGCCGCCGGTGCCGTAGTGGGCCTTCTGCTCGAAGCGCTCGTTGGCGGCGTTCAGGCGCTCGCTCATGCTGCCGTAGAGCATGGTGGAGCCGCGATGGACGGGCGGGTTGACGAAGCCGCGCACGTTGGTGCCGGCGCGGCCCGCATGCGAAAGCCGGGTGAAATAGCCCTGGCCTTCCGTCTTGTCGTTCATCTCAGTTGGTCTCCACAGGGGTATCGGGGCGGCCGCCCCATTCGGTCCAGGACCCGTCGTAGACCGCGCCGGCGGGCAGGCCGGCGAGCGTCAGGCCCAACGTGAGGATGCAGGCGGTGACGCCGCTGCCGCAGGAGGTGACGAGCGGGCGGCTGCCATCCGCACCGGCGGCGAGGAAGCGGGCGCGCAGGCGGTCGGGCGGGAGGAGGGTCTGGTCCGCGGCGAGCAGCTCCGTGTAGGGCACGTTCGCCGCACCTGGCATGTGGCCGGAGCGCATGCCGGGGCGGGGTTCCGGGGTGGCGCCGGTGAAGCGGCCGGCGGCGCGGGCATCGAGCACCAGCTCGGACCGGGTGGCGACGTTGGCCAGGATGTCGCCGACGCCGCGCAGGCGGGTGGCGCGGTAATCCGGGCGGAAGCTGGCGGCAGGGGCCGGGGCGGGGTCGCCTTCCTGCGTGGCGCGGCCCTCGGCGACCCATTTCGGCAGGCCGCCATCGAGCACGGCGGCGCGGTCGTGGCCGAACAGGCCCATCATCCACCAGCCGCGGGCGGCGGAGGCCAGGCCCTTCTGGTCGTAGAACACCACCATGGTGTCGTTGCCGACGCCGAGGGCGGCGAGCTTGGCGGCGAAGCGGCCGGGGGCGGGGACCATGTGCGGCAGGTCGGTGTCGGGGTCGGCCACGTCGTCGATGTCGAAGAAGCGGGCGCCGGGGATGTGGGCGCGCCGGAACTCGGCCTTGCCGTCCTTCGGCTCGTTCGGGAGGTATTTCGTGGTGTCGAACACGACGAGATCGGCGCGGCCGAGGCGCTCGGCGAGCCAGTTGGTGGAGACCAGCGGGTGCTGTGCCAAGGTTGGGTTTCCTTAGTAAGGATTCTTCTGTTTCTGAAGAAAAAGAAGCAAAAAGACTTTCCCCGCTTGCACGCGTGCCGGGCTGCCAGCACGCGTGCAAGTCGGAAAAGTTTTTTGGTTCTTTTTTTCAAAAAAGAACATGCTTGCTTTCTTCTAAGCCGGCGCGATCACGATGCGCCGGTTCTGCTTGCCCTTGTTCTCGATCTTCTGCACCGCAACGCGCCCGATCTCGCCGGTGCGGGCGACATGGGTGCCGCCGCAGGGCTGCAGGTCGACCGGGGTATCCCCGGCGCCGATGCGGACGAGCCGCAGGCGGCCGGTGCCGCGCGGGGGCTGGACGGACATGGTGCGGACCAGGGTGGGGTTGGTATCGAGCACGCTTTCCTCCACCCATTCGTGCGACACGGGGTGGTCGGCGGCGATGAGGGCGTTCAGCGCGTCCTCGATGGCCGCCTTGTCGGGTGCTTCGGGCAGGTTGAAGTCCAGCCGCGAGCGGTCGCCGCCGACGGCGCCGCCGGTGACGGCGATGCCGGGCAGGACGGCGCACATGAGGTGCATGGCGGTGTGCATGCGCATCAGGGCCTGGCGCGGGGCCCAGTCGATCTCGGCGGTGACCTCGGCGCCGGGCGGGGGCAGGGGGCTGCCTTCGGCGGGGAGGTGGAGGATGGCCTCGCCCTCGCCCTTGATGGTGTCGGCCACGCGCATCTCGCCGCCGGGCCAGCGCAGCGTGCCGGTGTCGCCGGGCTGGCCGCCGGAGCGGGCGTAGAACACGGTGCGGTCCAGCACCACGCCTTCCGGCGCGGCGGAGAGCACGCGCGCGGTGGCATGGCGGAGATAGGCATCTTCCAGGAACAGGCGCTCGGTCATGCGACCCCCTCGCAACGAGGGGCGGACATTAGGCGCATGAGGCCGGTTTGCCCACCCGCGGGGGGCGGGAGGCTGGGTTCAGCGAGGGCGGGCGGCCTCCACCATGCGGCGGACCTCGGCAGCGGCGGTGGCGCCCTTGGTGGCCTCGCGCCACTGGGTTTCGGCCACGCGCTGGTGGGCGGCGATGGCCTCGTCGGCCCCGGTGATCATGGCCACGCCAGGGGCGCCGAAGGGGCTGGCATCGGGGTTGAAGGGGTTCATCGCCAGCGTGGCGCGGTCGCGGGCGCGCAGGATCTCGAAGCCGCCGTTGAGGTCGGCGGCCTGGACGAGGCCGAACTGGAGGCCCATCGGCTCGGCTTCCATCAGCGAGGCGATGTTGGTCACCTCCGTGGCGGCGGCCTCGCGGCACATGCGGCGGGTGCGCTCGGAGAGCGGCAGGCCCGGGGCGACGCCGAGATCGAGCAGCTGGCGGACGCGGCCGGCGGGGACCATGGCGATGATGCCGGGGCGGCGCATGCTGTACATGCGCTTGCGGGCGCCGAGGATGCCCAGCACCTGCTCGGCGGCGGCGCGGGCGGTGTTGCGGTCGGTGCCGGCGAGCTCGGCGGCTTCCTCATAGGCGGCGGCCAGGGCCTGGTCGTAGCCGTCGGAGGTGGTGAGGTAGCAGAGCGGGCCGTTGACCATGAGGATCTGGTCGGCGGTCTCCTCCACCTGGCGGATGCGCTCCAGGTAGCCGACGGGGCGGTTGTAGTACTCGACGCCGATGCCGAGCAGGGAGAGCGGCGAGATCTTGAGCAGCTCCGCCAGGCGCTTGATGGTGTCGAGCTTGATCACCTCGCCCTTTTCGTAGCGGTAGAGGGCGGCGCGGGACACGCCGAGGCGGGCGGCGATCTCTTCCGCGCGCAGCCCCGATTCGAGGCGGTAGGCGCGAAGTTGCTGGCCGATTTCCGTGAAGCGCATCGGGGAAGGGCCTCCTGGTCCATTGCTCGGCGCGTTTTCGGGGCGCGATACGGCGCACGCGAAAACGGCCGGCGTCTCATGCTGAGCCGCCGGCCGTTGATATTCTTGCGGATCGGTAAATTCAAGACCGGATCGCGCCGGGCGAGACATTGTCTCCGTACACGTTACGGTGCCATTGCCGCGAGCGTGACGGCAACGTTCATCCGGCCGGTTGTCAGACCTTCACGCCGGACATCAGCTCGATGGCCTGGACCAGGGCGGAATGGTCCTGCTCCTCGCCGCCGGCGGCGGTGACCACCGAGAACATCTGCTGGGCGATGGCGGTGTTGGGCAGGGCCATGCCCATCTCCTTGGCCGAGGAGAGGGCGAGGTTGAGATCCTTCTGGTGCAGGCGGATGCGGAAGCCCGGCGCGAAGGTGCGGTTGATCATGCGCTCGGCATGCACCTCCAGGATGCGCGAGGAGGCGAAGCCGCCCATGAGGGCCTGGCGGACCTTGGCGGGGTCGGCGCCGGCCTTGCGGGCGAAGGTGAGCGCCTCGGACACGGCCTGGATGTTCAGCGCCACGATGATCTGGTTGCAGACCTTGCAGGTCTGGCCGGCGCCGTTCTCCGTGCCGACATGGGTGATGTTCTTGCCCATGGCCTGGAACAGCGGCAGCGCGCGCTCGAAGGCCGAGTCGGGGCCGCCGACCATGATGGTCAGCGCCGCGTTCTTGGCGCCGACCTCGCCGCCGGAGACGGGGGCATCGAGGTATTCGCAGCCCAGGGCGTTGATGCGCGCGGCGTAGTCCTTGGTGGCGATGGGGGAGATCGAGGACATGTCGATCACCAGCTTGCCCTTGGTGAGCCCCTCGGCGACGCCGTGGTGGCCGAACAGGGCGGCCTCCACGTCGGGGGTGTCGGGCACCATCAGGATGATGACGTCGGCCTGCTCGGCGACATGGGCGGCATCGCCCACCACGGTGGCGGCGGCGCGGATTTCCTGGGTGAGGCTGCGGCGTTCCGGCACCACCAGCTCGTGGCCGGCGGCGCGCAGGTTGAGGGCCATCGGGCGGCCCATGATGCCCAGGCCAATGAAACCGATCTTCATGTTCGTCTCCTTGCGCGTTGCGCGAATCAGGGGGCCCCGAGGAGCCTCATGGGGGAAGCCTCATAGTTTGCCCGCCAGACCAGCGCCACCCTTGCGGCGTGTGGCGCAACACGGCCAGCGAGCGCATCCGGCCATCGAAATGGCCGGATGGGGCGTGGAACACGTCGTGCAGTGTCATCGTGGCGATCGCGAATCCGTCGAACTCGCGCACCTCCAGGTCCGATATCTCCTGGCTGATGAAGCGCAGGGGGCCGTCGCCGGTGAAGGCGGCGAGGTAGCCGTCGCGGTCCACCCGGTGCCCGCTGGCATTTACGTAGGCAAAGGTGTCGTCCAGCAGCGCGGCCATGTCCGCGTGCGAGCGCGCCACCAGGGCCGCGGCTTTGGCGTTCAGGACCGCCTCGATGGCCGCCCGCGCCGCCATCACACGCCGTAGCGGGCGCGCCAGGCCAGCCCGGCCACGGTGTCGCCGGCCGGGCGGTATTCGCAGCCGACCCAGCCCTGGTAGCCCAGCTCGTCGATGCGGCGCAGCACGAACTCCCAGCCGATCTCGCCGGTGCCGGGCTCGTTGCGGGCCGGCACGTCGGCGATCTGCATATGGACGATGCGGCCGATCAGGGCCTCCATGCGCTTGGTCACGTCGCCCTGGGTGATCTGGCAGTGATAGATGTCGAACTGCAGGCCGACGCGGTCGATGCCGATGGCGTCGACCACGGCCGCGCCCTGTTCCACGGTGTTGAGGTGGAAGCCCGGCATGTCGCGGTGGTTGATCGGCTCCAGCGCCAGGCGCCTTCCGGCCTTCTTCGCCTCCTCGCCGGCCCAGGCGAGGTTGCTGGCGTAGAGTGCCGCGGCGGTGACCGGGTTGGTGCTGGCGGGGGGGATGCCGGCCATGCAGTGGATCAGCTTGCAGTCAAGAATTTCAGCGTATTCCAGCGCCTTCTTCACGCTGTCGCGGAATTCCTGCTGCCGCCCCGGCAGCGAGGCGAGGCCGCGTTCGCCATTGGCCCAGTCGCCCGGCGGCATGTTGAACAGCGCCTGGGTGAGGCCGTTGGCGGCCAGGCGGGATTTCAGCTCGGCGGCCGGGAAGTCGTAGGGGAAGAGGAATTCCACTGCCTTGAAGCCGGCCTTGGCCGCGGCGTCGAAGCGGTCGAGGAACGGCACCTCGTTGAACATCATCGACAGGTTGGCGGCCAGCTTCGGCATCTCGGTTCCTCCCGGGGCGCGGGCAGGCTAGCTTCGCATCCGGCGGCGGTCCATACGGGCCGGGGGCCGATACCGGAGCCGGGGGGGCGCATGCTGGCCGAACGCATCCTGATGGGCCTGTTCCTGGGCGGGGTCGCGCTCGGGAGCTTCCTTGTGCTGGCGCCGTTCCTGTCGGCGATCCTGTGGGCCTCGATCCTGACCTTCACCACCTGGCCGGTCTACGCCGCGCTGCGCGACCGGCTGCGGCTGGGGCCATCGGCGGCGGCCGGGCTGATGGTGGCGGCCACGGCGGTGATCGTGGTGCTGCCGCTGGCGCTGGCCGCCCCGGGCGGGGCCGGCGACGTGCAGCAGATCGAGCGCTGGCTGACCGAGGCGACCAGCGCCGGGCTGCCGCCGGCACCGGCATGGGTGTTCGACATCCCGCTGGCCGGCCCCACGGTGAACGATTTGTGGAACCGCTGGGCGCAGGACCTGGAGGCGATGGTGGCCTTCTTCCGCCCCTATTTCGGCATCGGCGTGCAGTTCGGCTTGCGCCTGCTGCTGGGCCTGGCCAACGGGGTGCTGGAATTCCTGCTGGCGCTGTTCATCGCCTTCTTCCTGTATGTGTACGGCGAGCTGCTGGCCGATCGGCTGGTGGCCAGCCTGCGCCGCATCGCCGGCGACCGTGCCGACCCGCTGATCGCCGTGACCGGCGAGACGGTGCGCGGGGTGGTGTATGGGCTGCTGGGCACCGCGGTGGTGCAGGGCATGCTGACCACCTTCGGGCTGTGGATCGCCGGGGTGCCGAGCCCGGTGCTGCTGGGCGTGGTGGCCGGCGCGCTTTCGGTGCTGCCGATCGGCGCGCCGATGGTGTGGCTGCCGGCTGCGATCTGGCTGTTCGCCACCGGGCAGACCGGCTGGGGCATCTTCATGCTGGTGTGGGGGGCAGGGGTGATCAGCATGGCGGACAACGTGGTGCGGCCCTATTTCATCGCGCGCGGCGCCAAGCTGCCTTTCCTGCTGACCATGCTGGGCGTGCTGGGCGGGGCGATCGCCTTCGGGCTGCTGGGCATCTTCGTGGGCCCGGTGCTGCTGGCGGTGGGCTACACGCTGGTGCTGGAATGGAGCAGCCGGCGCGAGGCGGCGCCCGACGGGATGCCCTGAGCATGGACCTCTACCACGTGCATTGCGACACGAAGCCGGGCGTGTCCGACATGGATTTCGTGGCCGCGGTGGAACGCTACATGGGCCATCTGCGCGAGCAGGGGCTGATCGCGGCCTGGCGGCTGACGCGGGCGAAGCTGGGCTTCGGCCTCAAGGGGCTGGGGGATTGGCACCTGATGATCGAGGTGCGCGACCTGGCCCAGCTGGAGGCCGCGTTCCGGCATGTGGCGACGCGCGCCGGGGCGGTGGAGGGGCACCACCACGGGCTCAATTCGCTGGTGGCGAACCCGACCTTCTCGCTCTACCGCGACTTTCCCGACGCGGTGCGGCAGACGGGACAGGAGCGGTTCTGATGGCGCTTGCGGCGGCGGCCGTTCTGCGCTGAAACCCGCGCCCGCCGCAGGAGCCGCCGCATGTCCGCCGTGCCCAATGCCGAGCCCAATGCCGTGCTGGGGATCGATTTCGGCACCACCAACACCGTGCTGGCGTTGCTGAAGCCGAACGGCACCACCGAGACCGCACGCTTCGGCACGGCCGATGTGTTCCGCTCCGTGCTGTGCTTCTGGGCCGAGCAGTACGGCGCCGGCACCGCCCAGGGCTCGCGCCTGCGCCACGAGGCCGGGCCGGCGGCGATCGAGGCGTATCTCGATGATCCGCTCGACAGCCGTCTGATCATGTCGATGAAGACGTACCTGGCGCAGCGCAGCTTCAGCGAGACCACGATCTTCGGCCGGCGGTTCTCGCTGGAGGCGCTGATCGCGACCTTCCTGCGCAGCTTCCTCGCCGCGGCCGGGGTGGACCCGGCGGGGCTGCGGATCGTGGCCGGGCGGCCGGTGCGCTTCGCCGGCGAGCGCACCGACGACGATTTCGGCGAGGCCCGGCTGCGCGCCGCCTTCGCCGAGGCGGGGATGGCGGGGGTGGACGTGGCCCATGAGCCGGAGGGCGCGGGCTATCGCTTCGCGCGCACGCTGGATGCGCCGGCCACGGTGCTGATCGGCGATTTCGGCGGCGGCACCAGCGACTTCTCGCTGCTGCGCTTCATCCCCGGACAAGGGGTTGAGCCGCTGGGCCATTCCGGCGTGGGCATCGCGGGGGATGTGTTCGACTACCGCATCATCGACCAGGTGATCTCGCCGCGGCTGGGCAAGGGCGGCAGCTACCGGGTGATGGGGGGCACGGAGCTGCCGGTGCCGCCGGACTGGTATTCCGCCTTCGCGCGCTGGCATCGGCTGTCGCTGATGAAGAACCCGCGCACCCTGCGCGACATGCGCGAGGTGATGCGCAACGCGCGCGACCCGCACCGGCTGGCCAACCTGATCGCGCTGATCGAGGACGAGATGGGCTATCGGCTGTACCAGACCGTCTCGGCCGCCAAGGCCGCGCTGTCCGGTGCGGAGGCGACGCGGCTTTGCTTCCAGCACAAGGAGTTGTCGATCGACACGGAGATCACGCGCGAGCAGTTCGAGGGCTGGATCGCCGCTGATCTCGCGCAGTTCGCCGCCGCGGTCGACCGGGTGATCGGCGAGGCGGGCGCGCCGGCGGTGGACCATGTGTTCCTGACCGGCGGCACCAGCTTCGTGCCCGCGGTGCGGCGGCTGTTCGACGACCGCTTCGGGCGGGAGCGGGTTTCGACCGGCGGCGAGTTCGTCTCGGTGGCCGAGGGGCTGGCGCTG
>CANHCJ010000043.1 GCA_947458025.1 Rhodospirillales bacterium | reverse complement strand
GCCCGGCGCCGCCAATGCGCCGCGCCCGCCTCCAGCGAGGCCTGCACCGCCTCGGCCGCCAGCACCGTCTTGCTCGGGAAATGCCCGTAGAACGCCCCATGCGTCAGCCCGGCCGCCCGCGCCACCTCGGCCAGGCTCACGCCCTCGATGCCGCGCGCGCGGAACAGCCGGCCCGCCTGCTCCAGCAGGGCCTGGCGATGCTCGGCGGCAAGGGCTCGGGTGACGCGCATGGGTTACATGATGAACATCATGAAAAACCCGGGCAAGCCATGGCTGCCATGCTTGCCACGCCAGGGCAGGCGTGGTGCCATGGCGGCAAGGGCAGGAAGGAAGCAAGGATGTTCTTTTTTGAAAAAAAGAACCAAAAAACTTTTCCGACCTGGCGCCCGTTTCCAGTGAACCAACCCAGGCGAAAAGGGGAAAGTCTTTTTGCTTCTTTTTCTTCAGAAAAAGAAGACTCTTCCTTATGATCCCAACTCTCGCCCGCCGCCTGCCGTTCTTCTACGGCTGGGTCATCGTCGCCGTCGCCTTCGTCACCATGGCCATCGGCGTCAATGCCCGCACCGCCTTCTCCCTGCTCTTCCCCGCGATCATCACGGAGTTCGGCTGGGACCGCGCCACCACCGCCGGCGCCTTCTCCTTCGGCTTCCTGGCCGCCGCCCTCTGCGGCCCGCTGATGGGCCGCCTGGTCGACCGCCACGGCCCCGTCTGGCTCATGCAGCTCGGCATCCTCGCCATCGTCGCCGGGCTCGCCTTCGCCAGCCTGGCCACCCAGCCCTGGCACCTCTACCTCTCCCAGGGCCTGCTCGTCGGCGCCGGCTCCAGCGCCATCGGCTATTCCGGCCAGGCGCTCTATTTGCCCAACTGGTTCGCCCGCCGCCGGGGCCTGGCCATCTCCATCGCCTATGCCGGCGCCGGCATCGGCGCCATCGTCCTGCTGCCGATCATCCAGTCCATCATCTCCGCCGCCGGCTGGCGCACCGCCTGCCTCACCCTCGCCGTCCTCGTCCTCGTTGTCCTCGCCCCGCTGAACCTCCTCATCCGCCGCGGCCCCCAGGATCTCGGCCTCACGCCCGATGGCGACACCGCCACCCAGGCCACCGCGCGGCGCACCCTGCACATCGTGGACCCCGCCTGGGCCGCCACCACCTGGACCCTGGCCCGCGCCCTGCGCACCGGCCGCTTCTGGTGGCTCATGCTGGCCAACGCCACCGCCATGTACGCCTGGTACGCCGCCCAGGTGCACCAGACGAAATACCTCATCGGCCTCGGCCCCTCCCCCGCCCTGGCCGCCTGGGTGCTGGCCATCGTCAACCTTGCCGGCATCCCCGGCGGCATCGCCCTCGGCGCCCTGTCCGACCGGATCGGGCGCGAACCGGTCTGGTCCATCGGCTGCCTCGGCTTCGTCGTCACCTACGCCGTGCTGGCCGCCCTCGCCTTCGCCCCCTACCCCGGCGCGCTCTTCTGGGCCCTGCTCTGCGCCATGGTCCTGGCCCAGGGCGTGCTCGGCTACGGCATCACCTCCGTCTTCAGCCCCGTCGTGGCCGAGGTGTTCGAGGGCCCGCATTTCGGCACCATCTTCGGCACGCTCATGATCGGCGCGCTCGCCGGCGGCGCCGCCGGCCCCTTCGTGCACGGCCTGCTGCACGACCTCACCGGCAGCGACCTCCCCGGCTTCGCGCTCGGCCTCCTCGCCAGCCTCGTCTCCATCGCCGCGATCATCACCGCCGCCCCCCGCCGCGTCCGCCGCGTGGGCCGCCCAGAAAAATAACAAAGATCCAGATCAGAAGGAAAAAAAGCTTTCCCACCGGCGTTGCATGTGCCAATGTCAGTAGTGATGCCAAACACCGTCGCCGCTCCGAGCGAAGCCGACGCCCTCCGCCGCATGGCGGGGGCGGCGAATCGCGTCCATTTTTCGGCGCCCCTGCTCCGCTTCCTGCTCGCCCTGCTGGCATTCCTCACCGGCAACAGGTCCCTCATGGCCGGGATCGCCATGCCCGGACCCGCCCAGGGCCGCACCTGGCGCACCCCGCTGCGCGATTGGCAGTTCTCCCCCACCGGCGAAACCATCGACGACCTCGCGCCCGTACTCCATCCGCGCGCCCTGCGTCGTTTGCGCCGTCAGCGCGCCTGGATCGGTTGGATCATGCGCGGCCATCCCGGCCGCGGCATGCGCCGTTCCGGAAAACGCGCGCCCGCACCGTCCCCTCTTCGTACCGCCCGCGCGCCGCCATATGTGGCCGCGCGTCCGTTCTCATCATGAATCCGTCTTTCGGCACCCGCGTTTCGCGGCGCCGACTCGTGCCTTGAGTGATGCGGGTCCAGGGACCTCAGGTCCCTGGCGGGTCCAGGGCAGAGCCCTGGCCTTACTTCCTGTCCGCCGCCGCCTTGGAGATCGCCTCCGTCATCTCCTTCCGCGCCCCCACCCCCTGGCTGAACGGCCGCCCGGAGATGGCGCCGCCATCCACCACGATATCCGCCCCGTTCACGAAGCTGGCCCCGTCGGAGGCCAGGAACACCGCGGCGCGGGCGATGTCGTCGGGCACGCCGGCGCGCGGGATCGGCTGCGCCTTGGCGAAGCGGGCTTCCAGCGTCGCCAGTTCCCGGTCGGCCACGCCGGGGTCGAGCCCGATGCCCTTGCCGAAGATCCCGGTCACGATCGCGCCGGGGGAGATCGAGTTCACCCGGATCCCGTCCTCGCCGAGTTCGGCCGCCACGGAGCGGGTCAGGTGCAGCACCGCCGCCTTGGCCGTGGAATAGGCGTGGGAGGACCCGCCGGCGCGGTACCCGGCCACGGAGGCGGTGGTGATGATGCTGCCGGATTTCTGCCGTTGCATGATCGGCGCCACGTATTTCATCGCGATCACCACGCCGCGCACATGCACCGCCATCATGGTGTCCCAGGTGGCGATGTCCGCCTCGGCGATGCGGAAGGGCGGCAGGCCGTGGCCGGCATTGTTGAACAGCACGTCGATCCGCCCGAAGCGCTGCGCGGTGCCTTCGATCAGCGCCTTGATGTCGGCTTCCTGGCCCACGTCGGCCTGCACGAAGCTGGCGTTCTGGCCCAGCCGCGCGGCGATCGCCTGGCCGAGATCGGCGCGCCTTCCGGCCAGCACCACGGTGGCGCCTTCCTCCACGAACAGCTCGGCGGAGCGTTCGCCGATCCCGCTCGTCGCCCCGGTGATGATGGCGATCTTGCCGTCCAGCATGCCCATGTCGGTATCCTCCCGCTTGCCCGCCCACTCTGCCAACTGGCGCGGCCTTCGGGAATGGGCCAGCATCCCGGCACATCAGCCGCGGGGAGCGCCATGCCCGTCCAGTCCCAGATCGAAGCCGTGTTCGCCCCGCTGGGCATCGAGGTCGGCTTCTCCGCCACCCACCTGCCCACGGGCGCGACCGTGGCGATCAACCCGCACGCCCTGTTCCCCACCGCCAGCGTCTACAAGATCCCGGTGATGGTGGAGGTGTACCGCCAGGCCGACGAAGGCCGCTTCAAGCTGTCCGACCGGCTGGAGCTGACCGATGCCCAGCGCATCATCGGCTCGGGCGTGCTGCAGAAGCTGGGCAACGGCCTCGCACCCACCATCCGCGACCTGTGCATGCTGATGATCATCATCAGCGACAACATGGCCACCCACATGCTGCAGGAGCTGGTGGGCAACGCCAACGTCACCGCCACCATGCGCCGGCTGGGGCTGCAGAACATCAACATCTCGCTCTCGATGCCGGAGCTGTTCGCGCATGGCTACGGCCTGCCGCCGGTGCCGCCGCCCAGCTACGACGAAATGCAGGCCGCCTCGCGCGACCGCGACATGGACTATGCCGGCCTCAGCTTCCACCGCGTGCCGGCCAACACCACGTCGAGCGCCGCCGACATGGCCGCGCTGTCGGCGATGATCCTGCAGGGCAAGGCGGGCAGTGCGGCGGGCTGCGCCGACATGATGACCATCCTGCGCGCCCAGCAGCTGCGCGAGCGCGTGCCGCGCCACCTGCCCGCCGGCGCCGTGGGCAACAAGACCGGCACCTTCCGCAAGGTGCGCAACGACGCCGGCGTGATCCTGCGCAGCGAGACCGACGCGGTCAGCTTCGGCCTGTTCACCTACGACCCCACAGAGCTCCCGGTCGGCAATTCCCGCCTGCTCTCCCGCCGCAACAGCCTGGTCAACGACGCGATGGCCGAGGTCGGCGCGATCCTGTGGGACAGCCTGGGAGTCTAAACCGCCGTGAAAGCCTCATGCACGGCCGACTGCACCGCGCCGCCCAGCACCGCGCCGCCGCCGGCCACGTAGATCCAGTCCCCGATCGCCACCGCCGCCACCGCATGGCGCGGCGTGGGCATGGGCGCGTGATGCTGCCAGGTGTCGGCGGCGGGGTCGTAGCTTTCCATCTGGCCGAACACCTTCGCCTCCCGCGCCTGGCCGCGCTCGATGATGCCGCCCTCGCCGCCCATGACCCAGAACCGGCCGCGATGCACCACCATGCCGTGCCCGCTGCGCGGCGTGGGCAGCGCCGCGCGTTCCTCCCAGGTGTCGCGCTGCGGCAGGTACACGTGGTGCAGGCCGGTGTTGTACTGGAAGGTGTTGAAGCGCCCGCCGACCACGTGGATCAGGCCGTTGTGGGCGACGCAGCCGACATGGTCGCGCGCGCCGGGCAGCGGGCGCAGCAGCTCCCACTTGTCGGCGGCGGGGTCGTAGGCCTCGTGCCAGCCGATGCTGGCGCGTTCCGGCGCGGGGTCGGTGGCGCCGCCGATCAGGTGGATGCGCCCGCCCAGCTCCACCGCCGCCGCGGCACCCCGCGGGCGGGGCAGGGGCGCGATGGCCCGCCAGCGATCCTCCGCCACCTCGTAGGCATAGGCGTGGTCGTCGCAGCGGCGGTTCTGCTCGATGAAGCCGCCCAGCGCATAGACGCGGCCCTGGTGCGCCACCACGGCCACGTGGTTGGCCCCGCGCGGCAGGGGGGCGGCATCGTACCAGCGGTCCTCCGCCGGCACGTAGATGCTGTGGTAGGCGCGGTTCACCTGGCCCTCGCCGTAGCCGCCGACCACGTGCATGCGGCCCTCCCAGGCGGTGGCCCAGGCCATCTCGCTGCGCGGGATCGGCATGTCGGCGCGCGGCACCCAGCGGCCCTGGGGGCCGGCGGGGGCGGGGCTGTCCGTTACGCGCTGGGCTTCCTGCTGCGGGGTGAGGTGGTGCGGCGTGCCGCCCTGCAGCAGGTGGTAGCGGTGCGGCGAGGGCGCGGCGGGGCGCAAATGCTGGTGGTGCGGCTGCGCCTGGGCGGGTGCCGCGAGCATGGCGGCGCCAGCGGCGAGCAGGTGGCGGCGGTTCATGGCGGCAACCTCGTCGGCATGGGAGTGTTGCCGAAGGATAGGGGCAGACACGGAGCCACGCGATGGAAACCTTCCGCACCGAGTCCGACAGCATGGGGGAGGTGCAGGTGCCGGCCGCGCGGCTGTGGGGCGCGCAGACACAGCGCTCCCTGCGGTTCTTCGCGATCGGCCGCGAGCGCATGCCGCCGGAGCTGGTGGCCGCCTATGCGGTGCTGAAGCAGGCCGCCGCCCTGGCCAATCGCGACCTCGGCCGGCTGGATCCCGGGCTGTGCGCCCTGATCGGCACCGCCTGCGGGGAGATCCTGGCCGGGCGGCACGACGCGGAATTCCCGCTGCATGTCTGGATGACCGGCAGCGGCACGCAGTTCAACATGAACGTGAATGAGGTGATCGCCAACCGCTGCAGCCAGCTGGCCGGCACGCCGCTGGGCAGCAAGCGGCCGGTGCACCCGAACGACCACGCCAACCTCTCGCAATCCTCCAACGACAGCTTCCCTGCGGCCATGCACATCGCGGCCCTGGTGGCGCTGCGGCAGCGCCTGGTGCCCGCGGTGGCGGCCCTGCGCGACGCGCTGGCGGGCAAGGCCGAGGCGTGGCGGGACATCATCAAGATCGGCCGCACCCACCTGCAGGACGCAACCCCGCTGACCCTCGGCCAGGAGTTCTCCGGCTATGCCGAAATGCTCGCGGCCGGGCTGCGGCGGGTGGCGGCGGTGGAGGAGGAGCTGCGCCTGCTGGCCCTGGGGGGCACCGCCGTGGGCACCGGCATCAACGCCCCGCCGGGCTTCGCGGAAGCCGCGGCCGCCCACATCGCCGCGCTGACCGGGCTGCCCTTCGAAACCGCGCCGAACAAGTTCGCGGCCCAGGGCGCGCATGACGCGATGGTGGCGCTGCCCTCTGCGCTGCGCGGGCTGGCGGTGTCGCTGTTCAAGATCGCCAGCGATATCCGCCTGCTCGCCTCCGGCCCGCGGGCGGGGCTGGGGGAGCTGATCCTGCCGGAGAACTAGCCCGGCTCCTCCATCATGCCCGGCAAGGTGAACCCGACGCAGACCGAGGCGATGACGATGCTGGCCGCGCAGGTGATGGCCAACGACGTGGCGGTAGGGCTGGGCGGCGCCGGTGGGCAGCTGGAGATGAACGTGTTCAAGCCGCTGATCCTCCACAACGCCATGCAGTCCATCACGCTGCTGGCCGATGGCTGCGCGAACTTCCGGCGCTTCCTGGTGGAGGGGATGGAGCCGGACCGCGCCCGGATCGCGCAGCATGTGGAGCGCTCGCTGATGCTGGTGACGGCGCTGGCGCCGGTGATCGGCTACGACCGGGCGGCGCAGGTGGCACACGCGGCGATGGCGCGGGGGATCACGCTGCGGGAGGCGGCGTTGCGGATGGGGGTGGTTTCGGCGGAGGAGTTCGACGCGGTTGTCGATCCAAGGAAGATGGTTCTTTTTTGAAAAAAAGAACCAAAAAACTTTTCCCACTTGCGCGCGCGCCAGTCACCCGGCGCGCGCGCAAGTGGGAAAGTCTTTTTGCTTCTTTTTCTTCAGAAAAAGAAGACCCTTCCTTCCCCCGTTCCCGTCCCCCCGCATCCGGCCTAGGCTGCCCCCGAGCGGGAGGAGCGGCGCGATGCGGGGCAACAGGTTGCGGGCCGGGGTGGCGCGCGGGGAGGTGCAGGTCGGCACCTGGGTGAACATGATCCGCACGCCGGCGGTGCTGCCGCTGCTGCAGGCCGCGGGGCTGGATTTCGCGCGGGTGGACATGGAGCACACCGGCATCTCGATCGAGACGGTGGCGGACATGGCGGTGGTGGCGCGCGCGCTGGATTTCCCGCTGGTGGTGCGCCCGCCGCGGGCGAACCGGGAGTGGATCACGCGGCTGCTGGATGTCGGTGTGTGGAACCTGCATTGCCCGCAGGTGGAGAACGCCGCCCATGCGCGGGAGATCGCGGCGGCCGCGCGCTATGCCCCGCGCGGGCTGCGCGGCAATGCGGGGCACAGCCCGGGCACCGACTATGACCTGTCGATGAGCGTGGCGGAGCGGCGCGCCTTTGCCGATGCCCAGGTGTTCGTGACCGTGATGTTCGAGACGGGGGCGGCGTTCCAGGACCTGGAGGCGATCGCGGCGATGGACGGGATCGATGCGCTGACGCTGGGGCCCTCGGACCTCGCGCAGGACCTCGGGATCGCCGGGCATCCGGAGATGGGGCGGCTGCTCGATGAAAGGCGCGACCAGGTGCTGGCGGCGGCGCGCAGGCATGGCAAGGCGTGTGCGATGCTGTGCGCCACGGAGGCGCAGGCGCGGCAATGGGTGCAGGCGGGGGTGGAGATCATCGCCTATGCCAGCGACAGCGAGGTGCTGCACCGCGCCTATGCCGGTTCGATGAAGGCCATTCGGGGTTGAGACGATGACTGAGACAAGGGGCCCGCTCTCGGGCTTGCGAATCCTGGACCTGACCACGGTGCTGTTCGGCCCGTTCGGCGCGCAGACGCTGGGCGACTGGGGGGCGGAGGTCATCAAGGTGGAAGGGCTGGGGGGCGACATGTGGCGCAACTCCGGCATCTTCCGCAACCGGGGCATGAGCGGGCAGTTCATGGCCGCCAACCGCAACAAGCGCAGCATCGCCATCGACCTCAAGCACGCCGAGGGCAAGGAGGTGCTGCGCCGCCTGATCCCCACCGTGGATGCGCTGGTGAGCAACGTGCGCCCGGCCGGGCTGGCGCGGCTGGGCTTCTCCTACGAGACCTGCCGGGAGCTGAACCCGCGCCTGGTGTATGCGGTGGCCACCGGCTTCGGGCAGGACGGGCCCTGGGCGGCGCGCCCGGCCTTCGACGAGGTGATCCAGGCCGCCAGCGGCTTCGCCTCCGCCATGGGAACCGACGAGCAGCCGGAATTCGTGCCCAGCCTGATCGGCGACAAGATCTGCGGCATGGCGTTCACCGCGGCCGTCACCGCCGCCCTGCTGCACCGCGAGCGCACCGGCGAGGGGCAGATGGTGGAGGTGCCGATGCTGGAGACGCTGGCGGCGTTCAACAGCATCGAGATGTTCGGCGGCAAGGCCTTCGTGCCGCCGATCGGGCCCACCGGCTACAAGCGGATGAAGGCGCGCAAGCCGGTGAAGACCAAGGACGGGTGGCTGACCATGCTGCCCTATTCCGGCGAGAACTGGGTGGCGTTCTTCGAGGCGGTGGGCCACCCCGAGTGCATCGAGGAATTCGCGGTGCGCGAGCCGGTCGCCCGCGCGCGCAACATCGACCGCATCTACGACAAGATGCGCGAGATCGCCGTCACCCGCACCACGGCGGAGTGGGAGGCGCTGCTGCTGCGCATCGACGTGCCGCACACGGCGTTTGCCAGGCTGGCCGAGGTGGAGCAGCAGGAGCACCTGGCCGCCGTCGGGCTGTTCCAGGAAGTGGAGCACCCCAGCGAAGGCAGGCTGCTGCAGGCGCGGCCGCCGGCAAGGTTCTCGAAGAGCCCCGCCTCCGTGCGCCGGCTGGCGCCGCGGCTGGGCGAGCACACGCGCGAGGTGCTGGGCGAGGCCGGCTACACCGCCGCCGAGATCGAGGCGCTGCTCGCCGCCAAGGCGGTGGCATGAGCGGCTTCCGTGCCGCCGGGTTCGCCTGGCGGCTGTGGAGCGGGCCGGGCGTGATCGAGGCGCATCTGGGCGAGGCGGTGGCGCGCGCCGGGGCGCAGCGCTGCTTCGTGGTGTGCTCGCCCTCGGTGAACCGACGCACCGACACCGTGGCGCGCATCGCCGCCGCGCTGGGTGAGCGCTTCGCCGGCGTGTTCGACGGGATCGCGAAGGATTCCACCTTTGCCTCCGTCTGCGCCGCGCGGGATGCGGCGCGGGCGGCGGGGGCGGACCTGCTGATCGCGGTGGGCGGCGGCAGCGTGATCGTGGCGGTGCGCGCGGTGGCGATCTTCCTGGGCGAGGCCGGCGATCCCTTCGCGCTGATGACGCAGTATCCCGAAGGGCGCCCGGCCTACAGCCCGCGGTTGAACGCGCCCAAGCTGCCGATCGTGAACATCCCGACCACGCCGACCAGCGCGATGAACCGGGCCGGCACGGGGCTGGCCAACCCCGATCTCGACCACCGGATGGAGTATTTCGATCCCAAGACGAGGCCGGTGGCCGTGCTGCTGGACGAGGGCGCCCTGGCGGCCACGCCGGAGGCGGTGATGCGCTCCACCGCCACCACGGTGTTCGCCTCCGCCGTTGCGGCCATGGCGCAGACCGACATCAACCCGCTGGCCGAGGCGGATCGCGACCACGCCTTCCGCCTGGCGCAGCGGGCCTATCTGCGGCTGATCGCCGCGCCGGGCGATGCGCGGGCGCGGATGGAACTGGCGGTGGCGGCCTTCCTGCAGAACCGCGCGGAGGATGACGGCGCGGCGCGCTTCCGCGGCGGGGTGTTCGCGGGGAACTACGCCGTCTCCACCGCGCTGCATGTGCGCTACCCGCATGTCGGCCAGGGCGAGAGCACCTCCGTGCTGCACGCCGCGCGCATCCGGCTGGCCGAGGCGGTGGATGCGGCGCAGGCGCGGCAGGTGGCCACGGCGCTGGGGGTGTGGCGGCCGGGGATGGATGCGATGGCGGCGGCGCTGGCGGTGGCCGATGCGCTGGAGGCGACCTACCGGCGGGCCGGCGTGCCGACCCGGCTGCGGGCGCTGGACATCCCGCGCGACGAGTTGGCGGCCGTGGCGCGGGAGACGGTGAAGAACTTCAACGCCAATGCCGGCGCGAGGTCGCCGGAGGCACAGGTGGCGGATGCGCTGCGGCTGCTGGAGGCGGCCTACTGAGGCGGCGGCTGCACCCCGGAAGGCAGGGCCCCGCACTCACGACCGGAACGACCCTGCCTTCTGCCGCAGCCACCCCAGCGCATCCCGCTCCACCCCCGCCGGCCGCCCCGCCAGTGCCCACAGCGCCAGCAGCGCCGCGGCGAAGGTGGCCGCACCGGTGGCGATGGACAGCACCAGCCGCAGCAGCGGCACATCCGGCACGGCGCCCTGAAGCGCCAGCACGGCGGCGGCCATCGCCAGGGCCGCGCCGGCGGGGCGGAGAAGGCCGCGGGCCAGGGTGAACAGCTTCAGGCCGGTTATGCGCTCGAACACGGTGAAGGCGATGGCCAGCGCCAGGGCGGCGGCGATGGCGCGGCCCAGGGCGATCTCGGCCAGGCCGTACCAGATCGCCGCGGGCACCATCAGCGCCAGCAGCAGCAGGCTGCGCGTGGCGTGCAGGAACAGCACGATGCGCGGATCCCCGGTGGCGCCGAGCACGGAGCCGAGCGGCAGGGTGATGGCCGAGAAGGCCGCGGCCACGGCCAGGATCTGCATCACCGGCACCGCCGGCAGCCATTGCGCGCCCAGCACCAGCAGGGCCGCGTCGTGCGCCACCAGGGCGAGGCCGACGCCGATCGACAGCGCCAGGATGCCCACGGCGGCGATGATCCAGCGATAGGTCTGCTCCAGCGCCGCAGGGTCGTCGGCCAGCTTGGCGAAGGCCGGCAGCCAGACGCGGGTCATGGGATAGACCAGCTCCTGCACCGGGGTGGCGGCGATGTCGGAGGCGACGTTGTAGTAGCCCATCTCCGTGGTGCTGCGGGTGCGGCCGACGATGATCTCGTCGATGCGCATGTTGGCGAATTCCAGCACGTGGACGAGCAGCATCCAGGAGGAGAAGCTCCAGGCATGCCGCGCCTCGGCGAGGCTCAGCCGCGGCCGATAGGGATGCAGCACGTAGGACAGGATGGTGGTCACGACGCCGCCGGAGATGATGCCGATGGCCAGCGCCCAGTAGCTGCGCAGCAGGATGGCGGCGACGATGGTGATGACGAAGGAGCCGAGCTTGGCGCCGACCAGGAGCTGGAACTCCTTCTGGAACACCATGTTCTTGCGGAACCAGATGATGCCCGGGTTCTCCAGCCCCCATAGCAGGGAGCGCAGGGCGAGCACCTGGATCACCGGCTCGATCTCCGGCGTGCGGAAGAAGGCGGCGCCGAGCGGGGCGGCGGCCATGATGGCGAGCGTGAGGGTGGCGCCGACCATCAGCTGCAGCGTGAAGACGGTGTCGAAGTGGCTGCGCTGCGGGTTGGGGTGGCGGATGATGTAGATCGCAAGCCCGGTCTCGTTGACGATCTCGATCAGCCCGACCACGAGCATGGCCAGCGCGATCACGCCGAAATCGGCCGGGGTGAGCAGCCGGGCCAGGATGATTGTGCTGACCAGCCCGATGGCGCGCAGCCCCCAGCGCGCGGCCACCACCCAGAGCGTGGCGGAGAAGATCTCCTTCAGCGCCATGCTGTGCGCCCCATCGGCAGGGCTCAGCGCCCGGTGATGCGGCGGAACAGGGCGAGCTGCCCGGCGCTGGTCTCCGCCCAGCCGAAGCCCTCCGCGTAGCGGCGCGTGGCGGCGCGGTCGGGCGGGGTGGCGAGCAGGTCGCGCACGGCCTCGGCGATGCCCTCGGCGGTGTTCTCGCGCAGGATCAGCCCGGCCTCGCGGCGCTGCACCACCTCGGGGTTGCCGGGGATGTCGCTGGCCACCACCGGCGTGCCGCAGGCCATCGATTCCAGCAGCACGTTGGCCCAGCCCTCGCGCGAGGAGGCGAGGATGGAGAGGTCGGCGGCGCCGTAGTAGGCCGGCAGCTCCGCATGCGGGCGCGGGCCGAGCAGGCGGACGCGGTCGGCCACGCCGCGCTCGGCGGCACGGGCCTCCAGCGCCGCGTGTTCGGGGCCGGCGCCCAGGATCAGCAGCGTGGCGCCGGGCAGGTGGGCCATGGCGTCGATGGCGAGGTGGTGGCGCTTGCGCGGGATGAGCCCGCCGACGGAGATCAGCGTGGGGCCGGTGAGGCCGAGGGCGGCGCGCATGGCATGGCGGTCGCCGATGCCGGGGAAGGGGCCCGGATGGAACAGCGCGGTGTCGATGCCGTTGCGCAGCACCGTCACCTTCTCCTCCGGCGCGCCCAGCTCCACCAGGCGGCGCTTGAGGCCGGCGCTGACGGTGATGAGCGCATCGGCCCCGGCGATGGCGCGTTGGATGAGGGCGCGCGGCACCGCATGGTCCGGCAGTTCCGTGACATCGGAGCCGCGGGCGGTGATGGCGAGCGGCAGGCGGAATTCGCGCGCGAGCCAGAGCGCGGCGACGCCATCGGGGTAGAGGTAGTGCGCGTCGATCGCATCGAAGCGCAGGCCCTCGGCCATCAGGCGGCGCAGCTCGGCGCGGGCGGCGCGGTAGAGCGCCCAGGGGGCGGTGTACATGCCGAGCTTCGGCACGGTGAGCGCGCGCGGGTGGTGCACCTCCAGCCCGTGGCGCTGTTCCCGGCGCGGCACGCGGGCATAGGCGGCCCAGGGCCCGAAGCGCGGGTTGGCGGAGGGGAACCACCAGGTCGGCGCCAGCACGCTGGCCTGCGTGCCGGTGTCTGCCACAAGGTGGCGCAGCCGGTTCTCGACGAAGATGCCGTGGTTGGGCTGCGCCGCGTTGGGATACAGCGTGGTGAAGGTGAGCAGGCGCAGCGCTTGTGCCACGGGCGCGTCAGCGGCGGTTGAGGCGCTCCAGCAGGCGGGCCGCATCGTCCTTCTGCTCGAAGGTGGCGCTGCCGGCGACCAGCGGCCGCAGGATGGTGACCGCCTCGTCCTGGATGCCGGCCTCCGAGAGGGCGACGGCGAGGTGGTACTGCACCGCGGGCTCGGAGGGCAGCTCGCGCGCGGCCTGGCGCAGCAGCGGCAGGGCGGCCACGGCCTCGCCCTGGCTGGTGAGGATCCAGCCGAGCGTATCGGCGATGTGCGGGGAGGGAGCCAGCAGCCAGGCCCTTTGTGCCAGGCTGCGGGCGCGGTCGTCGCCCTTGACGTGATAGAGCCAGGCCAGGTTGTTGAGCGCGACCGGGTTCTGCGGATGCTTCTCCAGCACCTCCTCCAGCTGCTTCACGGCCTCGGTGTGGCGGCGCGCGGCGATGTCGTAGGAGATGAGCGCCATGCGGGCGTTGATGTCGTCCGGCTGGGTCGCGAGCCAGGTGGTGAGCAGGCGGCCTGCCTCCTCCGGGCGATTGGCGGCGGCCATCGCATTGGCGGCCCGCATCACGAGGTCGGAGCGCGGCGCCTGGGCGAGGTCTTCCACATAGGCCTGGGCGGCGGCGGCGAAGTTGTTGGTGCTCATGTGGATGTCGCCGCGCAGGCCCAGGGCCGCGGGCACGTTGCGCGGGTCGCGCTGCAGTTCCGTGAGGGTGGCGAGCGCGCGCTGCGTCTGGCCCTCGCGCAGGTCGATGCCGATCAGGGTCTGGATCAGCGCCGGGTGGCCGGGCTGCGCCGCCAGGCCGTCGCGCAGCAGGGCGCGGGCGGAATCCGGGCTGTTGTCGCGCAGCATGATCTCCACCAGGGCGCGGCGGGCACCGACATCGTTGGGGTTGGTGGCGAGCAGCATGCGGAAGCCTTCCTGGGCCTCCTTCAGCAGGCCGAGCGACACCTGGGCGCGGGCGCGGGCCAGGATCAGGTTGCCCGGCGGCACCTGCAGGTCCTTGATCGCCGCTTCGGCGACTTCCAGCGCGCGCCGGGGCTCGTTGTTGCGCACGTAGAGATCGGCCAGCAGCGAGGCGACGGCGGGGTTGGCGGGGGCAGAGCTGCGCGCCGCCTCGGCCAGGCTGACGGCGCGGCCAAGGCGGCCATCGCCGACCAGGACGCCGGCGAGCATGGTGAGCGCCTGCTCGTTGGCGGGTTCCTGGCGCAGGATGTCGCCCAGGTACTGCTCCACCTCGCCGGTGCGGCCCTGCATGTTGGCGAGGCGGGCGAGGTTGAAGCGGGCGCGCAGCGAGCCGGGATAGTCGCGGATCGCATTGATGTAGGCGGCGCGCGCCGCGTCGAACTTGAGCTGGCCGGCCAGCACGAGGCCTTCCAGCACGGCGAGGTTCTCGGATTTGAGGCCGGACTGCTTGGCGCGCTCCAGCGCGGCGTTGGCGCGTTCGATATCGCCCGCGGCAAGAGCCGCGACGACCAGCGCCTCGCTCGAATCAACCTTGCGCGGCGAGAGCTCGAGCGAGGATTCAAGGTCGCGCGCCGCCCCGGTGGCATCGCCCATGCCCAGGCGCATGGCGGCCAGGCGGGTGACGATGTCGGCATTGTCGGGCGCGAGCTTGGCGGCCTGCTCGAACGCCTCCAGCGCCTCGCGCTGGCGGCCTTCCTGGGCATGGGCGCGGCCGAGGATGTCGAAGACCTCGGCATCGGCGGTGACGCCGTCGGCGATCGCCTTGCGCAGCAGCTGCACGGCCTCGGCCGGGCGCTGGCCGGCGATGTTGATGCGTGCGAGCAGCTTCAGCCCGTCGAGGTCGGTGGGGTTGCGCTGCACGAAGCGCTGCGCGGCCTCCAGCGCCTGCTCGCCCTGGCCGAGGTTGAACTTCACCACGCCGAGGAAGAAGTAGCCGCGCGGGAAGCGGGGCAGCAGGTTGGCGATCTGCGTGAGTGCGGCATCCGCGGCCTGGAACTCGCGCGCGCGGGCGGCGAGCACGGCCTGCAGGTAGATGCCGCCGGCGCTGCGCGGCTCCATGCGCAGCACGGTGGTCACGTCTTCGCGGGCCTTGGCGTCGTCGCCCAGGGCCACCAGCAGGTTGGCGCGCTCCAGCCGGGCGGCGAGCATGCCGGGGGATTGCTGGATGGCGGTGTCGAGCGCCGAGAGCGCGTTGCGGCGGTCGCCGCGCAGGTTGAGCAGCTGGGCCTTCAGCACCAGCGCCTCGGGCGAGCGGGCGTTGAGCGACAGCGCGCGGTCCACGCGGGCTTCCGCGCCCTGGAAGTCGCGCCGGGCGAGCAGCACGCGCGCCATCGAGAGCGGCGGCTCCACCGCGGCCGGGGCGATCCTCTCGGCCTCCAGGAAGGCGGCCTGGGCCTGGTCGATCTCACCCAGCTGGAGGTGGGAGGTGCCGCGCATGATCTGCATCGGCGCCTGCTGGTCCTGCGTCACCTCGTTGACCTGGAAATCCTTCAGCAGCTCGCGGAACTTGCCCTGGGCCATGTAGGTCTGGGCCAGCAGGGGGGTGATGGGGCGCGGGTCGAAGCCGTTGTCGCGCGCCTGGCGCAGGCTGCGCTCGGCCGAGACCGGGTCGCCCATGCGCAGCTGCACCGCACCCAGGCGGAAATGCGCCTCGGCGTTGTTCGGATCGGAGCGCACGGTGTTGCGCAGCTCGATCTGGGCGGTGCGCAGGTCGCCGCGCTCCATGGCGGACTTGGCGGCGGCGAAGGGATCCACCGGGCGCATGAACTTGAACCATGCCACCCCGGCACCGCCGGCGAGCATGCCCAGAAGCACCAGGGCAAGGATGATTTTCTTGATCATGGCCGTTCAGTCCATGTTGTGCAGGGGCACGCCATCGCCGGACGGCGCGGACTCTGCGTCGGAAAGGGTGCTGGTGACGGCCTCGACGCTGAGCCCGTGGGCCTCCAGCAGCGTATAGAGCGTCGGGCGGCTGATGCCGAGCAGCTTGGCGGCATGGGCGAGGCGGCCGCGGCTGCGCGCGATCGCCTTGTGGAGCACGTCGGCCTCGGCGCGGGTGCGCGCGGCGCGCAGGTCGAGGTCGTCCTCCTCCGGCTCCACCGGGGCCAGTTCCAGGTCGGTGGCCTCCACCAGCCGGCCCTCGGCCATCACCACCGCACGCTTCATGCGGTTCTCCAGCTCGCGCACGTTGCCGGGCCAGGGATGGGCGGCGATGGCGGCCATGGCGGTGTCGGCGAAGCCGCGCAGGTTGCGGCTGAATTCCTGGTTGAAGCGCGCCAGGAAGAAGCGGGCGAGCAGCCCGGCATCGCCCGGGCGTTCGCGCAGCGGCGGGATGCGCACGGTGACGGAGTTGAGGCGGTAGTAGAGGTCGTTGCGGAAGCGCCCGCTGGCGACCTGCTCCTCCAGCATCATGTTGGTGGCCGAGACCACGCGCACATCCGTGGGGATGGATTGCCGCCCGCCCACGCGCTCGATCACCTGCTCCTGCAGGAAGCGCAGCAGCTTGACCTGGAGCGGGAAGGGCAGGTCGCCGATCTCGTCCAGGAACAGCGTGCCCTTGTTGGCGGCCTCGATCTTGCCGATGGTCTGCTTCACCGCGCCGGTGAAGGCGCCGCGCTCGTAGCCGAAGAGCTCCGATTCCAGCAGGTTTTCCGGGATCGCGCCGCAGTTGATGGCCACGAAGGGGCCGCGGGCGCGCGGGCCGAGCTCGTGCAGGGCGCGCGCCAGCGCCTCCTTGCCGGTGCCGCTCTCGCCCAGCAGCAGCACGGGCACGTTGGCGGTGGCCAGCTTCTCCACCGTGCGGCACACCTTCAGCATCGCCTCGTTGGCGGTGACGATGCGCTTGATCGGCGAGGCGGAGCCGCCATTGGCCGCCAGGCGGCGGTTCTCCTCCTCCAGGTCGCGCAGGCGCAGCGCGCGGGCGACGATGGTCTGGAGCAGGTCGATGTCGGCCGGCTTCTCGCAGAAATCGTAGGCGCCGTTGCCGATGGCGCGCAGGGCATGGACGCGGTCGCCGTGCGAGGTGGCGACGATCACCTTCATGTCGGGGTTCTGCTTGGCCAGCGCCTCCAGCGTGGCGAAGCCCTCGCTCACGCCATCCGGGTCTGGCGGCAGGCCGAGATCCATGATGGCCACCGCCGGCGCCTCCTTCTGCGCAAGCGCCAGGGCCTGTGGCCGCGCATGCGCGATCAGCAGCGAGTAGTCGGGGAAGGCCCAGCGGTACTGGCTGCAGAGCCCCTCGTCATCCTCGACGATCAGGAGTTTGGGTTTGTTCGTTCCCGGTGCCATGGGTCCATATCATCCTGCCGGACATCCCTGCCGAAGGGTGAACGGCCTTCCCGCATACACGAAAGCGAGGGCGAGCGGTATCTTGGCGCGCGCCGGCATGCGCGGCATCAGGCCTGCGCGCCCACGCGCTCGGCGGCCGGCTGCGCGGCGCGCGG
>CANHCJ010000042.1 GCA_947458025.1 Rhodospirillales bacterium | reverse complement strand
AGGCGGATCTCCGTGGTGCCCGGCGGCAGGGCGAAGCGCAGCGCCTCGCCGTCCAGCCGGGTGGCGGCGGTGCCGTCGGGGCGGATGAGGCACAGGCCGGGATCGGCGGTCTCGCATGAGGGTGCGGGGCCGGTGCCGAGGCGGGCGGGGTCCAGCGTGCCGGTGGTGCCGGTGAACACCAGGGCGGGGGCCTCGATGGCGGCCTCGGCGCGCTGGCGGGCGTAGTCCAGCGCCCAGCCTTCCTCGAAGAAGCGCACGAAGGCGTCGGCATCGCGCAGCACCACGCCGCGGCCGTGACGGCGGATGGCCGCGGCGATGTTGCCGCTGTCCTCCAGCGCGACCACGTCGGCCCCGGCGGCGAAGGCCTCGTGCGCGACGAAGGAGAAGGTCTCCGGCCAGGGGGAGAGCACGGCGACGAGATCGACCGCGGCCTCGCGCAGGGCCTCCACCATGGCCAGGCGCTGGCCGGGGCGGACCTCCACGTCGATCTTGGCGAGGCGGGCCATGGGCACGTCGTGGCCGGCGATGGCGAAATGCAGGAAGCGGTAGGTGTCGTGGCCGGCCTGGCGCTGCAGCAGGCGCTGGAAGGCGGGCCAGCCCTTGGGCGGGATGGCGAAGCCGGCGAAGCCGATGCGCGGCGGGCCGGGGGGCGGGGCAGGGCGGGCCTCGGCGGGGCCCAGCACCAGGTTCTCGTGCACGCGCGCGCTGCGCACGGGCAGGGCGGTGCGGGCGAGGAAGATATCGAGCGCCGCGCGGCTGGGGGCGACGAGGTGGAAGCCGACCGCGGCGAACAGGCGGTGCAGGGCGGCCAGGTAGGCCTGGCGCTCGGCGCCATAGACGCAGATGCGGCAGGCGGTGCTGGCCGGCGGCGGGGCGCCGCAATAGGCGATGTCGTTGCGCAGCAGGTGGAAGCCCTCGCACAGCGCCGAGAAGTCGTGCACCCAGAACACGCTTTCGGCCGGGCCGAGCGTGGCGGCGAGGCGGGCGAGGGCGGCGGCGCGGTGGCCGAGGATGGAATGCACCACCAGCACGCGGTGGCGCGGCAGGAAGGGCGCGCGCAGGGCCGCCTCCACCACGCTTTCGGGGGCGAGGCCGAGGAAGCGCCCGTCCAGCGTGACCTGCAGCAGCACCTCCTCCGCCGCCGGCGCGAAGGTGAAGCGGGCGATGGCCGGGGCGATGTGGAGGTAGGCGGTGCGGTCGGCGTTGAACAGCGCCTGCTCGTCGGCGATCAGGATCTGGATGCCGCCGGTGACGTTCACGTAGCAGTCGTGGCTGACCGACAGCACGAGGCCGGTGCGGCCGAGCGTGGCGCGGTGCAGGGCGGCGCGCAGCTGCGCCTCGTCGATGTCCGGCGCGCCTTCCGGCGCGTCCCAGCCGGGCGGGCGGCGGGAGGGGATGCGCGCCTGCTCCACCACGTGACGCGGCGTGCCGCCGGGGCGGGCGGGCATGCGGCCCTCGGCGCGGCCGTAATAGACGTAGTGGAACAGCGGGTTCATGCCCGCCTCGGCGATGTCCGGGTAGAATTCCAGGTAGAACGCGGTGTCGAACCAGGTGTTGGGGTTCAGCCGCGCCTGCCAGCCCTGGGCTGCGAAGTGGCGCACCGGGTCCTCCTCGGGCCCGATCCCGGCGGCGCGGCGGTAGAAGGCGGGGTCGACCTCGGGGGCGATGGTGTCCAGGATCCAGTCGCCATACACCGCCTCCGCCCGCTGTTCCGGCGGGGGAGGGGGGGCGAGCGGGCGCAGCTTGAAGCGCGACCAGACGAGCCAGTCGGGCTGTGGGGCATCCGGGGGGGACATGACGTGCGATCGCCCCCCTGGTGCGTCAGGCGGCGGGGGTGAGCGCCGTGCGGTAGGCGAAGAGGCCAACCTGGCCGCCGGTGTGCAGGAACACGATGTTCTGGTCCTTGGTCCAGGTGCGCTTGCGCACGAGGTCGATGAGGCCCGCGGCACCCTTGCCGGAATAGACCGGGTCCAGGAACAGGCCTTCGAGCTGGGCGAACATCGTCACCGCCTCGATCATGCCGTCGGTGGGGATGCCGTAGCCGGCGCCCACGTAGTCGCAGTTCGCCTGCACCGCCTTGCGCCGAATGCCGGGCAGGCCGAGCTTCTCCTTGGCGGTCTTCTCGGCCAGGGCGAACACCGCGGCCTCCTGCCGGTCGCGCGGGTTGCGCACGCCGATGCCGAGCACGGGGATGCCGGAGTTCAGCGCCTCGAAGCCGACCACCAGGCCGGCCTGGGTGCCGGCGGAGCCGGTGGCGTGCATGAACAGGTCGATCCTGAGGCCCATCTCGTTGGCCTGGGTCATGGTTTCCAGCGCCACATGGGCGTAGCCGAGCGCGCCCACGGTGTTCGATCCGCCGCCGGGGATCAGGTAGGGCACCTCGCCGGCGGCCTTCAGGCGCTCGCCCACGCCGGCCAGCTCGCCGTTCATGTCGGTGCCGCCGGGGCGGTACTCGATCTGCAGGCCCATCATGCGGTCGAGCAGCACGTTGCCGTTGTCGTTGTAGTCGCTGTCGTTGGTGACGACGCGATGCTCCAACAGGGCGGTGCACTTGAGGCCGAGCTTGGCGCAGGCCGCGGCGGTCTGGCGCACGTGGTTGGACTGCACCGCGCCCTGCGTCACGATGTGCGTGGCGCCCTGGGCGAGCGCCTCGCCGAGCAGGAATTCCAGCTTGCGGTTCTTGTTGCCGCCGGTGGCCAGGCCCGTGCAGTCGTCGCGCTTGATCCAGAGCTGCGGTCCGTTGCCGCCGATCTCGTCGGACAGCGCCTTGGTGAGGCGCGGCATGAATTCCAGCGGCGTGGGCGCATGGCAAAGCTTCACGCGGGGAAAGCGGGCAAGATGCATCCGGGCGGTTCCTGCGGACATGGCGGTGGGCGGGCTGTAACGGCGCCCTGGCCGGACTTGTCCCACCAAGGGGAACGGATGGCAATGGCGCCGGCCGGCCCCAACTGACCGTTGAACCCAGGACACGGTTGCGGGCATGGTGGGGCTCACCCTGCGCGCCGCCGCCACAACGGGCCGAACACCGGGGCCGGGCAGCCGGCGGGAACAGGAAAGGACGAACCCATGCAGATTCGCATTCGCCGCGGATGGGAGATCCCCGAGGCGCACGCCACGCCGGAGGCGGTGGTGATGGCGCGGCGCAGCCTGCTGGGGGCGGGGGCCGGGCTGCTGGCCGGCACCGGCGCGGCCCAGGCGCAGTGGCTGAGCCCCTCGCGCCTGTTCCAGGCCCCGGTGAAGGAGCAGCCGCGCAAGCCGCTCGCCGCCGCGCGCAATGCCCGCTTCGTGGCCGGGCGGGACATCACCGAGGAGATCCACGCCACCACCTACAACAACTATTACGAATTCGGCACGTCCAAGTCGATCGTCGCCCCGGCCCAGGCGCTGGTGCTGGAGCCCTGGACGGTGCGCATCGAGGGCATGGTGGCCAACCCACGTACCGTCGGGCTGGAGGAGCTGCTGAAGCAGGTGACGCTGGAGGAGCGGGTGTACCGCTTCCGCTGCGTGGAGGCCTGGGCGATGACGGTGCCGTGGGTGGGCTTCCCGATGGCCGAGCTGCTGCGCATCGCCGAGCCGCAGGCCGGGGCGAAATACGTGGTGTTCAGCACCCTGGCCGACGAAAAGATCATGCCGGGCATCCGGGAGGGCTTCTACCCCTTCCCCTACACCGAGGGGCTGACGCTGGCCGAAGCCGCGAACGAGCTGGCCTTCATGGCCGTGGGGATGTACGGCAAGACCCTGCCGCCGCAGAACGGCGCCCCGTTCCGCTTCATAACCCCCTGGAAATACGGCTTCAAGCAGGCGAAATCGATCGTGAAGATCAGCTTCACCGACAAGCGCCCGGTAGGGTTCTGGGAGGCGCTGCAGGCCGAGGAATACGGGTTCTGGGCCAATGTGAACCCGGCCGTGCCGCATCCGCGCTGGAGCCAGGCGCGCGAGCGGCTGCTGGGCAGCGGCGAGATGGTGCCGACGCAGATCTGGAACGGCTATGGCACCTTCGTCGCCGACCTGTACAAGGGCCTGGAGAAGGAGCGCCTGTTCGCTTGAGCCCGTTCGCCTCCCCCGCCGTGCGGGTCCTGTCGGTGCTGGCGGCCACCTTCCTGGTGCTTGCCTTCGCCCTGGCGGTGACGCTGCCGCCCATGGCCACGCTGTCGCAGGTGATCACGCGCTGGCGGCCGGGCGGCGTGGCGGGGATGGAGGCGTGGATGCTGGCCAACCTGCCCGACTGGATGTGGGGCAGCGTGGCGATGCCGGTGCTGGCGCGGCCGTGCTGGCTGCTGCCGGTGGACCTGGCGATCGTGTTCGGCGGCATCGCCATCACCATCGCCCTGCGCCGCGCCCGGGCCCCGGAGCGGAAACGAGGGTAGTGGAAGCGGGGATAGGGGGCGCCCTCGCGGGCGCCCCCTGCGCCTACTGCGCGGCCAGCGCCACGGGGGTGGGCACCAGGTGGGCGGTGCGCGGCTTCACCTCCTCGGCGATCAGGCGCAGCGAGGTCTGCCAGGCCGCCGGGTTCTCCACATAGTCGAAGCCGAACACCAGCAGCTGCCCGAAGCCGCCGACATCGTTGTAGACGGCCTCGATCTTCTTCGCGACCGTCTCCGGCGAGCCGACCAGCCAGTTGTGGCGGGCGCAGTATTCCACCGTCACCTCCTCGTCCGACACCGAGGGGTCGTGCTTCAGGTATTCCTTGAAGCCGAAATTGGAGAGCAGCGGCAGGAAATACTCCCGCATCATGCGCCCCATCGGGCCGTTCACGGCCAGCTCCCACGCCTTCTCGTCGGTCTCGGCCACGAAGATCTCGCGCACCAGGCGCCAGTCGCGCCGGTCCGGCGTGCGGCCGGACTTCGCGGCACCGGCCTCCACGCTCTCCCAGTGGCTCTTCACGTAGCCGGGGTTGAGGTTGAGGCTCATCGGCAGGTAGCCGAACTCGCCGGCCATCTTCAGCGTGTCGGAGTTCTTGGACAGGCCGGCCACGCCAATGGGCGGGTGCGGCTGCTGCAGCGGCACGATATGCGGCTTGAGGAAGCCGAACATCGTATCGGGCTTGTTCACCGTCCAGTGCTTGCCCTTGTGCTCCCACGGGCCGGGCGTGCCCCACATCTTCAGGATGATGTCCAGCGCCTCGCGCGTCATCTCGCGGTTGGCGCCGCTCATGCCGTCCACGTTGAACATCGCCCAGTCGCTCGGCAGGCCGGAGGCGGCGATGCCGAAGTTGAGGCGCCCGCCGGAGAGGTGGTCCAGCATCGCCACGCGGTTGGCCAGTTCCGCCGGGTGGTGGTACGGCAGCAGGAAGCCGCCGGGCCCGATGCGGATGCGCTTGGTCTGCAGCAGCGCCTGGGCGATCAGCAGGTCCGGCGCCGGATGCGGCTCCCACGGCGCGGTGTGGTGCTCGCCGATCCAGATCTCGGTGAAGCCCAGCTCATCCAGCCAGCGGAAGGTCTGCAGGTCCCAGTCGTGCCCGTCCTTCAGGCTCCGCTCCGGCGGATGGGACGGCATCGTGAAGTAGCCGAATTCCATGATGGTGTTCCCTCTGACACGGGCCGTCGTCGCGGCCCTTGCGGGCAGCATGCCAGAGGCGGGCGGGAGGGTGCCAGTGCGGTTTCGTTGCGGTCCCTGGCGGCTAGCGCGCCGGGGCGGAGGGCGCGATGCCATGGTCCAGCGCCAGGCGCCACCAGCCGAACACGCAGCCGCCGCCATGCGGCATCTGCTCCAGCTGCTTCACCGTCTCGGCCGCCACCGCGCGCGCCATCTGCGAGCCGCCGGGCAGCGTGGCGCGCATCTTCTTCTCCAGCGCAGGGCAGGGGCCGTCCGTGCCCTCCTGGATCTGCGGCACGAACCAGGCGCCCACCGCAAGCATGCCAAGGCACAGCAGCAGCACCAGGCGCATGGCCTACAGCTCCAGCAGTTGTCGCGCGATCGCAATCACTCTATGCGCCTCGCTCCAGAGCCGGTAGCCCTCCAGCGCGTCCACCGGCGCCCATTCCACATGCGAGACGTCATCGCCCGCCATCGCCTCGTCGCCCTGCCACAGCGCGGCGAAGTCGATGATGGTGTAGTGGAAGCGCACGCGCCCGGCGCTGTCGCGGTGGATGGAATCGACATTGGCGGCCAGGTGAACCTCGTCCAGGCGCAGGCCGCACTCCTCCAGGATCTCGCGCCGCGCCGCATCGGCGGCGGTCTCGCCCAGTTCCTGCGCACCGCCGGGCAGCGCCCAGGAGCCGATGTTGGGCGGCTTGCCGCGGCGCACCAGCAGCACCTCCGGCACGCCCGCGCCAGGGCGCAGCACCGCCACGCCGATGCCGACAATCGGGCGGTCGGGATACTCGCGGCTCATCCCGCCCGCCCCTGTGCGGTCATTCGCTCTCTTTCTTCTCGTCCTCGGCCTCGGCCGGCTTTTCCGGCTCGTCGGCCTTCAGGTCCTCCAGCCGCGGCACGAAGGCCTTCTCCTTCCAGGAGCCGACCTGATAGGCCCAGCCGGCGATGCGGCGGTTGAGCGCCTCGGCCCGCGCCTTCGCATCGCCCTCGCCGGCGGCCTGGAACTGCGCCCATACGTCGAGCTCGGCGCGGAACACCGTCACCGTCACGGTCATGCCGTCGGCCAGCGTGAACACCGCGCTGCCCACGCGCTCGCCCGGCTGCTCGGCGGCCGGCTTCACTTCGGTGAGGGTGAGCGAATCCAGCGCCCGGAACACGTCCTCCACCCGGTACTCGTCGAGCTTCGGGTGCTCGGCCGGGGCGCGCAGCACCAGCGCCTCGCCCTCCTTGCCGAATTCCAGCGTGCCTTCCGGCCGGCTGGTGACGACGCTGGCCACCTGGTCCTTGCGGATGTTGGTGATCTCGCGCTCGACCCATAGCTGCGGGTCGGCATCCACCGGCAGGCGGCCCTCGGCCAGCCAGGACTGCGCCTCGCCCACGCGGCGGATGTAGATGCTCTCGGGCACGTTGCCGGCGGTGCGCACGCGGCGGTGGCCCACGATCAGCTCGGCGATCAGCCGGTCGCCGGGGCCCAGCACGCGCACCAACTGGGCGGTGGTGGCCGGCTGGTTCGGGTCGCCCACGCCCAGCCGGTCGTACTGCTCGGGGTTGGAGGTGCGCGGCTCGGTTACGCGCAGCTCGGTGAGGCCGGTGAGCAGCTCGCGCAGCCGGTCCTGCTGGGCGCGGTAGCCGCCGCGCTCGGCGATGCCCCAGATGCCGTCCTTGCGCACCAGGGTGATGGTGCGGCCCTTGGTGGTGATGGTGAGGCGCTCGGCCTCCTGCAGCCGGGTCGCCAGCCCCGGGAACACCAGCGTGCCGGGCGCCACCGCGCGCTGGCTGCCGCCCTGGCTCGGCATGCCGAACTGCCAGCCCGCCACCAGCGCGATGGCGCCGGCGATGGCGAGCAGGATGGTGGTGCGCAGGTTGCGGGTCATGCCCATGCCCCCCTCACGCCCGCGCCCGCGCGCGCCGCTGCCGGCGGGCCAGGCCCAGCACGATCGCCAGCAGCGCCAGCACCGCCGGCACCAGCACGATGTTGAACAGGCGCAGCTGCGTCTCCAGCGCCCGGATGTCGCGCCGCAGCTCCAGCTGCACGTTGCGCAGCTTGCTGCGCGTGTCGGCGATGTCGCGGCGCAGGGCGTCGATCGTCTCGCGCTGCTGCTCGCTGATCACGGCATTGGCGCCCTGGCCGCCGCGGCCGGTGCGCAGCTCCGTCAGGCGCTTCTGCGTCTCCTCCAGGTGTTTCGACAGCTCCTGCTCGGTCTGGCGGAAGCGCGCCTCGGCGCTGCGCTGCATGTCCTCCACCAGGTCGAAGGGCCGCAGCGAGGTGCCGCGCGAGCGCAGCCCGATCAGCGCGTCGCCGCCGGCCAGCGTGCCGACGAGGTTGGCCACGAAGGCGCCGTTGTCGCTGAAGGGCGTGGCCTCCTGCTGGCCGAAGAACTCCTGCACGCGCACCCAGTAGCGGTCGGCCAGCAGGTCGGTATCGGCCACCACCACCATGTTGGCGGTGCCCTCGGTCTTCGCCCGGTGCTCCGGCAGCTGCACCGGCTCGCGCGCCTGGGCCGGCGGGGCAGGGGGGGCGGTGAAGGCGGAGGAAAGTTCCCCGCGCACCCGCGCCGCGATCACCCGGCGCTGCCCGTCCGGGCGGAACTCGCCCAGGATGCGGCCGGGATCGGGCATCATCTTCACCTTCTCCAGCGCCACCGGCCCGGACATCTCGGAGCTGGTGAGCAGCGGGGTGAACTCGATCGCCGCGCCTTCCTTCTTCGAGAGCGCGCCGGCCGAGGCCACCGTCACCTGGCTCAGCTCGGCCGTGGCGGGGTCGTTGGTGTTGAGCCCGTCGCGGATGTTGTACCAGGCGACATAGTCCACCACCTGCGCGCGATCCGTCGGCGAGCCGCGCACGCGCCACGCGCCCTTGAGGTCGCCGACGATCTGCGTGCCGTCGAAGCCGATGCCCCAGGCATCGAACAGCCGGGCGAGGTTGCTGGCGGTGTTGCGCGGCGGCATGCCGGTCTGCGGGTCGGCCACCGCGCCCTGCGCCTCGCTGTGCGGATCCACCATCGCCATCAGCCGGCCGCCGCGCATCACGAACTGGTCGATGGCATACAGCGCGTTCTCCGACAGGTTCTGCGCATGGGCCACCAGCAGCACCTGGATCTCGGGGTCGATCACCTGGGTGTCGAGCGGCACCTGGCGCACGCCGAAGGCCTGGCGCAGCTGGATGGAGGAGACCCAGGGCTGCCCGGCGGCGCGGTTCTGCGTCATCATCATCATGCGCGGGTCGCCGTCGAGCGGCAGCGAGGTCATCACCCCGATCAGCGGGCGCTTGGGGCTGGAAAGCTCATACACCAGCCGCGTCAGGTCGAATTCCAGGAAGCGCTCGCGCTCCGGCTGGAAGAACGGGATGGTGCGCTCGTCATCCAGCAGGTTGGAGCCGGCGAGGCCGAAATAGACCTGCTCGCCCGACTGATCGATCGGCACGCCCTGCAGCCCATAGGCCACGGCGCGGTCCTCGGTGGGGCTGAACGGCTCGGGGTCGTAGAACTCCAGCCGCACCTTGCCGTCCGAAGCGCTGGCATACTCGCGCAGCATCTCGCTGATCCGGTCCGCATAGGCGCCGTACATCGGGATGCGGCTGCCCAGCGTGCGCGAATAGTAGAAGCGCAGCGTGATCGGGTCCTTCAGCTCGGCCAGGATCTTCCGCGTGCCCGGCGCCAGCGTGTAGAGGCGCTGCTGGGTCAGATCGAGCTTGGCCTGCGCCAGCCGGTATTCCGCCAGCAGGTTCACGCCGACCAGGATGGCCAGCACCGCCACCACGCCGATGACAGAGGTCCAGAGACGGCGCATGGCTCAGTCCGCCTTCCGATGTTCGACGATGACGGTGTTGAGGTACAGCCAGAAGCCGATGAAGCTGGCGAAGAAGATCAGGTCGCGCAGCGAGATCACGCCGCGGGTGAAGCCCTGGAAGCGTTCCGCCACGCTGAGGCGCCGCGCCACCTCGGCCAGCGTCGGCGCCGTCTTCGACAGGAAGTCGGTCACCAGCGGATAGCTGGCCACCGCGAACAGGAAGCACACCGCCACGGCCAGCACGAAGGCGATCACCTGGTTCTTGGTGGCCGCCGACAGCGCCGAGCCGATGGAAAGGAACGCGCCGGCCACCAGCAGCGCGCCCAGGTAGCCGGTGGCGATCACGCCGTTGTCGGGGCTGCCGAGGTAGTTCACCGTGATGATGAACGGGAAGGTCAGCGCCAGCGCGATGGCGCAGAACACCCAGGCTGCGAGGAACTTGCCCAGCACCGCCTGGCCCTGCGTGATCGGCAGCGTCAGCAGCAGCTCGATCGTGCCCAGCCGCCGCTCCTCCGCCCATAGCCGCATGGTGATGGCCGGCACCAGCAGCAGGAACACCCAGGGCACGAAGTTGAAGAAGGGCGCGAGGTCGGCCTGGTTGCGGTCGAAGAAATTGCCCAGGTTGAAGGTCAGCACGCCCTGCAACGCCAGGAAGATCACGATGAACACCACCGCCACCGGGGTGGCGAAGTAGCCGCCCAGCTCGCGCCGGGCCACGATCAGGGTGTTGCGCATGGGCTCACGCCGCCTTCGGTTGGGTGATGTCCCGGAACACGTCGTCCAGCTTGCCGGAGGGGTGGCGCTTCACCAGCTCCGCCGGCGTGGCATCGGCCAGCACCTTGCCGCGCGCGATGATGATCGCCCGGGAGCAGATGGCGTCCACCTCCTCCAGGATGTGCGTGGAGATCACGATCGCCTTCTCCGGCGCCATCTGGCGGATCAGCGTGCGCACCTCGTGCTTCTGGTTGGGGTCGAGCCCGTCGGTCGGCTCGTCCAACACCAGCACCGGCGGGTCGTGCAGCAGCGCCTGGGCCAGGCCCACGCGGCGCTTGAAGCCCTTGGACAGCGTTTCCACCGGCTGCAACCGCACGCCCTGCAGGGTGGTGAGCTCGATCGCGCGTGCGATGCGCTTCCTGGCCTCGGCGCCGCCATAGCCGCGCACGGAGGCCACGAAGGACAGGAACGCCTCCACCGTCATCTCGGGGTAGGTGGGCGCGCCTTCGGGCAGGAAGCCCAGCGTGCGCCGCGCGGCCACGCTGTCGGCCTGCACGTCGTGCCCGCAAATGCGCGCGGTGCCGGCGGTGGGGGTCATGAACCCCGCCAGCATGCGCATGGTGGTGGACTTGCCGGCGCCGTTCGGGCCGAGGAAGCCCAGAACCTCGCCGCGCGCCACCGAGAAGGACACGTTGTCCACCGCGGTGAACGCCCCGAAACGCTTGGTCAAACCCTCGATCTCGATCAGAGGGGCCTTGCTGTCGGCTGGCACTTTGCTCCCCCACGCAATGTCGGTGCGCGCCGGGAGATAGCGCAACGCGGGCGTATTGCAAGGCGCAAGCGCCGCCATGCCATTGATTCCCCGCGCCGCACCCTGCGCCATGCCCCCTGGCGCGCTCGTGACCGGGCCCGGGCCCAGGGCGCGGTTGACCATGGCGCCGGCGCAGGCCTAGCTACCCGGGCCGCGGGAACCCTGGCGGCGCCAGCAGTAACCGGAGGCGACGGTGGCGGCGAATTCGCGGGGGCTTGGCGCGCTGGGCCGCGGGATTGCGATGGTGGCGTGCCTTGCCGCCCTTGCCATCCTGGGCCTGCATCTCGTCCGCTATGCCGGGTTCGCGGCCGCGGCGGTGGCACATCCCTACGCGCTTGATTTCGGCGAGGGCATCGTCTGGCAGCAGATGGCGCTGATCCCGGGGCCGCGCATGTATGGCGACATCACGGCCTATCCCTACATCGTGTTCCACTACCCACCGCTGTTCCACCTGGCCGCGCGCGCCGTGGCCGGGCTGGGGGTGGATGCGTTGGCCGCCGGGCGCGGCGTCTCGGTGGCGGCCACGATGGTGCTGTGCCTCGGCATCTTCCTCGCCGCCCGCCGCTTCGCTGCCGATCGGGGCCTGCACGGCAAGGCCGCCCTGCTGGGCTGCGCCCTGGGCGCGCTGTTCCCGCTCACCATGACGTCGTTCTGGTTCTGGTCGGCGCTGTTCCGCTCCGATGCGCTGGCCCTGGCGCTGGTCGGCATCGGCTTCGCCCTGTCGGTGAACGCGCGCGGGCCGGACCGCCTCTCCTATGCCGGGATGCTGTGCTTCGTGCTGGCCGTCTATGCCAAGCAGACGGCGATCGTGGCGCCCGCCGCCGTGCTGGCCGCCTGGCTGGTGCGCGACCCGCGCCACGCAATCCGCCTCGGCCTGTTCGGGCTGGCCGTCGGGCTGGTGCCGCTGGCCGCGCTCACCCTGGCCACCGGGGGCGGCTTCCTGCGGCATATCCTGTTCTACAACATCAACCCGTTCGACCTGCGCTACGCCTACTGGGCGGTGTGGCGGCTGCGGCACCAGGCCTTCGGGGTCCTGCTGGTCCTGCTGGCGCTGGGTTGGCTGCTCTGGCTGGCCGTCGGCCTCCTGCGGCGTTCGGGCCTGGCCGGCATGCTGCGCGGCGACATCGCCACGTTCCGCCTGGCCATGCTGGGCCTCTATGCCCTCGGCGCCACGGCGATGTTGGTGGCGCTGGGCAAGGAAGGGGCGAGCAGCAACTACTTCAACGAATGGTACTGCGTCGCCGCCGTCGCGATGGGCGTGCTGCTGGCCACCGCGCTCGCCGGGGCGCCCCCGGCGCAGGCCGGCCGGCGGTTCGCCTGGCTGGGCCTGGCGGTGCCGGCCGCGCCCCTGCTGCTGCTGGCCCACCTCGCCACGATGCCGGCCCCGGCGCTGCCACGCGACGTCACCGACCCCGCCGTGGTGCGCAGCCTCGATGCCCTCGGCCAGCGCCTGCGCACCACCGAGGCCCCGGTGCTGTCGGACGAGATGGTGCTGCTGATGCGCGCCGGGAAGCCGGTTCCGCTGGAATCCGCCATCTTCGGCGCCCTGGCCCGGGTGGGCGCCTGGGATGAGCGCCCGTTCGTCGCCATGCTCGCGCAAGCCCGCTTCGCCTTCATCCTGACGGAGGGCAGCGAGGCCGGCGGGCCCTATGTCGGCCGCTTCACGCCGGCCATGCGCCAGGCCATCGCGCAGGCCTATCCGCGCAAGACGGTGTTCGGCCCCTACACCCTGCACGAGCGCGAATAGGCGCGCCCGTTCAGCCGCGCACCCGCGCCCGCAGCAGCATCTGCTTGCCCATCGGCTTCACCGGCGAGGCCAGGTAGGCCCGGATCAGCACCGGCCAGACCGGCAGGCGCGACTTCACCGTCAGCGGCAGGAACCGGGGCTGCACCTCGATCACCTCGAAGCCGTTCGCCTCCAGGAAATCGGCCAGGCTCACATGCGACCAGATCGCCACGTGCGTGTAGTCATCGAAATACTCCGCCGAACAGTAGCGGTAGTTGGGCTGCAGGATGTTCAGCGTGCCGCCCGCCACCAGCTTGCGCCGCAGCATGGCCAGCACCTCGGCGAAATCCGGCTGGTGCAGGTGCTCGAACAGGTTGCTGGCGAAGGCGAAATCCACCGACCGGTCGGCCAGGAAACCGAGCCCCGCGGCCGGCGCCACCACGGTTTCCACGCCCGCGGCGGCAAAGTCGCCAAAGCCTTCCCACATGTCCACTGCCACGCGCCGGCGCGCACGCACGTGGTTGATGAACTGGCAATGCCCCGCGCCGATATCCAGCACGCAGCCCTGTTCGGGGATCAGCCGCTGGAAATGGCTCTCGACCAGCGTGCGCCAGACCACGTTGCGCTTGGGATCCGGCGCCAGCCGTGTGGCGTGGTAGGATTGCAGCCCGTCCGCGCTCATGCCCGCTCGCTCCGCCAGTTGCCGACAATGCCCAGGATCATCCGCATCCCCACCCTGAGCGCGCGGCGGTTGGACACGTTGCCGCCCTTGCTCTCGCCCACCCGCGGATGGAACGTGATCGGGCACTCCACCATCGACATGCCCGCGCCCAGCGCCCGGTCCAGCAGGTAGGCGTTGAACTCCAGGTTGATCCGCGGGTCCAGCAGCGGCAGCAGCCGCAGCAGGGCCGCGCGATGCACCAGCTTGTACGTGGTGCCGAGGTCGGTGATGGTGCTGGCGCCCAGATGCTTGGCTTCCAGCAGCTTACCGGCGAACAGGTTGCCGTAGTACATGAAGGTGCTCAGCTGCGTCTGGTATTCGCGCAGCTGCTCCACCGTGCGGGTGCCGTTCACCACGTCGGCATGCGGGGCATAGGCCAGCAGCTTGTCGATGTCGTAGGCGCGGAAGGTGCGGTCGCCCTCGCACAGCACCACGATCTCCGTGTCCTCGTGCCGCGCCGCTTCCGTCAGGCACCGGTGCACGCAGGCGCCGTAGCCCGGCGACAGCTCGTTGAAGGTGATGGCACCCGCCGCGCGCGCCACCTCCTCGGTGCGGTCGCGGCTGTTGTTGCTGACCACGATCACCCGCGCCACCAGCGGATGGCCGCGGAAATCCGCCACCGCCTCGGCAATGCTGGCCTCGTCGTTATAGGCCGTCAGCGCCACCGTCACCCGGCGGTCGGCCAGCGGCGCGTTGCGGAACGGCCGGACCTGGCGCTTGCGGTCGAACAGCACGAACAGGTCGATGCCGGCCAGCACCATCCCGGCCACGATGGGCACGCCACTATACCAGACGATCAGCTCGTTGATCCGCAGAAGTGCATCCGGGTTGCCGAGCAGGAGGCGGGGAACGCCCAGGAAGACGCCAAACAGATACGTCATAAGGCCGAAAATGAACAACACGACGCCATAAAGAAGAAAAGGAACTCTCTGCATCATCAATTCGATCTCATCTGCCTCATCGGAATCCCCGATCTGTGCCGCGCCGGTCCAACCGCTCCAGTGCAACGGTCCGGTCGCCATCTACGCCGCCGGCCAGGATGGCCGCAACCACGCAGGCGCGCGCCCACGCAATCGCTACCGGATGCCCGCGGCGATCGCCCCGCCGCCCACACGAAGGCAGTCACTTGTTCCGTGATGCGGCAGTAACTGCTTCACTACCTTCGTCTGCTAAGCTAAGCACCAGGAAACGTTGGACCGGTCGGATCATGCCAGACCGGCTTTCCGTACAGGGAAGGTGCATGGATCGCGATCACGTCACGCGGGAAGTCTCTGTGGTGATCCCGGTCTACCGGGCGCAGGAGGCGCTGCCGAAGCTCTACGAACAGCTGATCCCGGCCATGGAGCAGCTGTGCCGGAATTTCGAGGTCATCTTCGTCGAGGATTGCGGCGGCGACGGCTCGTGGGGCGTCATCGCCGATCTCGCCCGGCGCGACCCGCGCATTCGTGGCATCCGCATGCGGCGCAACTACGGCCAGCACAGCGCCATCCTGTGCGGCATCCGCGCCGCGCGCTACGGCCTCATCATCACGATGGATGACGACCTCCAGCACCCGGTCAGCGAGCTGCCCGCGATGCTCGCCGCACTCAGCGACGACTGCGACGTGGTCTACGGCGCCCCGCGCGACGAGCAGCACGGCTTCCTGCGCGACATAGCATCGCGCCTCACCAAGCTGGCGCTGCAGGGCGCCATGGGGGCCGAGACCGCCCGCAACGCCAGCGCCTTCCGCGTCTTCCGCACCGAACTGCGCGAGGGGTTCGCCAGCTACCGCAGCCCCCATGTCTCGATCGACGTGCTGCTCACCTGGTCCACCTCGCGCTTCCGCAGCATCCGCGTGCGGCACGAGCCGCGCACCATCGGCGTCTCGGGCTACACGCTCGGCAAGCTGATCCGCCACGCCTTCAACCTGATGACGGGCTTCTCCACCCTGCCGCTCCAGGTGGCGAGTTTCGTGGGCTTCGGGCTGTTCGTGTTCGGCATCGGCGTGCTGGTCTATGTGCTCGGCAACTTCCTCATCCGCGGCAGCGCCGTCCCCGGCTTCGCCTTCCTGGCCTCCCTGGTCGCCATGTTCTCCGGCGCCCAGATGTTCGCCCTCGGCATCTTCGGCGAATACCTCGCCCGCATCCATTTCCGCACCATGGACCGGCCGGCCTATGTGGTCGGCGAACGAACGGATGCGCCGCCCGAGGGCAGGACGAATGTTTGAGGTGCGGCCGGAGGTCATCGCAACCCCGGCCCTCAAGCTCAGCTTCCACGTTGCCCCCTGGGACCGGCCGGCCTTCGGCGCCGACACCGCGGTGCTGTCGGAGATCGAGATCATCGATCCCGATGCGGCGCGCCGTGATTTCCGTCGCTTCCGCACTTGGTGCCGGCGGCGCGGCATTGCCCTGGTGGCCTGCCGCCTGGACCAGGCCCGGCTGGATGCGCTCGCCTTCCTGGAAGGGCAGGGGTTCCGCTTCATCGAGCTCAACTACCGCCCCCATCGCACCGCGCTGGAGGATTTCACGCCCGATCCCGCGATCGCCATGCAGGCCGCCGCCCCGCAGGACCGCGCCACCCTGGCCGCCATCGCCGGGCGCATCTTCGCGGCCGGCCGGCTGCAGGTGGACCCGATGATCGACAGCCGCATCGGCGACCGCCGCTACGCCATGTGGGCCTCCAACGCCTTCGACAATCCGGCCCAAAGCGTGGTCAAGTGCCTGCTGGACGGCGAGCTGGCCGCCTTCCTGGTGATCGAGGCGCCCAGCCCGGCGGAACGGTTCTGGTCGCTGGTGGGCCTTGTGCCGGCGTTCGCCGGGCGCGGCATCGGCCGCAAGATCTGGAAGCACGTCCTGGCCTGCCACCACCGGGAAGGCGTGGCCCGCGTCTCCACCAGCATCTCCTCGCACAACACGGCGGTGCACAACCTCTATGTCGGCCTTGGGTTCCGGTTTTCCGCGCCGACCGTAACGCTGCACTGGTGCCCTGGCGGCCCTGTGGCCGACCGCGCAGGGGCGGCCTGAATGCTCGGCCAGTTCTCCCGCTATGCCGTGATCGGCCTGCTGCTCAACGCCGCGCTTTACGTGGCCTATCTTGCGCTGGTGGCCGCGGGCCTCTCGCCCGTTGCGTCGATGTCGATCACCTACGCCACGGGTGTCGTGATCGGGTTCGTCCTGAACCGGCGCATCACCTTCGGCCACAACGGCCGGCCCGCCGGGCCCTTCCTGCGCTACGTCACCGCCTATGCCCTCGGCTACCTGCTGAACTGGGCCGGGCTGTGGCTGCTGGTCGACCGCATGGCGGTGCCACACCAGCTCGCCCAGGCCGGCCTCATCTTCGCCGTCGCCTGTTTTCTTTTCATTATGCAACGGATTTGGGTGTTCGCTGCGCCGCGCGCCGGCCACGCCCGCAACACGGAACCAACGGCATGACCATACGAATCCCGTTCAACAAGCCCAGCATTGCCGGCAGCGAGCTGATCTATGTCGGCCAGGCCGTCGCCGGCGGCCATGCCAGCGGCGACGGCCCGTTCACCAAGAAGGCCCAGACCTTCATGGAGGAGCGGCTGCACGCCCGCCGCATCCTGCTCACCACGTCATGCACCGCCGCGCTGGAGCTGGCCGGGCTGCTGTGCGAGTTCGAGCCCGGCGACGAAGTGATCATGCCGTCCTACACCTTCGTCTCCACCGCCAATGCCGTGGTGCTGCGCGGCGCCCGCCCGGTGTTCGTGGACGTGCGGCCCGACACCATGAATATCGACGAGCGCCTGATCGAGGCGGCGATCACACCGCGCACCAAGGCGATCTTCCCGGTCCACTACGCCGGCGTGGCCTGCGAGATGGACGAGATCATGGCCATCGCCGAGCGCCACGGCCTGCTGGTGGTGGAGGACGCGGCGCAGGGCGTCGATGCCAAGTACAAAGGCCGCTACCTCGGCACCATCGGCCACATGGGCTGCTACAGCTTCCACGAGACCAAGAACTTCTCCTGCGGCGAGGGCGGCGCGCTGGTGATCAACGACCCGCGCTTCGAGAAGCGGGCGGAGATCATGCGCGAGAAGGGCACCAACCGCAGCCAGTTCCTGCGCGGCCAGGTGGACAAGTACACCTGGGTCGATGTCGGATCCTCCT
>CANHCJ010000041.1 GCA_947458025.1 Rhodospirillales bacterium | reverse complement strand
GGTGCGGCAGGCCGGCCAGGGCGGCGGCGATGGGGGCGGCGTCCCCGACTGGCTGGAGCAGGATGCCGGCCGCGGCGAGGGTTTCGGCGGCGTGGCGGATCACCGGCCGGCCGGCGACGGTAAGGAACTGTTTCGGCGTGTCGGCGCCGAAGCGCTGGCCGCTGCCGGCGGCAACGAGGACGCAGGCGATGCGGGAAGGGGGGGGCTGGGCGGTCATGCCCGCAGGGTCGCCTTGCGGTTGGGCGGCGTCAACGGGGCGCAAATCGCCCAAGGAATACGTTGCGTGGCACCGGGGCAGACACTAGTTTGCCCAAATCATGGGCAATCCCGACCTTCCCCCGAACCGCCTGCGCCCCGTCGACCTTGGCGACGGCGTGGTGATCGACACGCCGGTGATCCTGGCGCCGATGTCCGGCGTGACGGATCTGCCATTCCGCCGGCTCGCGCGCGAGCTGGGGGCGGGGCTGGTGGTCTCGGAGATGATCGCCTCCTGGGCGATGGTGCGCGAAAACAAGGCCACGATGCGCATGGCCGCGATGGACGGCAAGCCGACCTCGATCCAGCTGGCCGGGTGCGACCCGGAGGCGATGGCCGAGGCGGCGCGGATCGCGGTGGGCAAGGGTGCCGACATCGTCGACATCAATTTCGGCTGCCCGGTGAAGAAGGTGGCCGTGGGGCAGATGGCCGGCAGCGCGCTGATGCGCGATGAGATCGGGGCGGCGCGCATCCTGGAAGCGACGGTGAAGGCGGTGCCGGTGCCGGTGACGCTGAAGATGCGCATGGGCTGGGACCACCAGTCGCTGAACGCGCCGAAGCTGGCCCGGATCGCCGAGGAATGCGGCATCCGGCTGGTGACGGTGCACGGGCGCACGCGCCAGATGTTCTACACCGGCACCGCGGACTGGGATTTCATCGCCGGGGTGAAGGCGGCGACGAAGCTGCCGGTCATCGCCAACGGGGACATCACCACGGAGGACGACGCGGCCGAGGCGCTGCGGCGCTCCGGCGCGGATGGGGTGATGATCGGGCGCGGCTGCTACGGGCGGCCGTGGTTTCCGGCGCAGGTGGCGCATTTCCTGCAGACCGGGGAGCGCATTCCGGAGCCGGATCTCGCGGCGCAAAAGGGGATCATGCTGCGGCACTACGCGGCGATGCAGGCGCATTTCGGCACCGAGCCGGGGATGCGCCTGGCACGCAAGCACCTGTCCTGGTACTCGCGCGGGCTGCGGGGATCGGCGGATTTCCGGTCCACCGTGATGCGCCTACCGGATGTGCCCGCGGTGCTGGAGGCGATCGACAGGTTCTACGACCCGCTGATCGAGCGCGGCGAGCAGCGGGTGCGCGAGCGGCTGCCCGATGCCGAGATGGCCGAAGCGGCGTGAGGAACATGCTGCGCAGCGCGGTGCGGCTGGCCGAGCGGCGGCGCAGCGTGGCGCCGCCGGATGCGGTGGCCGTGCTGGCGGCGCTGCCGGTGCCGGTGGTGGTGCTGGACGCGGAGAACCGGCTGCGCTTCCTGAACCATGCCGCCGAGCAGTTCCTGGGCGTTTCCGCCGCAGCCGCGGCGATGCTCTCGCTGTCGGACTTCCTGGCGCAGGACAACCCGCTGTTCCTGCTGGTGGACCAGGTGCGCCAGCACGATGCGCGGGTGGCGGACCACGACATGGCGCTGGACGGGCCGCGGCTGCACCGGCTGAACATCGCCGTGCAGGGCGCGCCGCTGCCGGAGGAGCCCGGCGCGGTGGTGCTGGTGCTGCATGACGCCACCGCGGCGCGGGCGCTGGACCGGCAGCTGACGGTGCGCGGGGCCGCACGTTCCGTCGCGGGGCTGGCGGCAACGCTGGCGCATGAGGTGAAGAACCCGCTGTCCGGCATCCGCGGCGCCGCCCAGCTGCTGGAAGGCAGCGTGGCGGAGGCGGACCGCGAGCTGACCGTGCTGATCCGCGACGAGGCGGACCGCATCCGCGACCTGGTGGACCGGATGGAGGCGTTCGGCGAGAAGCCGGTGCAGTACGGGCCGGTGAACATCCACCGCGTGCTGGAGCACGTGCGGCGGCTGGCGCAGAGCGGCTTCGCGGCGCCGATCCGCTTCACCGAGCTGTACGATCCCTCCCTGCCGCCGGTGCACGGCAACCGCGACCAGCTGGTGCAGGTCATCCTGAACCTGGTGAAGAACGCCGCCGAGGCGATCGTGCAGGGCGACGTGGCGCATGGCGAGATCCACCTGATCACCGGCTATCAGCACGGCGTGCGGCTGGCCGCGCCCGGCAGCGAGGCGCGCCGGCACCTGCCGCTGTTCGTGATCGTGCGCGACAACGGGCCGGGCATTCCGGACGACATCCGCCCGCATCTGTTTGACCCCTTCGTCAGCGGCAAGCCCAGCGGCAACGGGCTCGGGCTGGCGCTGGTGGCCAAGATCGTCAGCGACCATGGCGGGCTGGTGGAGGTGGAGAGCCGCCCCGGGCGGACCGAGTTCCGCCTGATGCTGCCGATGGTCGACGAAGAATCCCAGAACTGAGCCCGGCGTTGCTGAAGGTTCGCGTGCCATGAGCGCCACCCCGCCCACCATCCTGGTTGCCGACGACGACCGGTCGATCCGCACCGTGCTGACCCAGGCGCTCGGCCGCTCCGGCTACCAGGTGCGCAGCACCGGCACGGCCAGCATGCTGTGGCGCTGGGTGGAGGAGGGCGAGGGCGACCTGGTCATCACCGACGTGATGATGCCGGACGGCAACGGGCTCGACCTCATCCCGCGCATCCGCCGGGTGCGGCCGGAACTGCGGATCATCGTGATGTCGGCGCAATCCACGCTGATGACGGCGGTGAAGGCGACGCAGCGCGGGGCGTTCGAATACCTGCCCAAGCCCTTCGACCTCACGGAGCTGCTGTCGGTGGTGGACCGGGCGCTGGCCGCACCTTCGGGCGAGGCGCCGCCGGTGGCGGTGGCGCCGCGCGACGGGGACGAGAAGCTGCCGCTGATCGGGCGCTCGGTGGCGATGCAGGAGATCTACCGCACCATCGCGCGGCTCACGACCGCGGACCTCACCGTGATGATCAACGGCGAAAGCGGCACCGGCAAGGAGCTGGTGGCGCGCGCGCTGCACGATTACGGGCGCAGGCGCGCGGGGCCGTTCGTGGCGATCAACATGGCCGCGATCCCGCGCGAGCTGATCGAGAGCGAGCTGTTCGGGCATGAGCGCGGGGCGTTCACCGGCGCCACCAACCGCGCGCCGGGCCGGTTTGAGCAGGCGACCGGAGGCACGCTGTTCCTGGACGAGATCGGCGACATGCCGGCCGAGGCGCAGACGCGGCTGCTGCGCGTGCTGCAGGAGGGCGAGTTCACCTCCGTCGGCGGGCGCACGCCGATCCGCGCCAATGTGCGCATCATCGCCGCCACGCACCGGGATTTGCGCTCGGCGATCCGCCAGGGGCAGTTCCGCGAGGACCTGTACTACCGGCTGAACGTGGTGCCGATCCGGCTGCCGCCGCTGCGCGAGCGGGTGGAGGACATCCCGGACCTGGCGCGGCACTTCCTGGAGCGGGCGCGCGAGGGCGGGCTGCCGGGCAAGCTGCTGGACCATGGCGCGATCGAGGCGCTGCAGGGGCATCGCTGGCCGGGCAATGTGCGCGAGCTGGAGAACCTGATGCACCGGCTGGCCGCGCTGTGCCCGGACGAGGTGGTGGGGGCGCCGGCGGTGCAGGGCGAGCTGCGCGAGATCGACTATGGCGGCGCGCCGGAGCGGCCCGGCGAGGTGGACATGGTGCAGGAGCCGCTGGCGCGCGCGGTGGAGCGGCACATCCGCCAGTTCCTCGCCGCCCACGGCGATGCGCTGGGGCCCTCGGACATCTACGACCGCGTGCTGGCCGAGGTGGAGCGCCCGCTGATCCGCATGACGCTGGCGGCCACGCGCGGCAACCAGATCAAGGCCGCGGCCATGCTGGGGCTGAACCGCAACACGCTGCGCAAGAAGATCCGCGACCTCGACATCCCGGTCATCCGCGGCGTGGCCTGACGGGCGATGGACGCCTCGCCCATCCTGCCGGCCGGGCCGGAGGCGGCGGCGGGCGCGCCGCGGCAGGACGGGCTGCGGGCGCGGCTGTCGCGGCTGGTGGAGCTGCTGATCGGGCGGGTTTCCACCCTGGTGCTGGCGGCGGTGGCGCTGGCGCTGGGGGTGGCGACCTTCGTGTTCCTGGCCACCGGGGTGCAGCGGCCGAACCAGCTCTTCGCGCTGATCCTGGCCAACCTGGTGGTGGTGCTGCTGCTGGTGGCGCTGCTCTCCGTGCGGCTCACGCGCGTGTGGATGGAGCGCCGGCGGGCGGCGGCGGGTGCCAGGCTGCATGTGCGGCTGGTGCTGCTGTTCAGCGTGGTGGCGGTGACGCCGGCGATCGTGGTGGCGGTGTTCTCCACCATCTTCTTCAACTACGGCATCCAGGCCTGGTTCGCCGACCCGGTGCGCACGGCGCTGCAGCAGAGCCTTTCGGCCGCGCGCGGCTATGCCGAGGAGCACCGCAACAACATCCGCGCCGATGCGCTGGGCATGGCCGCCGACCTGGTGCGCGGCGGGCTGCGGCTGATGAGCACCGACCCGAACGGGTTCCTGAACTTCCTGGCCACGCAGACGGGGCTGCGCGGGCTCACGGAATCGGCGATCTACGAGCCGGTGACCGGGCAGGTGATCGCCTCGGCCGGGAGCATGACTGGGTTCGAGAGCGTGGTGCCGCCGGAATGGGCGACCGAACTGGCGCGCACCGGCGACGTGGCCGTGCTGGGCAGCGAGGACCAGACCAAGGTGCGCGGCGTGGTGCTGCTGGAGACCACGCCGAACCTGATGCTGGTGATCGGGCGGCTGGTGGACCCCTCCATCCTGGACCACATCGTGCGCACCGAGCAGGCGGTGGCGCTCTACGACCGGCTGGACCAGAACCGCACCGGGCTGCAGGTGACCTTCGCGGTGGTGTTCGCGCTGGTGGCGCTCGCCGTGCTGGCCGCCGCGGTGCTGATCGGGCTGGTGCTGGCCAACCAGATCGCCCGTCCGGTGGGCGGGCTGATCACGGCGGCCGAGCGCGTGCGCGCGGGCGACCTCTCGGTGCGGGTGGCGGAGGTGGATACCGGGGACGACATCGCCGGCCTGTCGCGCGCATTCAACCGCATGACCGGGCAGCTGGGCGCCCAGCGGCGCGAGCTGATGGAGGCGTACAGCCAGATCGACGAGCGGCGTCGCTTCACCGAAACCGTGCTGTCGGGCGTGTCGGCCGGCGTGATCGGGCTGGATCCCGAGGGCAAGGTGGAACTGCCGAACCGCGCGGCCGGCGCGTTGCTGGGGCGCGATTTGTGGCGCGACGTGGGGCGGCCGATGGCCGAGGTGGTGCCGGAATTCGCCCCGCTGCTGGAGGCGGCGATGGCCACGCCCACGCAAGTGCAGACCGGGGAGGTGCATCTCGGCGCGCCCAGGGAAGGCGGGGGCGGGCAGCGCCGCACCCTGCTGCTGCGCATCGGCGCCGACCGCACCGCCCAGCCGCCGGATGCCGAGGGCAACGAGCAGCCGGACCGCATCGCCAACTTCGTGGTGACCTTCGACGATATCACCGAGCTGCAATCCGCCCAGCGCAAGGCGGCCTGGGCCGATGTGGCGCGGCGCATCGCGCACGAGATCAAGAACCCGCTGACGCCGATCCAGCTTTCCGCCGAGCGCCTCAAGCGCCGCTTCGCGCGCGAGATCACCTCGGACCCCGACACCTTCATCCAGTGCGCCGACACGATCGTGCGCCACGTGGGCGATATCGGGCGTATGGTGGACGAGTTCAGCCGCTTCGCGCGCATGCCGCAGCCGGTGATCAAGCCGGAGGATATCGGCCGGGTCGTGCGCGAGGCCATGGTGCTGCAGCGCCAGGCGCGGCCGGAGGTGGTGTTCACCACCGACATCCCCGATCGCGGGCCGGAGGCGGCGTGCGACCGGCGGCTGCTGGGCCAGGCGGTGACCAACCTGCTGCAGAACGCCGCCGATGCGCTGGCGATGCGGCCGGAGGGCAGCGGCCCTGGGCATATCGCCGTCGGGGTGGCGCTGCACGGCGATGAGGTGGTGATCGTGGTGGCCGATGACGGAATCGGTCTGCCGGGGCAGGATCGCGACCGGCTCACCGAGCCCTATGTCACCCACAAGCCGAAAGGCACCGGACTTGGCCTGGCGATCGTCAAGAAGATCATGGAGGACCATGGCGGGCGGATCACGCTCGACGACCGGGTGCCGGAGCCGGACTGGCCCGGAACCGGGGCGGTGGCCTGCCTGTTCCTGCCGCTGCGCGCCCCGGGCTGAACCGGTGCGGGGAGGCCGCGATGGCGCATGACATCCTGATCGTGGACGACGAGCCGGATATCCGGCTGCTGGTGCAGGGGCTGCTGGAGGACGAGGGCTATTCCACGCGCCTGGCCGGCGATTCCGATTCGGCGATCGCGGCGTTCCGGGCGCGCCGGCCCTCCCTGGTGATCCTGGACGTGTGGCTGCAGGGCTCGGCGCTGGACGGGCTCGGCATCCTGGAGGTGCTGCAGTCCGAGGAGCCGGCGGTCCCGGTGGTGATGATGTCCGGCCACGGCAACATCGAGACGGCGGTGACGGCGATCCAGCACGGCGCCTACGACTTCATCGAGAAGCCGTTCCAGACCGACCGGCTGCTGCTGGTGTGCCGGCGCGCGATCGAGGCGGCGCGTCTGGCGCGCGAGAACGCGGAACTGCGGCTGCGTGCCGGGGCGGAGACGGAGCTGGCCGGGGAGAGCGGCGCGATCGCGGCGATCCGCGGGGCGGTGGAGAAGGTGGCGCCGACCGGCTCGCGCGTGCTGATCACGGGGCCGGCGGGATCGGGCAAGGAGGTGGTGGCGCGGATGATCCACGCGCGCTCCCGCCGGGCGGATGGTCCGTTCATCGCGCTGAACTGCGCCACCCTGGCGCCCGCGCGATTCGAGGAGGAGCTGTTCGGCGTGGAGGGCGGCGCCGATGCCCTGGCGCAGCCGCGCCGCGCGGGCGTGCTGGAACGCGCCCATGGCGGCACGCTGCTGCTGGACGAGGTCTCCGACATGCCGCTGGAGACCCAGGGCAAGATCGTGCGCGCCTTGCAGGACCAGAGCTTCGAGCGCCTCGGCGGCTCCCAGCGCGTGCGGGTGGATATCCGCGTCCTGGCGATCACCAACAAGGACCTGCAGGCCGAGATCGGGGCCGGGCGGTTCCGCGAGGACCTGTTCTACCGCCTGGCGGTGGTGCCGCTGCGCATGCCGGCGCTGCGCGAGCGGCGGGAGGACATCCCGGTGCTGGCGCGGCATTTCCTGGCGCGCTCGGCGGAGAATTCCGGCATGGCGCCGCGCGAGCTTTCCACGGATGCACTGACGGCGCTGCAGGCCTACGATTGGCCCGGCAATGTGCGCCAGCTGCGCAACCTGATGGACTGGCTGCTGATCATGGCCCCGGGCGGGGCGGGGGAGCCGATCCGCGCCGAGATGCTGCCGCCGGAGATCGGCTCCGCCGCGCCGGCGCTGTTCAACAGTGACCCCTCGGCCGACATCATGGCGCTGCCGCTGCGCGAGGCGCGCGACCTGTTCGAGACGCAGTACCTGCAGGCGCAGCTGCTGCGCTTCGGCGGCAATATCAGCCGCACGGCGAGCTTCGTCGGTATGGAGCGCAGCGCGCTCCACCGCAAGCTGAAGCAGCTCGGCGTGGGCGGCGACGACAAGGGGGCTTGAGCATGGCGACCTACCTGATCTGCCACGGGGCCTGGAGCGCCGGCTGGGCGTGGAAGAAGGTGCGGCCGCTGCTTCGCGCGGCGGGGCACGAGGTGTTCACGCCGACCTACACCGGGCTCGGCGAGCGGGCGCACCTGGCGCATGCGCTGGTGGACCTGGAAACCCACATCATCGACATGCTGGCGGTGATCCGCTGCGAGGGCCTGCGCGACTTCGTGCTGGTGGGCCATTCCTACGGCGGCATGGTCGCCACCGGCGTGGCGGACCGGGCGCCGGAGTTGGTACGGCGGCTGGTGTACCTGGATGCCTTCGTGCCGCAGCATGGCCAATCCCTGAGCGACCTGGTGCAGCGGGCGCCGACGGCCGCGCCGCTGGAGGGCTGGCTGGTGCCGCCCAACCCGCCGGCGCCCGATACCTCGGCCGAGGACCTGGCCTGGGTGACGCCGCTGCGGATGCACCATCCGGCGCGCTGCTTCACCCAGAAGATATCCCTGCAGCAGCTGAAGCCGCCGTTTCCGCGCACCTACATCCACTGCTCGAAGAAGGTGGGGCCGGACGTGTTCGCGCAGTTCGCCGATCGCTACCGCGACGCGCCGGGCTGGGAATTCGTCGACATGCCCGAAAGCCACAGCCCGAACATCACCGCGCCCGAGGCGCTGGCGAAGGTGCTGCTGCGGGCGGTGTAACCGGCCTTCAGTGGGCGTCGTATTCCGACATCAGTCCGGGGCGGACGCCCAGGCCCATCGAGGCATCGAGCACCGCGCCGTGCAGCGGGGCGGAGTGGGCCGAGGCGAGGAACACGATCAGGTTGGCGATCTCCTCCGGCGCGATCAGCCGCTGCTTGGGCAGGGCGGCGGTGAAGCGGCTGCGCTGGTCCGCCGTCATGCCCGAAAGGGTGGAGGCCTGGAACATCGGCGTGTCCGTGGCGCCGGGGCAGAGGGCGAACACGTCGACCGGGGTGCCGGTGAGCTCGGCGGCGAGCTGGCGGGTCATGAAGGCGACGGCAGCCTTGCTCATGCCATCGGACAGGCGGAAGCCCGGGAACACCGCGATGCCGCCGCCGACCGAACTGAGGTTGATGAGCTTGAGCGGCGCGGCGGCCTCGGCGCGCGGGCGCATGCGGGCGAGGAAGCCCTGCGCCATCTTCAGCGCGCCGTCGGCGTTGATGGCCAGCATCGCGCTGTCCTGCGCCGGCGGTTCGGCGGCGTAGGCGGCCACGGTGGCGGAGCCGACAGCGGCGTTGTTCACCAGGATGTCGATCCGCCCCCAGCGCGCCAGCGCCGCATCCAGGCAGGCCTCGATCGAGCCGGCATCGCGCAGATCCAGCGCGTGGGCAGAGGCGCGGCCCGGGGTTTCCGCGGCCAGGGCGGCGGCGCGGGCGGCATCCTCCCGCCCCTCGGCATAGGTGAAGGCAACGCGGGCGCCGTGATCCAGCAGGGCCCGCACGGCGGCACGGCCGATGCCGCCCATGCCGCCGGTGACCAGCGCGATGCGGCCGCCCAGCGAGGCGGCGAGGTCGAGCGGCATCTCAGTCGATGCGCTTCAGCGTGGACTTGAAGCGCTGCCAGTTGGTGACGTAGCCGGCGGCACCGCGGACCATGCGGGCCTGGTTCTCCGGGCCGATCTGGCGGGCGGCCTTGGCGGGGCTGCCGAGGATCATCCAGCCGGCCTCGAACGCCTTGCCCTCCGTCACCAGCGCGTTGGCGCCCACCAGGCAGCCGTCGCCGATCACGGCGCCGTTCAGCACCGTGCTGCCCATGCCGATCAGCACGCCGTTGCCGATGGTGCAGCCGTGCAGGATCACCTTGTGGCCGATCGTGCAATCGGTGCCGATGGTCAGCGGCGAGTCGGTGTCGGAATGCAGCACCGAGTTGTCCTGGATGTTGCTGCGCGCGCCGATCCGGATCGGGTCATTGTCGCCGCGAATGACGGCGCCGAACCAGATCGCGGCGTCCTCCTCGATGATGACGTTGCCGATGACATGGGCGTCCGGCGCGATCCAGAAGCGGCCCGAGGCGGGGACCTGGGGGCGGATGCCGTCGAGTTCGTAGAGAGGCATGGGGGGTCCTTCGGGCCTTGGGGGGAAAAGAGGAAGGGATTCAACGCCAAGGCGCCAAGAAGGAGGAAGGGCAAGCTCGCCAAGCGATTCGTGTCCTCTTGGCGTCCTTGCTCTGCTTTTTCTTGGCGTCTTGGCGTTGAATCCTTGCTTCCTTACTTCGCGAACTTGCCCAGCAGCCGCACATGGCTGCGCAGGCCCTTCTGGAAGCACTTCACCTCGAACTTCTCGTTGGGCGAATGCACCTGGTCGTCGTCCAGCCCGAAGCCCATCAGGATGCAGTCCAGGCCCAGCTCGGTCATGATGGTCTCCACCACCGGGATGGACCCGCCGACGCCGGCGAGCACGGCGACCTTGCCGTATTCCTCGGTGAGCGAGTTCTGCGCGGCCTTCATGAACGGGGAGTCGAGCGACATCTCCAGCCCCGAGGAGAGGCCGAAGGTGGAGAACTCCAGCTTCGCGTCGGCCGGGACATGGGCCTGCATGAACGCCTTGAACCCGGCTTCGACGGCGGCGGGGTCCTGGCCGGGGACGAGGCGGAAGGACACCTTGGCGCTGGCTTCGGCGGCGATCACCGTCTTCGTGCCCGGCCCGGTGTAGCCGCCCCAGATGCCGCAGATGTCGCAGGTCGGCCGCGCCCAGAGGCGTTCCAGCGGGCCGCGGTCGGCCTCGCCGTAGGGAACGGAGAGGCCGATATCGCCGAGGTATTTCTCCTCCGAGAAGCCGAGCGCGGCCCACTGGTTGGCCTTGGCCGAGGAAATGTCCTTCACGCCGTCGTAGAAGCCCGGCACCTGGATCTTGCCGTCCGGCGTCTTCAGCTGGCCGAGCGCGGTGACCAGGGCGTTGATCGGGTTCAGCGCACTGCCGCCGTACATGCCGGAATGCAGGTCGCGGCTGGCGGCCTTCAGCGTCACTTCCATGTAGGCCATGCCGCGCAGCGAGGTGCCGATGGAGGGGGTGTCGATGTCCCACATGCCGGTATCGGACACGATGCAGATATCGGCCTTCAGCTCCTGCTTGATGGCCTTCACGAAGGGCTTGAAGTTGGCGCTGCCGGTTTCCTCCTCGCCCTCGATCAGCACGGTGACGGGGCAGGGGAGCGAGCCGGTGGCATCGTGCCAGGCCTGGAAGGCGCCGAGCCACATGGCGACCTGGCCCTTGTCGTCCACGGCGCCGCGGGCATAGACGCGGTCGCCGTGCGGACCCTTCACGCGGGTGGGCTCGAAGGGCGGGGAGTTCCACAGCTCCAGCGGGTCGGCGGGCTGGACGTCGTAGTGGCCGTAGTAGAGCAAATGCGGCCCGGTGCCGGGGCCCTTGTGGTGCATCACGATGGCCGGGTGGCCGCCGGTCTCGCGCAGGCCGCCGGTGAAGCCGATGGCCAGCAGCTGGTCCACCACGTATTGCGCGGCGCGGCGGCAATCCTCGGTCCTGGTCGGGTCGGCGCCGATGGAAGGGATGCGCAGCCAGTCGATCCAGCGGGTCTCGGCCTGGGGCATCAGGGCGTCGGCTTTCGCCAGGACGGTATCGGTGGCGGACATGGTGGTTCCTTCAATCAGGCGTCGGCCGGGACGGTGCCGGGGCGCGGGTCGATGGGCAAGAGGCGATCGAGGCCGCTGACACGCTCGAACTCGGCGGCGGCGGACAGCGCAAGGGCCTCGCCGCGGGTGGGGGCGACAACCTGCAGGCCCACGGGGCGGCCGAAGCGGTCGAAGCCGCAGGGGAGCGAGACGGCGGGGCAGGAGGTGAGGGTGATGGCCGAGGTGAGGGTGCCGCCGGCGATGTAGCTGGTGAGCTTCTCGCCGTCGATCGTGTCCCGCGCGCGCAGCATCACGTCCCAGGCCGGCGTGGGGGCGCCGGGGGTGACGAGGATGTCGTAGGTCTCGAAGAAGGCGACGAAGCGGCGGTGCAGGGCCGCGCGCTCGCGGTCGGCCCAGGCCAGCTTCGATGGGTTGCCCTGCAGGGCCTGCTCGGTGTTCCAGATGATGTCCGGCTTCAGCATGTCGCGGTGGGTCTGCATCTGCAGCTCGCGATCCACCAGGAAGTGCTGGGAGCGCAGCGCCAGGAAGGTTTCCTCGGCCGGGCCCAGTTCCGGGAAGGCTTCCTCCACGATGTGGCCGGCGGCTTCGAACTTTCGCACCTCGCGGGCGCAGATCTCGCGGGTTTCGCGGTCCACCGGCACGCGGCCGCCGTAATTGGCGGTGAAGGCGATGCGCAGCTTGCGGGGCGGGGCGGCAACCGCCTGGGCGAAGGACTGTGCCGGCGCGTCGATGGTCATCGGGTCGTGCCGGCAAAGCCCGGCCATCGTGTCCAGGAACAGCGCGAGGTCGGGGATGTTGCGCGCCATCGGGCCCTGCACCGAGAGCGGCGACCACAGGTTGTTCGGCGTGCCACGGGTAACGCGCCCGGGCGAGGGGCGGATGCCGACCACGGAGCACAGCGTGGCGGGGCCGCGCAGCGAGCCGCCGTGGTCCGAGCCATGGGCAAGCCAGGCGGTGCCGACGGCCAGCGCCGTGGCGCCCCCGCCGGTGGAGCCGCCGCAGGTGAGCGACGTGTTCCACGGGTTGCGCGTGCGGCCGAACACCTCGTTGAAGGTGTTGCCGCCGGCGCCGAATTCCGGGGTATTGGACTTGGCATAAACCACGCCGCCGCCGCGCTCGATGCGCTCCACCAGCGGGTGGGATTTCGCCGGCACGTGGTTGGCAAAGATCGGCGAGCCGTAGGTGGTCCGCACGCCGCCGACATCCGTCAGGTCCTTGATCGCCACCGGCAGGCCCGCGAGCCAGCCGGCTTCCCCCGCCGCCTCCCTACGGTCGCCGGCCATGAGGGCCTTCGCATGGTCGCGGGCGCGGTCGAAGCACAGCGTGGGCAGCGCGTTCACCGGGGCCTCCACCGCGGCAATGCGCTTCTCCACCGCATCGAGCAGGTCGAGCGGGGTGATGTCGCCCTTCTGCAGGCGCGCGACGGCCTCGGTGGCGGTGAGGCGGATAAGGTCTTCGGACATGCTGGGGCCCTCCCGCGGCGATTTGAGCGGGTGGGGCGGAAGGGCGCAAGGCAAGGGAAGGCAAGGCAAGCAAGGATTCACCGCCAAGACGCCAAGGGCGCCAAGGGAACGCCACGGCACCCTGCCTCTTGGCGTCCCCTTGGCGCCCTTGGCGTCTTGGCGGTTCACTCTTCCCTTCGCCTTCCTTCCCCGCCCCGCCCATGCCAGTCTCCCGCGCATGGACATGATCGATCTGCGCTCCGACACCGTGACCAAGCCGAGTCCGGCGATGCGCCGCGCCATGGCGGAGGCGGAGGTCGGGGACGACCAGTACGGCGAATGCCCCAGCACCAACGCGCTGCAGGCAAAGGTCGCGGCGCTGCTGGGCCAGGAGGCGGCGCTGTTCGTCGCCTCCGGCACCATGGCCAACCAGATCGCGCTGAAGCTGCTGACCCGCCCCGGGGACGACGTGATCCTGGGCGCGGAAAGCCATGTGGAATGGCACGAGACCGGCGCGGCGGCAGCGAATTCCGGCGTGCAGTTCCGGGTGGTGGGCACCGGCGGGCTGTTCACGGAGGCCGATTTCCGCGCCACGTATCGCGCGCCCGGCCATGTGGTGCAGCCGCCGACCGGGCTGGTGGTGATCGAGAACACCCACAACCGCGGCGGCGGGCTGGTGTGGGACCAGGCGGAGGTGGAGCGCATCTGCGCCGCGGCGCGGGGCCTGAACGTGCGCAGCTACCTCGACGGCGCGCGGCTGTTCAACGCCGCGGCGGCCTCCGGGCGGAGCCTGGCGGAGCTGGCGGCACCGTTCGACCTGGTGGGGGTGGCGCTGTCCAAGGGGCTGGGCTGCCCGGTGGGCTCGCTGCTGGCCGGGCCGAAGGCGCTGATCGGGGCTGCGGTGCGCCAGCGGCGCATGTTCGGCGGCGCGATGCGCCAATCCGGCATCGTGGCCGCGGCCGGGCTGTTCGCGCTGGAGCACAACCTGGCCCGGCTCGGCGAGGACCATGCCAATGCCCGGGCCATGGCGCAGCGCATCGCCCAGGCGCCGGGCGTGCTGCTGGACCTCGCCACGGTGCAGAGCAACATCGTGATCTTCCGCTGCGCCGAGGGCGCGCCGGATGCCGCCACCGTGGTGGCCCGCGCCAGGGAGCGTGGCGTCCTGGTCAGCGCCTTCGCCGCGCGCACGGTGCGGGCGACGACGCATCTGGACGTGGACCGCACCGCCTGCCTGCGGGCCGGCGAAGTGCTCGCCTCCGTGATGCAGGGGTGATGCGGTGCGCCTGTCGTTGACCCGCGGCCCGCGGGGGCTAGGGTGGTCGGAATCGGTTGGCCGGGAGGCATCTTCGTGGCGATGAAGCGAGTCGTGGTGCTGGCGCTGCTGCCGGTGCTGGCGGGCTGCACCAGGATGGGGCCGGATTTCGAGCGCCCGGAGGCATGGTGGAAGCCGGCGAGCTGGCTGGCCACCGCCCCCGCCACGCCGCCGCAGGCCCAGCCCAGCGTGCCGGTGGCCGAGCCGTTCGACGCCGCCTGGTGGAAGGTGCTGGGCGACCCGCTGCTGAACGAGCTGCAGGAACAGCTGGCCAAGGCCAACCTCGATCTGCGCACGGCCGATTTCCGCCTCGCCCAGGCCCGCGCCCAGCTCGGCATCACCGAGGCCGCCGAGGGGCCGCGGGTGAACGCCAATGCCTCCTACGGGCGCGCCCGCGCCTCCCAGCGCAGCATCACCGCGCGGGTGGCACGCAGCTACGAGCCCTACGACCTGTTCCAGTACGGGCTCGACCTGTCGTGGGAGATCGACCTCTGGGGCCGCGTGGCGCGGATGGTGGAGGCCGGCGAGGCCCAGGTGGCGGCGGTGGAGGAGGCACGGCGCGACCTGCAGGTGAGCAGCTCCGCCGAGCTCGCGCGCAGCTACGTCGCCCTGCGCGGGGTGCAGCGCAAGATCGCCATCGTGCGCCAGAACCTGGAGATCGCGCAGCAGAACCTGCGCCTCACGCGCGACCGCGCGGCGGGCGGGCTCACCACCGATCTCGACGTCGCCAACGCCTCCTCCCAGGTGGCGAGCGTGGAGGCGCAGCTGCCGGTGCTGGAGGAGCAGCAGAGCCGGCTGGCCAACGCCATCGCGCTGCTGCTGGGCGAGCAGCCCGGGGCGCGGCTGGCGGCCCTGGCCGTGCCGCGCGCCGCCCCGGTGGTGCCGCCGCGCGTGCCGGTGGGCGTCCCCGGCGACCTCACCCGCCGCCGGCCGGACATCCGCCAGGCGGAGGCGAACCTGCACGCCGCCACCGCCGGCATCGGCGTGGCCAAGGCGGATTTCTACCCGCGCATCACGCTGAGCGGCTTCGGCGCCATCCAGGGCCTGAACGTGAGCAACCTGCGCGAGGGTGCGGCGCTGGCCTACAGCATCGGGCCCAGCATCCAGCTGCCGATCTTCGAGGGCGGGCGGCTGCGGCGCACGCTGGAACTGCGCGAGGCGCAGCAGCAGGAGGCGGCGATGCAGTGGCAGCGCGCCGTGCTGGTGGCGCTGCACGAGGTGGACAACGCGCTGACGGCCTACGGCACCGAGCAGCGCCGGCGCGACCGCTCGGCCCAGGCGGTGGCCGCCGCACGCCAGGCGCTGGGCATCGCGCGGCTGCGCTATGAGCAGGGGGTGGCGGACTTCCTCCAGGTGCTCACGGCCCAGCGCGCCCTGCTGGCCGCCGAGCAGGACATGGCGGACGCCACCACCAACGTCTCGCTGAACCTGGTGCAGCTCTACCGCGCGCTGGGCGGCGGCTGGGACCCGGCCACCGCCTCCGCGCCGGCGCCGCGGACCTAGTCGTCCCGGCCGGGGATGGCCAGGCGCACGGCCTCGTGCGGCTGGGCGTAGATGTGGAAGGCGGCGAACGAGGTCTCGTCGGGCTGCAGCGGGTCGTACGGGTACAGGTTCGGCAGCACCGCGGCCAGCCGCCATTCCGGGAAGTGCTGCGCCACATGCGTGGTGAAGCGCCGGTGGCGCACATGCGGGCTGGGCCAGCCCTGCTCCACGTCGCTGGCATAGACCACCACGTAGCGCCAGGCATGGTCGAACAGCGCTTGCATGTAGGCGGCGAACACCTCGTCCTCCACCAGGTGGTAGATCACGTCCAGCGACAGCGTCAGCTCCGCGGCGGCCAACCCCTCGCGCTCATGCATCAGGCGGAAGGCCCGCCCGGGCTGGCCGGCGAACCGGGCCTGGCAGGCGGCGATGGCGGCCGGCGCCACATCCAGCCCCACATAGTCCGCGATTTCCAGCATGGCGAGCTGGTTGCCGTCGCCGCAGCCGAACTCGATGGCGGTGCCGATGCCGTTGTCGCGCAGGAAGCGGTTCAGCACCGTGGCCTTGAAGGCGGCGAGGCGGCCATGGGAGCCGGAGCCGGAATGCCCGCCGGCGCGGTAGCGCAGCTCCCAATAGGCGGCCGAGGAGAAGGCGTGCGCGGCGGGCGAAAGAGCGGGGGCAAGGGTCTCGGGCATGCGTCGCCTTCCTGGCCTGATGCTGGATTGAAGCCCGCAGAGTGCAACGGCGGCATGAAGGATTGGCTAACCGGCAGGGTTCGGCCGCACGCCGGATTGGAATTCCGCGCCGGGGCGTCTATGTCCCTTCGTACAGGAATGACGCCGCACCGGAGCAGAACATGAGCAACGAATCCCTCGACGACCGCCGCCGGGCCCTGGAGGAGGCGTTCTTCGCCAAGCAGGACGCGCTGTTGCGCCGCAAGCTGGCCGAGCCGGCCGAGCTGCGCGCCCGCAAGGAGGCCTATTCCGCCGTCTCCGGCATCACCGACGAGGCGGTGCTGGACGCGCTGGTGAAGCTGGACGTCACGCCGGAAACGCTGGCGGCGCTGGCCCTGGTGCCGCTGGTGGCGGTGGCCTGGGCCGATGGCAGCATCGACGCCAAGGAGCGTGCGGCGGTGCTGCGCGCGGCCGGCGAGGGCGGGCTGAAGCCCGGCGCGCCGGGCCATGCCATGCTGGAAACCTGGCTGCAGGCCGCCCCGCCGGCCGCGCTGGTGGAAAGCTGGAAGGGCTATATCGGCGCCATCACCGCCGGCATGGACCATGCCGCGCGCCGCGCCCTGCAGGCCCCGGTGATGGACCGCGCCAAGCAGGTGGCGCTGGCCGCCGGCGGCTTCCTGGGCATCGGCATGAAGGTGTCCGACGCCGAGGAGAAGGTCCTGGCCGACCTGGGCCGCGCCTTCAACGTCTGAGCCGCCACGGGGGCGCGCGCCGTGGACCGGCTGCGCGCCCTGCGCCTGTTCCTGCGCATCGCCGAGACCGGCAGCATCACCGGCGCCGGCCGCGCCATGGGGCTGTCGCGCACCGCTGCCTCCAAGGCGTTGATGGAGCTGGAATCGGCGCTGGCGCTGCGGCTGGTGGACCGCACCACCCGCCACGCCACCGCCACGGAGGCCGGGCGCATCCTGCAGGCGCGGCTGGGCCCGGTGCTGTGCGAGCTGGATGCCGCGCTGGAGCATGCCCGCACGCGGCACGACACGCCCGCCGGCGTGCTGCGCGTGGTCGCACGGCGGTCCTTCGCGCTGCGCCACGTGGTGCCGCGGCTGGCCGCCTTCCGCGCCGCCTGCCCGGCGGTGGAGATCGACCTCACCCTCACGGAGGCGCCGGGGCTGGCGCCGACCGACGGGGTGGACGTGGCGATCCGCCTGGGCGCGCCGGCCGAGAAATCCTTCACCAGCCACCGCCTGGCCGATGGCGCCCGCGTGCTGTGCGCGGCACCG
>CANHCJ010000040.1 GCA_947458025.1 Rhodospirillales bacterium | reverse complement strand
TTCCTCCGCCAGGCGCGCGACACCGGCCGCCCCGTGCAGGCAGGCGTCGAGCCCATCGCCCCCGGCCTCTGCGCCCCCATCCCGGTCCTCGCCGCCGCCGTCCGGCAGGAAGGCGCGAGCGAAACCCTGCGCCTCTCCCTCGCCGAAGGCCCCACCGCCGTCGGCGGCCGCCTCGCCGCCACCCTGCAGGGCCGCGGCGGCGGCACGCTCCAGGTGGACCTGCACACGCAGGACGGCATGGTCCACCACATCCTGCGCCGCTCGCTGCCCTCCGGCCAATGGAACATCCAGCTCCAGGCCGCCATCCCCGGCCCCCCCGGCCAGCAGATGCTGGTCGCCATCGCCACCGCCGCCCCGCTCGACCTCGCCGCCCGCCCGCCGCGCGAACCGATGAGCGAGTACCTCCCGGTCCTGCAGCGCGAACTGGAACGCGCCGGCACCGCGCCGCGCGCGGAAGTGCTGTTCCTGCAAGCGGTGCCGGCTTCCTCGGGCGCCGCCGGAGGGGCCCAGGGCCCCCGCAACTGAGCGCATCCGTCGCCTGGGAAGAAAGCAAGGAGTCTTCTTTTTCTGAAGAAAAAGAAGCAAAAAGACTTTTCGAATTTAGAGCGGGCGCAAGCGGGCAAAAGTTTTTTGGTTCTTTTTTTCAAAAAAGAACCGCTTCCTTCCTTGTCACCCGATCATGAACCAAAGCCGGAACACCATCTGCTCCGCCCAGGTCTGCCGCCGCAGCCCCGGCAGCCGCAGCGCCGCCATCCGCCGCATCGGCCCGCCGCGCAGCGCCCGCTGGATCTGCTCCAGCTGCATCCGCGCCTCCGGCGTCAGCAGGTGGCGCTGCGCATCCAGCGCTGCCACGTTCTGCCGCAGCACCCCCATGAACACCCCCGGCCCCCGCCGCAGCGCCGCCCAGCCCCGCCGAACGAAGGAGCGTGGCGCCCCCACCGCGTTGCGCCCGTGCTGGCGATACAGCACCACCGGCTCCTCGTCCGCCAGGAACCGCCCGCCCGCCGCCGTTACCAGCAGGTAGGCCCACCAGTCGTGCTGGCAGCCCGGCGGTGCCTTGCTGCCGGCCACCAGCCGCGCCGCCGCCTGGTTCATCGTGACGGTGCAGCCGGTCGCCAGGTTCTGCGTCAGCGAGGCCGGAAACCGCGGCGGCACGCTCAGCCGCGGCGAGACCGAAAGCATGTTCAGCCGCGCATCCACCAGCACCTGGCGCGCCGAATAGATCGCCGGCGCCTCGCGCGGCAGCGCCGCCAGCGCCTGCACCGCGCGCGACAGCTTGAACGGCAGCCACACGTCGTCCTGGTCGGCGAAGGCCACCACGTCGCCCGGCCCCAGCCCGAGGGCGACATAGCGCAGCAGCGCCAGGAACCCGGCGGCCGAGCCCACATGCCCCTCCGGCACCGCCAGCCGCTCCACCCGCCCCTGCGCCTGCCGGTTGGCGAAATCCTGCACGATCGCAGCACTCTCGTCGCTGGAGCCGTCGTCGCGCCACACCAGCCGCCAGTCGGGATGGTCCTGCGCCTCCAGGCTCGCGAGCTGGTCGGCCAGGAAGGCCGCGCCGTCATACGTGGCCAGCAGAATCACGACGCGGGCTGGCTCGGCGCGCGACGCCATGGGCAGGCCTTACCGCGCTTGCGCGGGCGCGAAGATGCGGGCCAGCGTCCGGTCCAGCGCCGCCTCCCAGGGCGGCAGCCGCAGGCCGAACACGCGCTCCAGCCGGCCGCAGTCCAGCCGCGAATCCGCCGGCCGCTTCACCGGGGTGGGGAATTCCGCGCTGGTGATCGCCTCGATCGCCTCGGGCTGCTTCTGGCCATGCGCCCCGGCGCGCCGGATCGCGGCGCTGGCCAGCCCGTGCCAGGTGGTCTCGCCGCCGCCCGCGGCATGGAAGATGCCGCCGAACCGCGCCTGCCAGCCCTCGCGCGCGATCGCATCCGAAATGCCCAGGATCGCCTCGGCGAGGTCGGAAGCCGCCGTGGGGCAGCCGCGCTGGTCGGCCACCACGCGCAGCCGGTCGCGCGTGCTCGCCAGGTTCAGCATGGTCAGCACGAAGTTGCGCCCGCGCGCGGCGTACACCCAGGAGGTGCGCAGCACGATCGCCTGGCCGCACGCCGCCAGCACCGCCTGCTCGCCGGCCAGCTTGCTGGCGCCATAGACGCTGGTCGGGTTCGGCGCGTCGTCCTCGCTGTAGGGCGCACCCTTGCTGCCGTCGAACACGAAGTCGGTCGAGACATGGATCAGCGGGATGCCGGCCGCCCCGCACCAGGCCGCCAGCACCGCCGGCCCGTCGCGGTTGGCCCGCCACGCCGCCGCCGCATCGCTCTCGGCACGATCCACGGCGGTGTAGGCCGCGGCATTCACCACCAGCGCCGGCCGGGCCTCGGCCAGCAGGCGGGGCAGGGCGGCGATGCGGTCGAAATCCAGATCGGGCCGGCCCACCACGCGCACAGGGCGATCGCCGGCCGCCTCGGCCAGCGCCTGGGCCAGCTGCCCGCTGCCGCCGGTCACCAGGATCGTCATCGGGTCACGCCGCGTACCAGGCCGGGCAGTCGGCCAGCCGGGGCAGGGCCGCGTCCTTGTCCGAAAGCTTCACCTCGTCCGCCGCCACCGGCCAGGGCAGGGCGAGATCCGGGTCGTTCCAGATCACCCCGCGCTCGGCATCGCGGTCGTACGGCGCGGTCACCTTGTAGGCCACCTCGGTATCCGGGCTCAGCGTGCAGAACCCGTGCAGGAACCCGCCGGGCACCCAGAGCTGGGTGAAGTTCTCGGCACTCAGCACCGCGGCCACGTGCTGGCCGTAGGTGGGCGAGCCGCGGCGGATATCCACCACCACGTCCCAGATCGCCCCCTTCAGGCAGCGCACCAGCTTGCCCTGCACGCTGGGCGCGATCTGGCAGTGCAGCCCGCGCACCACCCCGCGCTGGGCGGAATGGCTGTGGTTGTCCTGCACGAAATCCACGTCGATCCCCGCCTTGGCGAAGGCCGCGCGGTTCCAGGTCTCGGCAAAGAACCCGCGGCTGTCCGAAAACCGCCGCGGCGTCACCAGCATCACCTCGGGGATGGCCAGTCGTTCCACCTGCATGGCGCGTCAGTCCCCCGTGCCGCCATCGGCCAGCGCCATCAGCACCTGGCCCAGCTCGGTCTTGCCCAGGGCGCGCGCGCGCTCGCGCAGCTGTGCGGCGTCGATCCAGCCCATGCGGAACGCCACCTCCTCCGGGCAGCCCACCAGCATGCCCTGCCGGGTCTGGATGGTCTGCACGAAGGTCGCCGCCTGCAGCAGGCTGTCCGGCGTGCCGGCATCCAGCCACGCGCAGCCGCGGCCCAGCTTCTCCACCTGCAGCGTGCCTTCCTCCAGGTACATGCGGTTGAGGTCGGTGATCTCCAGCTCCCCGCGCGCCGAGGGCTTCACCCGCGCGGCCATCTCCGTCACCCGCTTGTCGTAGTAGTACAGCCCGATCACCGCCCAGTTGGATTTCGGCTGCGTCGGCTTCTCCACGATCTCCAGCGCGCGGCCGTCATCGTCCATCGTCACCACGCCGTACCGCTCGGGGTCGCGCACGTGGTAGGCGAACACGGTTGCCCCGTCCTGCACCGCCGCCGCCCGCCGCAACGTGCGCGACAGGTGCTCGCCGAAGATCATGTTGTCGCCCAGCGCCAGCGCGCAGGGCTCGCCGTTGATCCATTCCGCGCCGATATGGAAGGCCTGCGCCAGCCCTTCGGGCTTCGGCTGCACCGCATAGGTGAAGTTCACCCCCATGCGCTCCCCGCTGCCCAGCAGGCGGCGGAACTGCGGCAGGTCCTCCGGCGTGGAGATCACCATGATGTCGCGGATGCCCGAAAGCATCAGCACCGACAGCGGGTAGTACACCATCGGCTTGTCGTACACCGGCAGCAGCTGCTTGCTGGCCGCCAGCGTCATCGGATGCAGGCGCGTGCCGGACCCGCCGGCAAGAAGAATGCCCTTCATGGCGTCTCGTCTCCTCAGGCGGCGCTTTTCGGCGGTTCCGCCTTGGCCTGGCCCAACCGCTGCCCGGCATAGCGCGCGGCGCGGATCTTCTCCCACCACGCCCGGTTGGCCAGGTACCAGTCAACCGTCAGTCCCAGCCCGGTGTCGAAATCGTTGGGCGCCGTCCACGACAGCGCCGCCTCGGCCCGGCTCGGGTCGATCTCATAGCGGAAATCATGGCCGGGCCGGTCGGTCACGAAGGTGATCAGCCGCGTGCGCGGCCCCGCCGGGTCCGGCACCCGCGCATCCAGCGCCGCGCAGATCGCGTGCACCACCTGCAGGTTGGTGCGCGGCTGCCGCGCCCCGATGCCATAGGTGCCGCCGGGCTGCCCCTTGGTGGCCACCTGCAGCAGCGCCTCGGCATGGTCGTCCACGAACAGCCAGTCGCGCATGTTGCTGCCGTCGCCGTACACCGGCAGGGGCTTGCCCTCCAGCGCGTTCAGCGTCACCAGCGGGATCAGCTTCTCCGGAAACTGCCACGGGCCATAGTTGTTCACCGTGTTGCTGACGATGGTCGGCAGCCCATAGGTGTGGTGCCAGGCGCGCACCAGGTGGTCGCTCGCCGCCTTGCTGGCCGAATAGGGGCTGCGCGGGTCGTACGGCGTGTCCTCGTTGAACGGCGGGTCGCCCTTGTCCAGCGCGCCGAACACCTCGTCGGTGGAGATGTGGTGGAAGCGGAACGCCTCCTTCCGCCCGGCCGGCAGCCCGCGCCAGTATTGCAGCGCCACGTCCAGCAGCGTGTAGGTACCCACCACGTTCGATTGGATGAACGGCCCCGGCCCGTCGATCGAGCGATCCACATGGGTCTCGGCCGCCAGGTGCATCACGATGTCGGGCTGGTGCGTGGCGAACACCTCGCGCATCGCCGCATGGTCGGCGATGTCGGCCCGCACCAGCGTATGGCGCGCATGCCCCCGCCCTTCCTCCAGCGCCTCCTCCGAGGCGGCGTAGGTCATCTTGTCCACGTTCACCACGACATGATCGGTGGTCCGGATCACGTGGCGCACCACGGCGGAGCCGATGAACCCGCATCCCCCGGTCACCAGTAGTCGCATGATCTGTAATGAACCCTTTCTGTATGCACGCAAACTGCCAGCCCCTTGCCGGGTCCGCAACCGGGAAGTGCCCGCCCGCGCGCGCCCTGCCGATCACAAACTTTTCAGTACGCAAACGGTCGCACCGCCGCACCCTACCCCGGGCCCGCCGGGACCGCACTTGCCCCCGGCGCCCAGCCATGGTTTTAGGTAAGGAACACATCGGCCGGTACGATTAACAAATCCCGTCCCAGCACACGGACAAGGGGGGAAATCAACCGGCGGGGGGCAGGTCGGTCATGATTCCTGGCATCAGCACCAATGCCGAGGCGCGCCTGACCGGCGTGCTCGACCCGCGCGTCACCGACATCGCCGAGGACAGATTCGCCGCCCGCGACTACACCATCCTCGATGCGTCCGATGAGGAGGCACGGCGCCTCGGCGTCCAGTGCACCGGCGGTGGCGTCACCCTCGTCGTCACTGACCCCACCCGCCGCCTGGGCGACATCCGCGTCCAGTCCGGCGGCCGCGACAACACTCTGTTCTTCGACAACCTCGCCTGGGGCGGCAACTGCCACGCCACCATCCGCATGCTCGGCAACGACACCGTGCTGCTGTTCAACGACATCGGCGACGAATACGTCTCCCTGCCCGACATCTACATGCGCTCCCACGGCCAGTTCGTGTTCTGGGGCCGCGGCGCCTCGGCCGTGGGCCTGTCGATGGAGATCGAGGGCGAGGGGGTGGGCGTGGTGATCGGCGATGACGCGCTGATCTCCAACGGCGTCTGGATCCGCAACCACGACATGCACGCCATCCACGACCTGCGCACCGGCGCGCGCATCAACCGCCAGCCGGTGCAGACCGTGCTCGAACGCCATGTCTGGCTCGGCCATGACGCCATGCTGCTGGCCGCCGAGCGCATCGGCATGGGCGCCATCGTCGGCACCCGCGCGCTGGTGAAGGGCACCGTGCCGCCCCGCGTCGTGGTGGCCGGCACCCCCGCCCGCGTGATCCGCGAGGGCGTCTCCTGGGGACGCTCCAACAACGGCATGACCGCCGCCGAGCGCCTGGCCATCGGCCTGCCCGAGCTGCCGGAAACCTGAATGCCGCGGCAACCCCGCCACGGCAACCATCCGTACACCACATTGCGGTAACCAACCCGCGCTCACCCGCCGCGCGGCAGTTGCGGCCGGCCGCGCCCTTGGGTATTCCTCGCCCGCGGCCCGGCCCCCACTGCCGCACGGGGATGCCCAGCCGAGCAAGGAGCCTGTTCGTTGCCGCAAACGCCCTATATTCCCCATATCGACCTCCTGCTCCAGGCGCTGCGGGTGAACCGCGACCGGCTGAACAGCAAGTCCAAGATCGCCATCGACGCCAAGCTGCTGAAGACCATCCTCCAGGCCATGGTGGCCGGCGCGCCGTTCAACGAGGAGTTCTACAAGCAGAACTACCCCGACCTCGCCGCCGCCCAGTCCTCCGGCGCCATCCCCGATCTTCACAAGCACTTCATCGAAACCGGCTATTTCGAGGGCCGCTTCGGCGCCGCCCCGCCGGTTGACGAGGCCTACTACACCAGCACCTACAAGGATGTGGGCCAGGCCGTGCTGAAGGGCGACGTCACCTCCGGCACCGAGCACTACCTCCGCTCCGGCGCCTCCGAGGGCCGCGTTCCCAACGAGGAGATCCGCTCCGAACTGGAGGCCTGGATGCTCGTCCTGCGCGAATGACCCCAGCGCCACGGGCGGCCCGCAGCACCCGGCCGCCCGCGGATGACCACCGACTGCCGCCGGCGAGGCGCCCCGTGGGATGGGCGGCCACCGTGCGGGATCCTTTGGGCGGGAGCCGCCGATGAGCGACCTGATGCGCACCCACCGTGCGCTGTGCACGCCTTTCGTCAGCGAGGAGCTGTTCCGCCGTGCCTTCGGCGCCGGCCGCGCCAATATCGGCACGATCGCCCGCTACCTCGCCACGCCCATCCCCGACCGCCCCATCCTCTCCTTCTACTTCGACGCCAACTACTACCGGGACCTGAACCCGGACGTGGTCGATGCCGGGCTCGACCCGCTGCTGCACTTCATCGATCCCGGCGTGTCGGAGGAGCGCTCCCCCCACCCGCTGGTGGACATCAAGTACATCCTCTCCCAGGATTCCGGCCTGCTCGGCAGCCCGCCGCAGATCGAGCTGCTGGTGGACCTGCTGGAATACGACCTCGCCATCCCCAGCCCCTATTTCGACCCCGCCCACTACCGCGCGGCACTGGGCGAGGCGGCGCCGGCCAACGCCCTGCTGCGCCACTTCATGACCACCGGGCTGTGGGACCGCCACCGGCCCAACCCCTGGTTCGATCCCACCTGGTATGCCGCCCAGTACGACGACGTGCCCAGCGACCCCTACAGCGCGCTGCGCCACTTCGTGCAGATCGGCGATGCCGAGGGCCGCGCCGCCAGCCCCGAGTTCGATGGCCGCACCTACCTGGTGCGCAACCCCGACGTGGCCGCGGCCGGCATGCTGCCGCTGCGCCACTTCCTCACCCAGGGCCGTGCCGAGGGCCGTGACGCGCCCGCCTTCACCCTCATTGTCGCCAGCCCCGCCAGCCCGCAGGCCAGCGCCCCGCAGCCCGAGATCGGCCTGGCCTTCCCCGTGGATGCCGCCGATGCCCTGGCCGCCGACGCCGACATGCGCCGCCGCATCGCGGGCATGCGCCAGCAGCGCAAGGACGGCGTGGAGGTCTCCCCCGCCCCGCGCATCCGCTCCCTCACCCCGGTTGACGACATCGCCATCCTCGAATTCCCCGCCGTCGAGAAGCCGCGCGTCTCCATCCTGATGCCGGTCTACAACGAGCTCGACGTGACGGTGGAATGCCTGCTCGCCCTGCAGCAGAGCCTGCCGGCTGCCGAGATCGAGATCATCGTTGCCGACGACTGCTCCACCGACCCCGATGTGCGCCGCCTGGCCGATGTCCCCGGCCTCGTCTACCTGCGCCAGGAGCAGAACGCCGGCTTCATCGGCAACTGCAACGCCGCCTTCGGCAGCTGCCGCGGCGAATACGTGCTGCTGCTGAACAACGACACCCAGGTGATGCCCGGGGCCATCGACCTGCTGGTGGCGGCACTGGACGCGGATGCCACCATCGGCGCCACCGGGCCCAAGCTGATCTACCCCGACGGGCGCGTGCAGGAAGCCGGCTGCATCCTGAAGCGCAACGGCGAGGCCGGCATGGTCGGCCTGTTCGCCGACCCGAAGGAAGGCGGCTACTGCTACGACCGCGACGTGCCCTACATCTCCGGCGCCGCGCTGATGGTGCGCCGCGAACTGGTCGGCGAGACGTTGTTCGACCCCGCCTTCAAGCCGGCCTACTGCGAGGACGCCGATCTCTGCTTGCGCCTGATCGACAAGGGCTACCGCATCCGCTTCGTGTCCGAGGCGGTGGTGATGCACCACCTCAGCGTCTCCTCCAACCGCCAGTCCATCACGCGCAAGCTGCGCACGATCACCCGCAACCAGCAGACGCTGGCCACACGTTGGGCGCCGCTGCTGGACCGGCTCAACCAGGTCCGCACGCTGGCCTTCTACCTGCCGCAGTTCCACCCCACGCCGGAGAACGACCTCTGGTGGGGGCGCGGCTTCACCGAATGGACGAACGTCACCAAGGCGCGCGCGAGCTATGCCGGCCAGTACCAGCCGCATCTGCCCAGCGACCTCGGCTTCTACGACCTGCGCAATCCCGAAACCCTGCGCGCCCAGGGCGAGCTGGCCGCGCGCTACGGCATCGATGGCTTCGTGGTGTACTACTACAACTTCGGCGCCCGCCGCGTGCTGCATCGCCCGATGGAGGTGGTGCGCGCCAACCCCGACATCCCGTTCCACTGGTGCCTGTGCTGGGCCAACGAGAACTGGACCAAGCACTGGGACGGCGGGACGCGCGAGATCCTGCTGGAGCAGAGCTACGACGATGAGACGCTCGGCTCCATCATCGCCGACGCGGTGGAGCAGGCGCGCGACCCGCGCTACATCCGCGTGGATGGCAAGCCGCTGTTCCTGCTGTACCGCCCGCTGCTGCTGCCGGACTGCAAGGCGTTTGCCGCCATGGCCCGCGCGGCCTTCGCCGAGGCCGGCTTCCCCGGGGTTCATCTCGTGTATGTCGAAAGCATGGAGGCGGTCGGCCGCGGCATCCGCCCGGCGGATCTCGGCTTCGACGCCGCCGTGGAATTCCCCCCACAGGGCCGCGCCGCGCAGGAGGAAACCCCGGTGGAGGTGTTCAAGCCCGACTGGGCCGGCACCCGCTACAACTACCCGGAAACCGTGCTGAACTTCCTGCGCCGCGACAGCGCGCCCTATCCGCGCTACCCCGCCGTGTTTCCCAGCTGGGACAACACCGCACGCCAGCCCCTGCGCGGCAACATCTTCGACCACACCAGCCCGGAGGCGTTCCGCGTCTACGCGGAGGAGAAGATCGAGGAGATCCGCCAGTTCCACATGGGCGGGGAGCGCCTGCTCTTCGTCAACGCCTGGAACGAATGGGCCGAGGGCACCCACCTGGAGCCGGACATCGCGCACGGCCACCGCTGGCTTGAAGCCCTGCGCGACGCCATGACCGCCAAGCGGTGGGCATAGAGATGGCACTCCCGACAATCGACGACGTTGACGTCACCATCGTCGGCCATCCCTGGGCGCCGATCGGCATGGGCGAGCAGATGCGCAGCCACATCATGGCCGGCCGCGCCATGATGCTGAACCAGCGCGTCTACGACGTGTTCCGCTACGCCCAGCGCACCGACCCCGCCCACGCCCAGATCCTCGACGGGCTGGAGGTGGATGTCCTGCCCGGCGGCATCCGCATCTTCCACATCAACGGCGACGAGGTCGAACCCGTCATCGCCGCCATCGAGGCGCGCGGCGGCCGCTTCGAAGACGGCTACAACATCATCGTCCCGGCCTGGGAACTGCCCACCTACCCCGCCGCCTGGGCCGAGAAGCTCCGCCGCTTCGACGAGGTCTGGGCGCTGTCGCACTTCATCGCCGCCAGCCTCAAGGCCACCGGGCTCGAAAGCCACTACACCGGCCAGGCGATCGAGCCGCTGCCGGGCCCGCTGCTGCCGCGCCGCCATTTCGGCATCCGTGAAAGCGCCTTCGTCTTCCTCACCTTCTTCGATCTCTCCAGCTACGCCAGCCGCAAGAACCCCTTCGCCGTGCTGGAGATGTTCGATCGTCTTCGCAACGAACGCCCGTACCAGGATCTCCAGCTGGTGCTCAAGGCCAAGAACGGCGAGCGCGGCGCGGAGGAATGGGCCGCCAGCCTGCCGGCCAACTCGCAGATCAAGGTCATCGCCACGCCGCTGGATACGCTCGGCGTGCGCAGCCTGATCAACGCCTGCGACTGCCTGGTCTCGCTCCACCGCTCCGAAGGCTTCGGCCGCGGCCCCGGCGAGGCGATGGCCCTCGGCCGCCTGGCACTCGCCACCGGCTGGTCCGGCAATGTCGACTTCATGACCGCGGAGAACTCGCTGCTGGTCGAGCACGGCATGACCGCGCTGCAGGACGGCGACTACCCGCACTGGCAGGGCCAGTCCTGGGCCGAGCCCAGCGTGGATCACGCGGTCAGCCTCGCCCGCCCGCTGCTCGACGACCCCAGCCGCGGCGCCGCCCTGGCCCGGCGCGGCCAGGTGGAGGCGCTGCGCAGCCACGGCAACCGCGCCGTCGGCCTGCGCATTCTGGCCCGGCTGCAGGAGATCCTGCAGCAATCCCCGCGCTTCAACCCCGACGCCCCGCAGCCCGCCACCCCCCCGGGCCCGGCGGTGATTGAATCCCCCAAGGCCCGCCTGCGCCGCAAGGCCAAGGCCTGAGGGCGTCTTCCCGCCGGGGCCGCATCCGGGCACGCAGCCGCGCCCGACGCGACGATTCACGTGCGGCGTAACGAAAATGCGGTTCGACTCGCGGGCATAGTTAAATAATCGCAAAATCGCCAAATTTTGCCCAACCTTGGTTCAATGACATCAGTCATTAACCATTTGCATGTAAAGAGAGCATCACTCGCATTGCTGCGATCAAGCTTGGTACCCGGAATCCACCGCCATCTCTTGAGGAACGAGACGATGTCGCCCGAGCCTAACCCGCCTCCTCCCTGTGTCGCACCCTCCCTCTCGCCTCGGCTTAGGCTCCTCCTGGCCACCGCGGACACCGCGATCGACCGCAACGACCGCATCCTGGGCGTGCAGTGCATCCTGCAGATCTTCGCCGGCTTCGACCGCACCGCCCCGTGGGACATGGACAGCGACGGCACGCGGAGTGCCGCCTGACCCCCAGCACCCCCGGGAGGGATATCAGCTCCCTGCGGGCCTTAACCCAGCAGCCAGGGCGCGCCTGAGGCCTCGGCCACCGCCTTCACCTTGGCCAGCAGGTTCGGCCCCACCGGAATCCCCTCCTGCCGCCGCAGCGCCGCATTCCGCCGCTCCGGATCGCCCGCCAACATCACCGGCTTGTTCGGGTCCGCCGGCTTCGTCGCCCGCAGGGAATCACAGAACGCCGTGACCTCCGCGCGGAACTCCGCCGGGTCCCGCAGCAGGCCGGTGTCGATCGCCATGAAGAAATGGCCGATATCCATCGTGCCCGGCTTCTTCGTGTGGCTGGGATCGGTGGGGAAGGTCGCGCCGGACAGCCCGGCCGCCAGGATGTTCACCATCGCGGCGAGCCCATACCCCTTGTAGCTGCTGCTCTCCGCCGAGCCGCCCAGCGGCGTCAGGAATCCGCCCTTCTGCGAAGCCTCCAGCGGATCGTTGCTCGGCTTGCCCTCCTTCGTCACCAGCCACCCATCCGGCGTCGGCAGCCCCTCATTGGCCTTGTTCCGGATCCGCCCCGCCGCCACCGTGGTGGTCGCCATGTCCAGCAAAAACGGCTCCCCATCCCGCGCCGGCGCCGCGAACGCGATCGGATCGGTCCCGTACTTCGCCTCCGCCCCCCCCGTCGGCGCCACCTGGATGCCACTCGCCGAGGTGCTCACCATCCCGATGAACCCAGCATCCGCCGCCATCTTCGCGTAATACCCGCAGGCCCCGAAATGCGAGGAATTCCGCACCCCCACAATCCCCACACCCACCGTCCGCGCCTTGGAAATCGCCAGCTGCATCGCGGTGTAGGAGTTGTAGTGGCCCAACCCGCCACCCCCATCAATCAAGGCCGCCACCGGCTTGTCCACCACCACCCTGGGCTGAACCGTCATGCTCGTCTTGCCGCTGCGGCGACGGTCGTCATAACTCGGAATCATCGAAATCCCGTGGCTGTCGATGCCATGCAGATCCGCCCACGCCATGATCTCCGCCGTGACCGCCGCCGAAATCGCAGGCATCCCCCACGCCCGCAAAATCGCCTCCAACTGCCCCCGGTGCGCCTCATACGTCGCCGCCATGCGTGCCTCCCTGGCGTGTGATTCAAGAAAGCAAGGCCAGGGCTCTGCCCTGGACCCGCTGGGGCCTTAGGCCCCAGACCCCAATCCTTTTCCGCCTTCGGCGGGGAGGGGCCATCGAGGCGGTGGAGAGGCCACGCCGGTCCCTCCCCGCCGAAGGCGGAACAACCGACGCGGGTCCAGGGACCTCAGGTCCCTGGTGGGGTCCAGGGGCAAAGCCCCTGGCCTTGCCTTCCTGCGTCACACTCCAGCGCGCACGAAGCGGTTGCGCAGGGTGCCGAGGCCGGTGATGTCGATTTCGACGATGTCGTTGTGTTGGAGGTTGGGCGAGGTGCCATCGGTGCCCATCCAGAGCACGTCGCCGGGGACCAGGGTGCAGTATCGGCTGGTGCGGCTGATGAAGGTTTGGATGGAGTAGAGCATGTCGTTGGTGGGGAAGCGGATGGTTTCCTTCCCGTTCACCCGGATGATGGTCATGGCCGCGTTGAGGTCGAGGTTGGTTTCGATCCAGGGGCCCATGGGCTTCCAGGTATCGGTGTTCTTGGCGCGGAAGAAGGTGCGGTCGTTGCGCTGCCAGGTGCGTTCGGAGACATCGTTGCCGATGGTGTAGCCGAAGACGTGGCTGAGGGCGTCGGCTTCGGAGACGCGGCTGGCGGTCTTGCCGATGACGACGACGAGCTCGCCTTCGTAGTGCACCTGGTCGGGGGCGTCGGCGGGGATGACCACGTCGGTGTCGTGGGCGGAGAGGGCGTTCACGGCGCGGTAGCCGATATCGGCCTGGGGCGGGAACTTGGGTTCCTCGCCGCGTTTTTCGGCGGCTTCCTTCACGTGCTTCACGTAGTTGAGGCCGGCGGCGTAGAAGGTTGGCGGGATCAGCGGGACTTCGAGGCGCACGGCGGCCAGGGTGTGGTGCCGGCCGGTGCGTTGCCACTGGCCGAACAGGTCGCCGGAGATTTCGGCGATGGTCTCGCCTTCGAGGATGCCGAGCGAGGTGGTGCCGCCGGCGGTGTAGCGGAGGAAGCGCATCGCCTCAGCCCGCCGCCATCGGGAACTTGCGGGCGGGGGCGAGGAAGTCGTCCTGGAACACCTTGGTGGCCATCACCTGGCAGCGGAGCATCAGGCGTTCCTCCTCCGGGCGGTAGTCGGCGATGGCCTGGTGGATGGAGCCGAGGTTGTCCCACAGCAGCAGGTCCTTCACCTGCCAGCGGTGCATGTAGCGGAATTCCTGCTTCAGCTGATGCTCGAACAGGAAGTCGAGCATCCTGGCAGATTCGGCTTCGGGGAGTTCGTTGATCCGCATGGCGTAGCCGGGGTTGCAGTAGAGCACTTTCCGGCCGGTGATCGGGTGGGTCATGAACAGGGGGTGCACCACGGGCGGGCGCTTGGCGCGCTGTTCGGCCGTCATCGGCTTGCGGGTGGAGCCGGGGCGGGCGACCATCATCGACCAGAACTTGTCGAAGTCGTGGGTGACGGTGGCGTTGGCGAGCTTCGCCTTGATGTCTTCCGGCAGGCCGTCGTAGGCGGCGTGCATGTTGGAGAACTCGGTGGCGCCCCGCGCCAGCCCGTCGCGCACCGGCACCTTGACGCCGTAGAGCACGTTCACGAAGCCCATCACGTCGCGGTACGACATGTCGGTGTGCCAGTCCTGCCCGGCATCGGGCAGGCCGATGTATTCGCCGTTCTCCTTCACGTTGGAGAGGATGCCCACTTCCGGCACGCCGGAATTGCGCTTCTCGCCGATGCCGGTCTGGATGTCCCCGAAGCGTTCGGAGAAGTTCTTGAGCCCGGTGGCGTCCAGCTCCTGGTTCGGGAAGCGCAGCACGCCGTAGCGGCCGAGCACGTTGAGCAGGCGGCCGAAGACCTCGTCGCTCATCGGCTGGCGCGCATCGAAATTGCCGATGGTGGCGCCCAGGATTTCCTTGTTGGGGGTCACTGTGAACATGCTGGTTTCCTCCGTCGTCGGCGGCATTGTAATGGCCTGGGCCATGCTGGCTAGATGCGGGGCAGGCGGCCTTCGATCGGGTAGGCGGGGTCGTTGTAGCCGGGGGTGGAGGGGTGGCCGGGGGGAACCAGCCGGTCGATGAAGGCCTCGTCGGCGGCATCGAGCGTGACGGCGAGGGCGGCCATGTAGTCCTCCCAGTGCGCCATCGTGCGCGGGCCGACGATGGTGCCGGTGACGAGGCGGTTGTTCAGCACCCAGGCCAGCGCGAAGCGGCTGGCGGTGGTGCCCTTGCGTTCCGCGTGTTCGGCGATGGCGCGGGCGAGGTGGAGGCTTTCGGGGCGCCATTCGGTTTCCATCATCCGCTTGTCCTGCCGCCCGGCGCGGGTGCCGGCGGGCGGCGGGACGTCTGGCGTGTACTTGCCGGTCAGCACGCCGCGGGCGAGCGGGGAGTAGGGGAAAACCCCTACGCCGAAATGCTGGCAGGCGGGCAGGTGCTCCACCTCGATCATGCGGTTGAGCGCGTTGTAGAGCGGCTGGGAGGCCACCGGCCGGTCGATGCCGGCCGCGTCGCACAGGCGGCAGATCTCGGCCAGGCGCCAGGCGCGGTAGTTGGAGACGCCGAAGTGCCGCAGCTTGCCGGCGCGGATCAGGTCGGCGAGCGCGCGCACCGTCTCCTCCAGCGGCGTGGCGTGGTCTTCCTTGTGCAGGTACATGATGTCGATGGTCTCGACGCCGAGGCGCTTCAGGCTGGCTTCGGTGGCGCGCTGGATGTGGCCGCGCGAGGTGCCGACGCCGTTCGGGCCGATGCCGGTGGGGTTGGCGAGCTTGGTGGCCAGCACCCACCAGTCGCGGTGGGCGCGGATGGCGCGGCCGACGACTTCCTCCGAGGCGCCGCCGTTGTAGGCGTCGGCGGTGTCGATGAAGTTGATGCCCTGGTCGCGGGCGGCATCGGTGATGCGGTGCGATTCGGCCTCGTCGGTGGGGCCGCCGAACATCATGGCGCCGAGGCAGAGCGGCGAGACCTTGAGGCCGCTGCGGCCGAGATTGCGATATTCGATTCGGGTCGGGCTCATGCTGCGGTCCTCCGGTTGGGCGCAGCATAGCGCAGAGGCGGTGCGGGGGCGCCAGCCAGGGGGTGATGCATCACGGGATGCGTTTCGGAAACGGTAAAAAGTCGTTAACGTCTTTTACCGAATTGCCGGACCCGGCGGCAGGTTCCATGGTGGCCGCATGTGCAAAATCGCACGGCATGACGGCAGGCGGCGCGGCCCATGAATCGGGCCGTCCGTTCCGGTGCCCCATGAACGACCAGCCGGTCCGTCTCGCGCGCGAGGATGGCGCGGGGCAGTCGCTGGCGGCGGGGCCGGAGCGCGACCTGGAGGATCTGCGCGCCAGCGGGCTGGTGGACCCGGACTGGTATGCCCGGGCCTATGTGGATCCCGAGGGGATCGACCCGGTGGCGCACTACCTTGAATACGGCGCGCGCGAGGGGCGGCTGCCGAACCCCTATTTCGCCACCGACTGGTACCTGCGCCAGAACCCCGACGTGGGCATGACCGGGCAGAACCCGCTGCTGCACTACATCCGCCGCGGCGAGGCGGAGTGCCGGGCGCCGGCGCCCTATTTCGACCTCGCCTGGTACCGCACCCGCCATGCCGCCCAGCCCGGCCAGACGCTGCTGCGGCAGTTTCTCGACCTGCGCCTGGCGGGCACGGCGAGCCCGCTGCCGGAGTTCGACCCGCGCTACTACCTGGAGACCTACCCGGACATCGCCGCGGCCGGGGTGGATCCGTTCGAGCACTTCCTGCACTGGGGCTACAAGGAGGGGCGCAACCCCTCGGCCGGGTTCGATACGCGCTGGTACATCCGGCGCTACCTGGATGGCGACCTGTCCGAGAACCCGCTGCTGCACTATCGGCGCATCCGCCGGCTGCTGCGCGTGCATCCGGTGCCGCCGCAGAGCGAGGGCGGGGTGTTCGAGGCGGTGCGGCACAACACGCGGCCTGGCCCGGCCTTCGAGGAGGTGCAGCCGCTGCCGCCAGGGGCGCGGCGGCGGGCGCACGTGCTGGCCTTCTACCTGCCGCAGTTCCACGCCATCCCGGAGAACGATGCCTGGTGGGGCAGCGGCTTCACCGAATGGACCTCCGTGCAGCGCGGCATGCCGCGCTTCGAGGGGCACTTGCAGCCGCGCGTGCCGCGCGACCTGGGCCATTACCGCCTGGAGGGGACCGGGACGCTGCGGCGGCAGGTGGAGCTGGCGCGCGGGGCGGGGCTGTCGGGCTTCGTTCACTATTTTTACTGGTTCAACGGGCGGCGGCTGCTGGAGGGGCCGGTGGAGGCGATGCTGGCCGACCGCGGCGTGGATTTTCCGTTCTGCCTGATGTGGGCGAACGAGAACTGGACGCGGCGCTGGGATGGCGGCGATGCCGAGGTGCTGATCGCGCAGGACTACCGCGCCGAGGACGACGCGGCGCTGGTGGACTGCCTGGCGCGGCATTTCCGAGACCCGCGCTACATCCGGCTGCAGGGGCGGCCGCTGCTGATGCTCTATCGCCCGGCGCTGATCCCGGACACGGCGGCGCGGGTGGCGCGCTGGCGGGCGCTGTTCCGGGAGCGGCACGGCGAGGACCCGCTGCTGGTGATGGCGCAGAGCTTCGATGCGATGGACCCGCGCCCGCTGGGGTTCGACGCGGCGGTGGAGTTTCCGCCGCACAAGCTGGTGACCGGGCTGGCGCTGCGCAACGGCGAGGTGACCTGGTTCGACCCGCGGGCGACGGCGCAGGTCTATGCCTATGAGGACGTGGCGGCGGCCTCGCTGGCCGAGGCGGTGCCGGCGTTCCCGCTGATCAAGACGGCCGTGCCCTCCTGGGACAATGATGCGCGGCGGCAGGGGGCGGGGCTGGTGCTGCACGGGGCGGCGCCGGCGAAATACGAGGCCTGGCTCTCGGCGCTGGTGGACCGTGCGCAGGCGGCGCGGGTGGGCGGCGAGGCGGTGGTGTGCGTGAACGCCTGGAACGAATGGGCCGAGGCGGCGGTGCTGGAGCCCGACGTGCATTTCGGCGGTGCCTGGCTGAACGCCACCGCCCGCGCGGTGTCGGGCCAGGCGGGCGAGGCGGCGCCGGGGCTGCTGCTGGTGGGGCATGACGCATTTCCGGCCGGGGCGCAGATGCTGCTGCTGCACCTGGCGCGGCAGTTGCGGCGGGCGCACGGGGTGCGGCTGGAGGTGCTGCTGCTGGGCGGCGGGGCGCTGCGCGACGAGTACGCGGCGGTGGCGCCGGTGACGGTGCTGGAG
>CANHCJ010000039.1 GCA_947458025.1 Rhodospirillales bacterium | reverse complement strand
GAGGCCGGGCTGGAGGAGGTGCTGGCCGAGCAGGTGATGCGCGGCGTGGAGGAGGGGGCGTTCGGGGCGTTCCGCGGCGCGGGCCACATCTCGGCCGAGGCGGCGCGGGCGATGCTGCCGCACCTGGCGCGGGGGTTGATGTATTCCGAGGCGGCGGCGGAGGCCGGGTTCGACCATGCGCGGCAGGCCGAGGTTTCGTTGGACGACGTGCGCAACCCGGTGGCGCGGCGGGCGCTGAGCGAGATGACTAAGCAGGTGCGGGCGATCGTGCAGGCGCATGGGTTGCCCGACCGCATCCACGTGGAGTTGGCGCGCGACGTGGGGAAAGGGGTTGAGGAGCGCGAGAAGATCAAAGACGGGATCGAGAAGCGGAACAAGGAGAGGGATCGGCTACGCAAGGATTATGCGGAGCTGCTGGGCGGGGCGGAGCCGAACCAGGAGGAGCTTCTGCGCTTCGAGCTGTGGCGGGAGCAGAACGGACGATGCCTGTACACCGACGAGATGATCACTTTCGACATGCTGCGGGCGAGCGACAACCGGGTGCAGGTGGACCATATCCTGCCGTGGAGCCGGTTCGGGGACGATTCCTTCGCTAACAAGACGCTGTGCCTGGCGCGGGCGAACCAGGAGAAGCGCAACCGGACGCCGTGGGAGTGGTTCGCGGCGGAGAAGCCCGGGGATTGGGAGCGGTTCGAGCGCGCGGTGGAAGGGTGCGCGGGGATGAAGGGGCGGAAGAAGCGTGGCTTCTACCTGCGGCGCAACGCGGCGGAGGTTGAGGTAGCGTTCCGAAATCGTAACATTAACGATACGAGATATGCTACGATCGCGCTGCTCGGGCATCTGAAGCACAGATATCCCACCTGCAAGTTCTTTGCCCGGCCGGGGGCGCTGACGGCGAAGCTGCGGCAGGGGTGGGGGCTGGAGGGGCTGAAGAAAGGGCCGGACGGGAAGCGGCTGGCGGATGACCGGCACCATGCGCTGGATGCGCTGGTGGTGGCGGCGACGAGTGAGGCGATGTTGCAGCGGCTGACGCGGCAGTTCCAGGAGGCGGAGCAGCGCGGGCTGCCGCGCGGGTTCGCGGGGCTGGCGGAGCCGTGGCCCGGGTTCCGCGAGGCGGTGCAGGCGGCGGTGGAGGGGGTGTTCGTATCCCGTTCGGAGCAGCGGCGGGCGCGGGGGGAGGCGCACAAGGCGACGATCAAGCAGGTGAAGGAGCGGGACGGGCAGGCGGTGGTGTTCGTGCGCAAGGCGGTGGCCGATCTCACGCTCAAGAATCTCGACGAGGTGAAGGACGCGGAGCGGCAGGGCGGGATGATCGCCGCGCTGCGGGCGTGGATCGAGGCGGGGAAGCCTAAGGACCGGCCGCCGATGTTCCCGAAGGTGGGGGAAGCGGCGCAGGCGGACATCGATGCGGCGGTGGCGGCGGCGTATTCGGAGGATTGGCAGGCGGCCGGGGCGTTGCTGGGCGGCGAGCGGCGGGAGGCGCGGCGGGTGTTGCGGCGGCGGTTCGAGACGGAGCAGCCGGCGGCGTGGGCCGGGCTTGTGGCGGGGGCGACGGGTACAGAGGCGATCCGCAGCGTGCGGGTGGCAACGGATGCCAAGGTTGCCGTTTGCGTGCGGGGCGGGACGGCGGACCGAGGTCATATGGTAAGGGTGGACGTGTTTTGCGAAACTGACCGAAAGGGACAACCGAAATTTCACCTTGTGCCGATCTACAGGCACGAAGTGGCGAACAACAGGATGTTTCCAGAACCGCCCAATAAGGCGGTGGTGGCACACAAATCGGAGGCGAAATGGCTTGTAATGACAAAAGAATATGGATTTCTTTTTAGTCTTTACTCAAGAAGCTTGATTGAGATTACGAAGAGGGACGGAGAAGTAATCTGCGGGTACTTCAATGGACTTGATCGAGACGGGGCGCAAATTGCCGTTGCTGATGTGCGGAGCCAACAAAATGTTCGCGGTAGGATCGGCTCGAAGACGTTGTTGAAGTTCAAGAAGCTAACCGTGGACCGCCTCGGCCGCGTGTCCGAAGTACCGCGCGAGGTTCGGACATGGCATGGCGCGGCCTGCACCTGACGCGCCCATCGCGGCTGGCGCTGGCGGATGGGCAGATCGTGGTGCGCCAGGACGAGGGCGAGGTGCGGCTGGCGCTGGAGGATATCGGCTGGGTCGTGCTGGATACGCCGCAGGCGAGCCTGACGAGCGCGCTGATCTCGGCGTGCATGGCGGCGGGGGTGGTGGTGGTGAGCACGGATGCGCGGCATGTGCCGAACGGCATGCTGCTGCCGTTCCATACGCATCACCGGCAGGCGGGGGTGGCGCGGTTGCAGGTTGCGGCGGGCGGGCCGCTGCGCAAGCGGCTTTGGCAGAGGATCGTGCGGGCGAAGATCGGCAACCAGGCGGCGGCGCTGGAGGCGTGTGGGCGCAGCGCGGGGGCGTTGCGCGCGATGGCAGGGCTGGTGGAGAGCGGCGACCCCGGCAACGTGGAGGCGCGCGCGGCGCGAGAGTATTGGGGGCGGCTGTTCCCGGCGTTCGTGCGCGAGAACGGCGACGATTTGCGCAACATGCTGCTGAACTACGGGTATGCGGTGGTGCGGGCCGGGGTGGCGCGGGGGGTGGTGGCGCATGGGCTGCTGCCGAGCCTGGGGCTGCACCATGACAGCGCTGCCAACGGGTTCAACCTGGCGGATGACCTGGTGGAGCCGTTCCGGCCGTTCGTGGACCGGGCGGTGTGGGAGATGACGGAGGGCGGGACGCGGCGCGAGGGGGAGCCGAGCGTGGCGGAGCGGCAGCGACTGGCCGGGCTGCTGCTGGCGGAGGCGCGGATGGGGCGGGAGGTGGTGAGCCTGCTGGTGGCGGCGGAGCAGGTGGCGGCCAGCCTGGTGCGGGTGCTGGAGGGCGCCGGGTCTGCGCGGCTGGCGCTGCCGGCGCTTGGGGATGCATGAAGGCGGAGGAGGTTCGGTGGGTGTGGCTGTTCGTGTTCTTCGACCTGCCGGTGGGGACGAAGGCGGAGCGGCGGGAGGCAACGCGGTTCCGCGGCTTCCTGAAGGATGACGGGTTCCTGATGCTACAGTACTCGGTGTATGCGCGTGTGTGCCGGGGGGAGGATGGGGCGATGAAGCATGTGGCGCGGGTGACGGCGAACCTGCCGCGAAAGGGCAGCGTACGAGCGCTTCAGGTGACTGACCGGCAGTATGGCCGGATGAAGTTGCTGCTGGGGGCGCGGGTTGCAAGCGAGTCGGTGGCAGGCCAGCAGATGGTTCTACTGTGATTTTCTGCTCGGCAAGAGGCAGAAAATCACTGCAGTATCATAGGTTTATCGGAAAGCCAGCCTACCACGGGGAAATCGGTAGGGAAGCCACGGCGAGTCCGCCGAGGTCAACCAGGCCACCGTGAGCCTACCACGGGGAAATCGGTAGGGAAGCCACGGCACGCCGACGGTCGGCCAGTTCCGCGACTGGAGCCTACCACGGGGAAATCGGTAGGGAAGCCACGGCCCAATATCCATCCGTGCAGCAGCGCAAGCAAGCCTACCACGGGGAAATCGGTAGGGAAGCCACGGCCAACGCGGTCGGCGCCGGCATCACGACGGCAGCCTACCACGGGGAAATCGGTAGGGAAGCCACGGCTGGACTGAGGAAGACGTTGCCACGTTGCGGAGCCTACCACGGGGAAATCGGTAGGGAAGCCACGGCGCCTTCGCGCGGTCCAAGTTCATCGGCGAGAGCCTACCACGGGGAAATCGGTAGGGAAGCCACGGCGTCTTGCAGGATATGCGGCGTTGCACGCGGAGCCTACCACGGGGAAATCGGTAGGGAAGCCACGGCCTCGGCGACCGCTTGGAGAAGGCCGTCAGCAGCCTACCACGGGGAAATCGGTAGGGAAGCCACGGCTAGCGCCGACCTGGACGGCCGCATCTGGCGAGCCTACCACGGGGAAATCGGTAGGGAAGCCACGGCGACGCTTCCCGCTTCGTGCTGCCGGCGCTGAGCCTACCACGGGGAAATCGGTAGGGAAGCCACGGCCAAGATCTTGGGGTCCTGGGGCGACGCCCCTGGCGTGTTCGATTTTCAATGCGATAATGGATTGTTTTGTGATGGGGCGCGGGTCCAGGGGGCGCCTGCCCCCTGGCGGGTCCAGGGCGGAGCCCTGGCCTTGCCTTCATCGCTGGTGCATCCGATCCTGAGTATCGGTTGAGGTGGCAGCGGGGCGGATGGCGGACGAGGCGGGGGAGGATGGGTCGCCGGCGTGGAAGGTGACGCTGGCGGTGATGCTGGCGGTGCAGAGCTTGATGAGCCTGTCGTTCACGTTTCTCAGCCCGATCATGCCGCTGTATCTGCCGGAGCTGGGGGTGGAGACGGATTTCCACCTGTATCTTTGGTCGGGCGTGCTGGGGTCGGTGGCTTCGTTCGTGGCGGCGTTTGCCTCGCCGATCTGGGGGCGGATGGCGGATCGGTATGGGCGCAAGTTGATGGTGCTGCGCTCGGCGTTCGCGATCTCGGTGTGCACCGTGCTGATGGGCGTGGTGATGGATGTGTGGCAGCTGCTGGGGGCGCGGGCGCTGATGGGGGTGTTCGCCGGGTTCTCGGCGGCCTCGGTGGTGCTGATTGCGAGCCAGGTGCCGCAGCGGAAGCTGGCTTCTTCCTTGGGGTTGATGAGCACGGCGCAGCTGGTGGGGTCGTTGATGGGGCCGGTGCTCGGGGGGGCGCTGGCGGATTTGACGGGCAGCTATCGGGTGCCGTTTTTCGTGGCGGGGGCGCTTTCGATGCTGGCGTTCGTGCTGGCGTGGTGGCTGGTGCCGGAGAGTTTCTCGCCGCCGAAGGCGGGGGGGAAGGGGCGGTCGGTGCTGGCTTCGATGCGGTTGCTGGTGTCGAACGGGGCGATGGCGGCGCTGGTGGTGGTGCTGCTGCTGACGCAGTTCGCGACGATGTCGGTGCAGCCGGTGGTGGCGCTGTATGTGCAGGACATATTGGGCGACCGGCCGGATTTGGCGACGCTGTCGGGGGTGGCGCTTTCGGTGACGGGGCTGGCGGGGATCTTCGCGGTGCCGCTGCTGAGCCGGGCGGCGGATCGGTATGGGGAGAAGCAGCTGGTGATGGTGGCGCTGGCCGGGGCGGCGCTGATGACGGCGCCGCAGGCGTTCACGCACCACTACCTGCTGTTCGTGGCGGAGCGGTTCGGGCTGGGGCTGTTCGTGGGGAGCATCGTGCCGATCACCAATGCGCTGATCGGGCGGCTGACGCCGCCGGAGGAGCGGGGGTTCACCTATGGGATGACGTCCTCGGCGTATTTCCTGGGGAATTCGATGGGGCCGATCACGGGCGGGACGGTGGCGGCGTTCGTCGGGTTGCCGTGGGTGTTCGTGGTGACGACGGTGCTGTTGCTGGTGGGGCTGGCGTGGGTGGCGGTTTCGGTGCCGGGGGGGAGGCGGGAATGAGCGGGGCGTGGGAGGGGCTGGGGGCGGCGCGCTACCTGAACCTGGAGAGCTATCGGCGGGACGGGACGGCGGTGCGGACGCCGCTGTGGTTCGCGGCGGATGGGGAGGGGGTGCTGTTCGTGTACAGCCAGGCGCAGGCGGGGAAGGTGAAGCGGCTGCGGCGGGAGCCGCGGTGCCGGGTGGCGGCGTGCGACATGCGCGGGGGCGTGACGGGGCCGTGGCTGGAGGCGCGGGCGGAGATTCTGGAGGGCGCGGCGGCGGCGCGGGGGATGGCGCTGCTGGACCGGCGCTACTGGCCGTGGAAGCAGCTGATCGGGCTGCTGGCGCGGTTGCGGCCGGGGCGGGCGCGGGTGGTGATCGGGATACGGGCGGCAGCTTCGGGGCAGTGAAGCGAAGGGGTCACGGAGGACACGGAGGACCACGGAGAGGCACAGAGAAGAGGTGGGGCGAAACCCTGGCGGGTGGCCTCTTGGCGCGGGCCTCTCTGTGGTCTCTGTGGTTCTCTGTGGTCTCTGTGACCGCTTTGCTTTTGGGTGGTGGCGCGGGTCAGCGGCCTTTGAAGACGGGGCGGCGCTTTTCGAGGAAGGCGCGGGTGCCCTCGGCGTGGTCCTCGCTGGTGGCGCATTGGGCGATGATTGCCTCGGCGGCGGCGAGGTTGCGGCGGGATTCCTCCTTCGCGAGTTCGGCCAGGGCGAGCTTGGCGCCTTTTTGCGTGAGCGGGGCACCGGCGGCGATGCTGGCGATGTAGTCGGCGGCGAAGGCGTCGATCGCGTCGTCGGGCAGGAGGTGGTTGATCATGCCGAGGCGCAGGGCTTCCTCCGCGTTGTACTGGCGGGCGGTGAACATCACCTCCTTGGCGGTGGAGAGGCCGACGAGCTCGACCAGGCGGCGCAGGCCCTCGACGGGGTAGCCGATGGAGAGCTTGGCGGCGGGGATGCCGAAGCGGGCGCGGTCGTTGGCGATGCGCAGGTCGCAGGAGATGGCCAGCGCCATGCCGCCGCCGAGGCACCAGCCGCGGATGACGGCGACGGTGGGCTTGGAGACGGCGTGGACGGTGGCGCAGGCGGTGGAGAAGGCGCCGCCGCCGCGGGTGACGGGGCCTTCGGCGGATTCGAAGCGCGAGATGTCCGCACCCGAGGCGAAGGCCTTGCGGCCATCGCCCTCGATGGTGATGAGGCGGATCTCCGGGTCGGCATCGAAGGCCAGGGCGGCTTCGGTGATCGCCTGCCACATCGGGTTGGAGATGGCGTTGTGGCGGTGCGGGTTGTCGATGGTGATGGTGCCGACGGCGCCCTTGCGGTCCGCGATGATCCTGCCGTCGCCGGTGGCCATGGTGTCGAGTCTCCGTGGGTCGGAAGCGATTATGCGTCGAGCAGGTGGCAGGCGGCGAGATGGCCGGGGGCGCCCTCGCGCAGGGTGGGGGTTTCCTGCTTGCAGCGCGGCATGGCGTGGGGGCAGCGGGTGTGGAAGGCGCAGCCAGGCGGCGGGCGGACGGGGCTGGGCACGTCGCCCTGGAGCAGCGTTTTCTTGAGCTTGAGGCGCGGGTTGGGCACCGGGACGGCGGCGAGCAGGGCCTGGGTGTACGGGTGCTGCGGGCGCAGGAAGAGGTCCTGCTTGGAGGCGTGCTCCACGATGCGGCCGAGATACATCACGGCGACGCGGTGGCTGATGTGCTCCACCACGGCGAGGTCGTGGGCGATGAAGAGGTAGGAGAGGCGGTGTTCGCGCTGCAGGTCCATCAGCAGGTTGATGACCTGGGCCTGGATGGAGACATCGAGCGCGGAGACGGGCTCGTCCGCCACGATGAGGCGCGGGTTGAGGGCGAGCGCGCGGGCGATGGAGACGCGCTGGCGCTGGCCGCCGCTGAACTGGTGCGGGAAGTTGGCCATCTGCGCCTCGCGCAGGCCGACCTGGCGGAAGATCTCGGCGGTGCGGGCATCGGCTTCGGCGCCGGTGGCGACGCCGTGGACGAGGAGGGGTTCGCGCACGATGTCGCCCGCGGTCATGCGCGGGTTGAGCGAGCTGAACGGGTCCTGGAAGACCATCTGCATCTGGCGGCGGAAGGGGCGCATCTGCGCCTTGGAGAGGGTGGTGACCTCCGTGCCGCCGAGGCGGATGGTGCCGGCGGTGGGTTCCACCAGGCGCATGACGGTGCGGGCGACGGTGGACTTGCCGCAGCCGGATTCGCCGACGAGGCCGAGGGTTTCGCCCTCGTTGATGCTGAAGCTGACGCCATCGACGGCATGGACATGGCCGACGGTGCGGCGGAGCAGGCCCTTCTTGATCGGGAAGTGCTTCTTGAGGCCTTCGACCTCGATGACGGGGGCGGTCATTCGGTGCCTCCGTAGAGCCGGGCGCTGTGCCAGCAGGCGGCCCAGTGGCCTGGCCGGTGCTCCCGGTACTCCGGGTATTCGGCGCGGCAGGTGTCGTCGGCGTGGGCGCAGCGCGGGGCGAAGGCGCAGCCCTGGGGCAGGGCGGAGAGGGCCGGGACCATGCCGGGGATTTCCTGCAGGCGCTCCACCGCCGGGCCGCCGCCGAGCACGCCGAGCTTGGGCACCGAGGCCATGAGGCCGTGGGTGTAGGGGTGGAGCGGGCGGTCGAACAGCTCCTCCACCGGGGCTTCCTCGATCTTGCGGCCGGCGTACATCACCACCACGCGGTGGGCGGTTTCGGCGACCACGCCGAGGTCGTGGGTGATGAGGATGACGGCGGTGCCACGATCCTCCTGCAGCTTCACCATGAGGTCGAGGATCTGGGCCTGGATGGTGACGTCGAGCGCGGTGGTGGGTTCGTCGGCGATCAGGACCTTGGGGTTGCAGGCCAGCGCCATGGCGATCATGGCGCGCTGGCGCATGCCGCCGGAGAGCTGGTGCGGGTATTCGCGGGCGCGCTGGGCGGGCTCCGGGATGCGGACCTGGGTGAGCATCTCCACGGCGCGGGCATTGGCCTCGGCGGCGGTGACATCCTGGTGCAGGCGGATGGCCTCGGCGATCTGGTTGCCGATGGTCAGCACCGGGTTCAGCGAGGTCATCGGCTCCTGGAAGATCATCGAGATGTCGTTGCCGCGGACCTGGCGCATCTCCTCCTCGGTGATGGCCAGCAGGTCGCGGCCTTCCAGCTTCACGCTGCCGGCATCGATGCGGCCGGGGGGGGTGGGGACGAGGCGCATGAGGGAGAGCGCGGTGATGGACTTGCCGCAGCCGCTTTCGCCGACGATGGCCAGGACCTCGCCGCGGGCGACCTCGAACGAGAGGTCGCTGACCGCGCGGACCAGGCCCTGGCGGGTGAAGAACAGGGTGCGCAGGCCCTCGACCTGCAGGATCGGTGTGTCGGTCATCCACGCTGCCTCGGGTCGAGCAGGTCGCGCAGCGCGTCGCCCAGCAGGTTGGTGCCGAAGACCACCGCGCTGATGGCGATGCCGGGGAAGATCACCAGCCAGGGGGCGGTGCGCATGTATTCGGCCGCGGTTTCGGACAGCATGCGGCCCCAGGAGGGGTGGGGCTCCGGGATGCCGAGGCCGAGGAAGGAGAGCGAGGCCTCGGTGAGGATGGCCGAGCCGAGCTGGGCGGTGGCGAGCACGATCAGCGGGGCGACGGTGTTGGGCAGGATGTGGCGCGCGGCGATGCGCCACTCGCTCATGCCGATGGCCTGGGCGGCCTCCACGAAGGCGAGCTCGCGCAGGGCCAGGGTGTTGGAGCGGATGACGCGGGCGACGGAGGGGACCAGCGGGATGGAGATGGCGATGATGGTGTTCTGCAGCGACGGGCCGAGGGCGGCGGCGAAGACCAGCGCCAGGACGAGCAGGGGCAGGGCCTGCATGATGTCCATGATGCGCTGCATCAGGAGGTCGAACCAGCCGCCGAGATAGCCGGAGGCGAGGCCCACGAGGACGCCGAGCGCGCAGCCGAGGATGGTGGAGCCGATGCCGACGGCCAGCGAGATGCGCGCGCCGTAGATGATGCGGCTGTAGAGGTCGCGGCCCATCACATCGGCCCCCATCCAGAGGTCGGCGCTGGGGGCGGCGAGCGAGAGGGGGGCGTTGGTGGCCAGCGGGTCGCGCCAGGTGATGAGGTCGGCGGCCAGGGCGGCGATGACGAAGAACGCCATGATGACCGCGCCGATGGTGCCGAGCGGATACTGGCGGGCGAGGTAGAGCGCCTGGCCCCAGGCGCCCTGGGCGCGGGCGCCGGCGCGGACCAGTTCGGATTCGTACTGGGTTCCTGCCATCGGTTCAGTCCGAATACTTGATGCGCGGATCGAGCGCGGCGTAGAGCATGTCGACGATGAAGTTCACCACGACGACGACGATGGCGATGAGCATCACCAGGTTCTGCACGATCGGGTAGTCGCGCGAGCGGATCGCCTCCACCAGGAAGCGGGCGACGCCGGGGATGTTGAAGACGGTTTCGGTGACGATGAGGCCGCCGATCAGGAAGGCGGCCTCGATGCCCAGCACGGTGACCACCGGCAGCAGCGCGTTGCGCAGGGCGTGGCGGTAGTTGACCGACTGGCGCGTGGCGCCCTTGGCGCGGGCGGTGCGGATGTAGTCCTGGCGCAGGACCTCCAGCATGGCCGAGCGGGTGAGGCGCATGACCAGCGAGGAGGAGCGGAAGCCGACGGCGGCGGCGGGGATGGCCAGCAGCGCCAGTTCCTCGCCCAGGCTGGCCGGGCGGCCGGTGTAGATCGGGATCGTGTCGAACCAGGCGACGAAGGCCATGAGGATGAGCAGCGCGAGCCAGAAGGCGGGCAGGGAGAGGCCCGAGAGGCTGATGATGCGCAGCGTGTAGTCGATCGCGGAGTTCTGCCGCACCGCGCTGATGACGCCGAGCGGGACGCCGAAGATGATGGTGAAGCCGAGCGCCATCAGGGCGAGCTTGACGGTGATCGGCACGCGCGGCGCGATCTCCTCCACCACCGGCTTCTCGGAGACGTAGGAGAAGCCGAGGTTGCCCTGGGCGATGCCGGAGATCCAGTTGACGTATTGCTGGACGATCGTGCCGTCGAGCCCGAGGTCGGCGGCGATGCGCGCCTTCTCGGCCGGGTCGACCATGCCGGCGGTGTCGAAGAGGATGTCGACGATGTTGCCGGGGACGATGCGCAGCAGGGTGAAGATGATCACCGAGATGCCGAACAGCGTCAGCAGCATGAGGCCGAAGCGACGGACGAGGTAGGCGCCCAAGGCGGACTCCTGACGGGGTGGGACGACGGGGGAGGTGCGCCGGCGCGGTGCCTCCCCCCGCGCGGGGCGGGGGGAGGGCTTCGGGACGTGCTAGCGGTTCAGCCAGATGTTGTCGAACCGGTAGCGGTTGTAGGAGGTGTTCATGGCCGGGTTGAAGCCGATCACGTGCGGGTGCCAGCAGGTGCCGGCGGTGATGTGCACGATGATCGGGCGGGCGACGTCCTCCTGGAGCTGGCGGTCGATCTCCCACACCATGGCGCGGCGCTTCTCGAGGTCGGGCTCGGCCGATTGCGCCTGCATCAGCTTCTCGAGCTCGGGGTTGCAGTAGCCGGTGGCGTTGCGCTCCGACTTGCAGGAGTAGTTCTCGAAGAAGTTCTGGTCGGGGTCGTCGACGCCGTTGCCGGTGAGGTTGAGGCCGACGGCGTAGTCCTTGCGGGCGACCTTGCCGAACCAGGCGGCGGTTTCGACGATGTCGAGCTCGCCGTCGATGTAGATCTCCTTCAGGTGGTCGATCAGGATGACGGCGGGGTCGCGGTAGGCCTGGATGTTACGGGTGGAGATCTTGACCGAGAGGCGGTTGTTGGGGCCGTAGCCGTGCTTTTCCATCAGCCTGCGCGCCTCGGCCCGGTTCTTGGCCACGTCGGGGTCGTAGCCGGGGATCTGGCGCATCATCGCCTCCGGCATGCCCCAGACGCCGGCCGGGCCGGGCAGCATGGCGGTGCCGATGACCGACTGGCCTTCATACAGGATGTCGTTGAAGGCCTTGCGGTCCATGGTCAGCGCCATGGCGCGGCGCAGGTCGGCGTTGTTGAAGGGGGCGGCCTCGCGGTTGACGATGAGGTTGGTGCTGACGTTGATCGGGCCGAGGCGGCAGATGGCCGCGGGCGACTGGGCCTTGATGTCCTTTTCCACCTGCTGCGTGACCTCGGTGGGGAAGGTCATGTCCAGGCGACCGGCGATGAAGGCCAGCATGGCGGTGGAGCGGCTGGTGATGATCGGCATCTCGATGCCGTCGAGATAGGGCTGGCCGGGCTTCCAGTAGTCGGGGTTGCGGGCGAGGCGGATGATCTCGTTCTGCTTCATCTCCACGAAGCGGAACGGGCCGGTGCCGATCGGGCGCGTGCGCATGGTGGCCGCGTTGACGTGGCAGGGATACATCGGCGAGTAGCCGGAGCCGAGCATGGCGAGCAGCGAGGGCTGGGGCTGCTCCAGCTTGAACGTCACCTCGTGGTCGCCCTTCGGCACCACGTCGACGACGTTGTTGTACCAGAGGCGGCGCGGGTTGGTCCGCAGCTTGTCCTCGCGCTTGCCCTGGACCAGTTCGATCGTGCACTTGACGTCGGCGGCGGTGAAGGGCCGGCCGTCGTGCCACTTCACGCCCTCGCGGAGCTTGAAGGTGAGTTCCTTGCGGTCGCTGCTCCAGGACCAGGAGGTGGCGAGCTCGGGGACCAGGGTGTCGAGCGAGTCCTTGTCCTTGGTCGTGTCGTAGGTGACCAGGTTGTTGTAGACGCCCATGAAGGGGATGTTCACCGAGAAGGTGGCGCCTTCGTGGATGGAGGCGCTGGGCGGGTTGTCGCGCTGGTACAGGCGCAGGATGCCCCCGCGCTTCGGCTCCTGCGCGGCGGCGGGCGGGATGAAGGCCGCGACGGCGCCGGCCAGGGTGGCCAGGACGAAAGTGATCGCAAGCAGGGCGGCGGGGCGTCGCTGCACGTGTGGGTACCTCCCGGAATACGTGGCGCCTGTGCCCCGGGTTTCCGGGATGGCGCTTCTGGGACCGCGATTAACATGAATGGGGCGGCAAGCAAATGCGCACCGGCAACCTTTCGCCGCGCCCCTGGCGGCATGGGCGCGGCGGTGCGACGATGGGGGAACGGAGGACGCCCCATGACCGACCTTGCCGCCTTCGCGCGCGCCCATGTCGCCCCGCGCAACCTGCTGGCCAGCCCCGAGTTCCCGCCCGATCTGTGGGCCGCGATGGCCGCTTCCGGGCTGTTCCGCATCGGCCTGCCGGCCGAGCATGGCGGCGACGGCGGCGGCTATGGCGCGATCGCGGCTGCCGAGCGGGTGCTGGTGGAGGAGGGCGGGTCGACGGGGTTCGCCGGGATCTGGGGCAGCCACCAGATGGTGCCGCGCTGGTTCATCGTGGGCTTCGGCACGCCGGCGCAGCAGGCGCGCTGGCTGCCGCGCTTCGTGAGCGGGGAGCTGACCGCGGGGGTGGCGATCTCCGAGCCGAAGGTGGGGGCGCATCCGAAGCTGCTTTCGACCACGGCGCGGCGCGAGGGCGAGGAGTGGGTGCTGGACGGGGACAAGTCCTACGTGACCAATGGCGACCTGGCCGGGCTTTACGTGGTGCTGGCGATCACGGCGATGCAGGGGGAGCGCAAGCGCTATTCCTTCTTCCTGGTGCCGCGCGATGCGCCGGGGCTGGAGGTGGTGCCGGCGGAGACGCCTGCCTCCATGTGGCCGGTGGGGCATGTGGCGCTGCGGCTGCGCGGCTGCCGGGTGGCGGCGGATGCGCTGATCGGGCCGCAGGACGGGGCGTACGAGGCCATCGCGCTGCCGTTCCGCGATGCGGAGGATGCGGTGGGCACGTCGAGCCAGGCGGGCAACCTGCCGGGCATCGTGCGGCTGCTGGCGGCCGAGCTGGCCGACCCGGCGCCGGAGGAGGCGGTGGCGGAGCTGGGCGCGCTGGCGGGGCTGGCCGCCCTGGTGGCGCCGGCGGCGGCCCGGCTGGCGGCGCTGGTGGACGAGCGGGCCTGGGACGGCGAGGAGGCGCAGGCGCTGCTGATCGGGCTGCGCCAGCACGCGGCGCATTTCCATGCGCGTGCCTCGGCGTTCCGCGATGCCTATGCGACGGCGCGTGGCGCGAGGCTGGATGCGCGGCTGCACAGCATCCAGACCTCGCTTTCGGTGGCGCGCGGGCCGCGGGCGATACGGATGGCTCGGTTGGGGGAGAAAGTAAGGGGGAAGTAAGTAAGCGCGTTCTTTTTTGAAAAAAAGAACCAAAAAACTTTTGTCCGTTTGCGCGGGTGCTGCCGTGGAGAACCGGGTGCAAATAGGGAAAGTCTTTTTTGCTTCTTTTTTCTTCAGAAAAAAGAAGACGCTTCCTTCCTCCCCTTGCCTGCTCTAGACAGTCCCGGCAGACGGCGAAGGGCGGCAATGGTGGCTGAGGCGGCGGCAGAGGTTCCCGAAGGCGGGCGCGACTTCATTCGCGACATCATCGCGGAGGACCGCGCCCAAGGCCGCGTGCAAACCGTCGTCACCCGCTTTCCGCCGGAGCCGAACGGCTACCTGCATATCGGGCACGCGAAGTCGATCTGCCTGAATTTCGGCGTGGCGGAGGAGTTCGGCGGGCGGTGCCACCTGCGCTTCGACGATACCAACCCGACCAAGGAGGAGCAGGAGTTCATCGACGCCATCGCGCGCGATGTGCGCTGGCTGGGCTTCGACTGGGGCGACAACCTGTTCCATGCCTCCGACTACTTCGAGCAGCTCTATGCCTGGGCGGAGCACCTGATCCAGACCGGCGATGCCTATGTGGACGACCAGTCGCCGGACGAGATGCGCGCGGCGCGCGGCACGCTGACCGAGCCGGGGCGCAATTCGCCGTGGCGGGAGCGGGCGGTGGCGGAGAACCTGGACCTGTTCCGCCGCATGCGCGCCGGGGAGTTCCCGAACGGGGCGCGGGTGCTGCGGGCGAAGATCGACATGGCGTCGGGCAACATGAACCTGCGCGACCCGGCGCTGTACCGCATCCTGCACGCCACCCATCCGCGCACCGGCGATGCCTGGTGCATCTACCCCACCTATGATTTCGCCCACGGCCAGTCTGACGCGATCGAGGGCATCACCCATTCGCTGTGCACGCTGGAGTTCGAGGACCACAAGCCGCTGTATGACTGGCTGCTGGACAAGCTGCCGATCGCGGCGCTGGGCCAGCCCGGGCGGCCGCGGCAGTATGAGTTCGCGCGGCTGAACATCGCCGGCCTGGTGCTTTCCAAGCGGGTGCTGACGCGGCTGGTTTCCGGCTTGCATGTGCGCGGCTGGGACGATCCGCGCATGCCGACGCTGGCCGGGCTGCGCCGGCGCGGGGTGCCGCCGGGGGCGCTGCGCGAGTTCGTGAAGAAGGTGGGCATGGCGCGGGCCAATTCCGTGGTGGACCCGGCGCTGTTCGACTTCACGCTGCGCGAGGGGCTGAACCGCACGGCGCCGCGGCGGATGGCCGTGCTGCGGCCGCTGCGCGTGATCATCGAGAACTATCCCGAGGGCCAGACCGAGACGCTGACCGCGGCCAACCATCCGGACGACCCGGACCAGGGCAGCCGCCCGATCACCTTCAGCCGCGAGCTGTGGGTGGAGCGGGAGGATTTCATGGAGGAGCCGCCGAAGAAGTTCTTCCGCCTCTCGCCAGGGCGGGAGGTGCGGCTGCGCTATGGCTACTTCATCACCTGCCGCGAGGTGGTGAAGGATGCGGCGGGCGAGGTGGTGGCGCTGCGCTGCACCTACGACCCGGCCACCAAGGGCGGCACTGCGCCGGATGGGCGCAAGGTGCAGGCCACGCTGCACTGGCTGAGTGCCGCCGATGCGGTGCCGGCCGAGGTGCGGGTGTACAACCCGCTGTTCGCGCGGCCTGATCCGGGCGCGGATGGGGACGTGTTCGCGGACCTCAATCCGGACTCGCTGGAGGTGCTGGCGGGCGCGATGGTGGAGCCGGTGCTGGCGGGGCTGGCCGAGGGCGAGGCGGTGCAGTTCGAGCGCCAGGGCTATTTCTGCCCGGACCCCGACAGCCGGCCCGGCGCGCTGGTGTTCAACCGCACGGTGGGGCTGCGCGACACCTGGGCCAAGGAGAGCGGGCGCAACGCGCCGCCCGCGGTGGGCAAGGTTCGCTAGAAAGGCTCAGGCCGCAGCCGGGCGCACGGCGCGGCCGCTGCGCAGCGAGGCTTCCGCCGCGTCCGCCAGGAGGAGGGCGGCCAGGCCGTCCTGGCCGGAGGGGGACGGCGGGCGGCCGGTGGCCAGGGCGGTGATGAAGGCATCCAGCTCCGCGCGGTAGGCCTCGGCGTAGCGTTCCAGGAAGAAGGGCTGCGCCACCGCGGTGGTGAAGCCGCCGGCGCCGGCGCGTTCCAGCGTGGTGACCGGCACGTTGCCGGCGCGCAGCAGGCCGGTGGCGCCGTGCGCCTCGATGCGCTGGTCGTAGCCGTAGCTGGCGCGGCGGGAGTTGCTGATGCTGCACAGAAGGCCGGAGGCGGTGCGCAGGGTGATGAGCGCGGTGTCTACGTCCCCGGCTTCGCCGATGCCGGGATCGACCAGGCAGGAGGCGGCGGCGAAGACCTCCACCACCTCCTCGCCCAGCAGGAAGCGCGCCATGTCGAGGTCGTGGATGGCCATGTCGCGGAACAGGCCGCCCGAGGCGGCGACGTAGCTGGGCGGGGGCGGGGAGGGGTCGCGGCTGGTGATGGCCAGCACCTCCAGCGCGCCGATCTCGCCGGCGGCCAGGGCGGATTTCAGGGCGGCGAAGTGCGGGTCGAAGCGGCGGTTGAAGCCGATCATGAGCGGGATGCCGGCGCGTTCGGCGGCTTCAATGCAGGCGCGGGCGCGGGCGGCATCGAGATCGACCGGCTTTTCGCAGAACACGGCGCGGCCGGCGGCGGCGGCGCGCTCGATGAAGCCGGCATGGGTGGGGGTGGGGGAGGCGATCAGCACCGCTTGGGCGGCGAAGGCTTCGTCCAGCGACAGCACGCGGCTGGTGGTGGCTTCGGCCAGGGCGGCGGCGGCGGGGGCATCGGGGTCGGCGATGCCCACTAGGCGCGCGCCCGGGTGGGCGGCGACGTTGCGGGCGTGGATGCGGCCGATGCGGCCGGCGCCGATCACGGCGATGTCGATCATGCGGGGTCTCCCTCGGGCCGATTGTCTCGCGCCGCGGGCGGATGGACAATGGCGGGCCAAGCGAGGGAGCGACGCCATGCCCACCATCCGCCTTACCTGCGCGCAGGCGCTGGTCCGGTTCCTGGCCGCGCAGCGCACCATCGTGGATGGGGCGGAGGTGCCGATCTTTGCCGGGGCCTGGGCGATCTTCGGCCATGGCAACGTGGCGGCGATGGGCGAGGCGCTGCATGGGATCGGCGATGCGCTGCCCACCTGGCGCGGCCACAACGAGCAGGGCATGGCGCTGGCGGCGATCGCCTACGCCAAGGCGATGCGGCGGCGGCGGATGATGGCGGTGACCTCCTCCATCGGGCCGGGGGCGACCAACATGGTGACGGCCGCGGCCGTGGCGCATGTGAACCGGCTGCCGGTGCTGTTCCTGCCCGGGGACGTGTTTGCCGGGCGGCGGCCGGACCCGGTGCTGCAGCAGGTGGAGGATTTCGAGGACGCGACGGTTTCCGCCAACGATTGCTTCCGCCCGGTGTCGCGCTTCTACGACCGGATCGCGCGGCCGGAGCAGATCCTGACCGCCCTGCCGCGCGCCATGGCGGTGCTGACCGACCCGGCGCAGTGCGGGCCCGTGACGCTGGCGCTGTGCCAGGACACGCAGGCGGAGGCGTTCGACTATCCCGAGAGCTTCTTCGCGCCGCGCACCTGGCGCATCCGCCGCCCGCCGCCGGATGCGGCCGAGCTGGCCGAGGCGGTGGCGCTGCTGCGCGCGGCCAAGGCGCCGCTGATCATCGCCGGCGGCGGGGTGCACTATGCCGACGCGGCGGCGACGCTGGCGCGCTTTGCCGAGGAGCACGGCATTCCGGTTTCGGAGACGCAGGCGGGCAAGAGCGCGCTGCGGCACGACCATCCGATGAACCTGGGCGCGGTGGGTGTGTCCGGTACCTCGGCGGCCAATGCGGCGGCGGAACGGGCGGACCTGATCCTGGCCGTGGGTACGCGGCTGGGGGATTTCGCGACCGGCTCCTGGGCGCTGTACCGCAACCCGAACCGGCGCGTGGTGGCGCTGAACGTGCAGGGTTTCGATGCCGGCAAGCGCCTGGCCGCGCCGCTGGTGGCGGATGCGGATCTTGGCCTGCAGGCGCTGTCGACCGCGCTGGCCACGCATCGCGCGCCGGCGGAATGGCTGGCCGCGTGCCAGGCGGGGTCGCGAAGTCTGACCTTGGGCGGGAAGATGTGGCGGCGGTGACGCGCGGGATCAGCAACCTCGCCCGCCATGTCGAGAATATGGGCAAG
>CANHCJ010000038.1 GCA_947458025.1 Rhodospirillales bacterium | reverse complement strand
CGGCGGCGAAGGGGGCGTTCCACTGGCCGGCAGCGGGGGTGCCGAAGCGCAGCACGATGGCGTCGCCCTCCTGGCGCGCGGAGACGCCAGGCAGCGCCGGGGCGGGCCGGCGGACCGTGGCCGATGGGCGATGGATGGCGCCCGGCGCGCTGGGCGGCATGCGCGGTATTCCCCCCGTGGCGGCGTTGTGCCGCGTTGCTTCCCGTGCGGACACTCTATGGCCCGGCCGGGGCGGGTCAAGCGTGGGGGTTAGGCGAAACTGTGCGTGCCCCCGCCATCGACCAGCATGGTGGTGCCGGTGACCCAGCTGCTTTCGTCCGACGCCAGGAACAGGGCGGCGCGGGCGATGTCCTCCACCTCGCCGAGGCGGCGCAGCGGGGTGCGGGCCAGGCGCTTTTCCACCATCTCCGGCGTGAGCATGGACACCACCTGCTCCGTGCGGGTGGAGCCCGGGGCGATGGCGTTGACGCGGATGCCGCGCGGGCCGAGCTCCGCCGCGGCGGCGCGGGTGAGGCCGGTGACGCCGGCCTTGAGGCCGCAATAGAGCATGGCGTTCTCCATGCCGAGGAAGGCGGCCGAGGAGGCGATGTTGATGATGGAGCCGCCCTTTTCCGCCATCGCCTCCGCCGCCGCCTGGATCGACCAGACGATGCCGCCGAAGCCGATGCCGGTCATGCGGTCGTAGCTTTTCTCGCTGATCGCCTCGATCTTCTCGTAGCGCACCCAGGCGGCGTTGTTCACCACGATGTCGAGCCTGCCGTGGCGGGCGGCCAGGCCCTGGATCATGTCGCGCACCGCCGCGCGGCTGGCGGCGTCGCCGGGCAGGGGCTCGGCCTGGCCGCCGGCGGCGGTGATGGCGGCGACGGTGTTGGCGGCGGCCTCGCCCTTGAAGTCGTTCACGCCGACGAGGGCGCCGGCGGCGGCGAGCTTCATGGCGATGCCGCGGCCGATGCCGTTGCCGGCGCCGGTGACGAAGGCGACGCGGCCGGCGAGGGGGGTGGCCATGGCGTGTCTCCTAGCCCTGCGGGCGGCGGGATTCGGACAGGCGCATGGAGCGCATGCCGTCGAGCAGCAGGGTCTGGCCGTTCATCAGCGCCATGCCGGGGGCGGCGAGGAAGGCGGCGGCCTCGGCCACCTCGGCGCGGGTTTTCGGCGTGTCCCAGCGCTCGCCGGCGAAATCGGGGGCGAGGAGGTTGGCGCGGATGCCGCGCTCGCCGAGTTCCAGCGCGATGGAGCGGATGAAGCCGGCCAGCGCGGCATTGGCGGCCATGAGGTGGGCGCCGCCCCAGGCGCCGAGATGGCCGCGCGCGGCGACGGCGACGATGCGCGCGCCGGGGGTCAGGCGCGGCAGGGCAAGCTGCACGGCGGCCACCACGTCGAACACCATCGCCTCCAGCGCTTCCTGCAGCTGGGCGTCGGTGATCTCGCCGAAGCGCGTGCCCTCGCGCACCACGGGCACGTTGATCACCAGCGCCTCGATCGCGCCGGTGGGCGGGAGTTCGGTGGCCAGCTCGCCCTCATGGGCCAGGCGGGTGGCGAGCTCGGCGCCGAAGGGGCGGTCGGCGCCGAGCAGGATGATCGCGCTCACAGCGGGGGCACTCCGATGCACTTGCCGCCATCGGCCAGGATGACCTGGCCGTTGATGAAGGCGGCGCCGGGGGAGGCGAGGAAGGCGACGGCGGCGGCGATGGCGGCGGGGTCGGCGGCGGCGCCGCTGGGCTCGCGCGCTTCCATGGCGCGGCGCATCTCCGGCGGGTAGCCATCCAGCATGCGGGTATCGACCATGCCGGGGGCGACGGCGTTCACGGTGATGCCGGCCCAGCGCAGCTCCACCGCCATGGCGCGGGTGAGGCCGACCACGGCGGCCTTGCTGGCGACGTAGTGCGGCATGCCGGCGCCGCCGAGATAGCCGCGCGAGGCGATGTTGACGATGCGCCCGCCCTCCTCCATGCGGCGCGCGCCTTCCTGCGCCACGATGAACACACCCTGCACGTTGACGGCGAAGAGGCGGCGCCATTCGGCCAGCGATACCTCGGCCACGCCCTGCATGCCGGCGGCGATGCCAGCGTTGTTCACCACCACGGCGAGATCGTCGATGCCGTCGAGCAGGGCGGCGACGTCGACGCGGCGGGTGACATCGAGCGTGGCGGCGGTGGTGCCGGGGCCGAGGAGGGCGGCGGTTTCGGCGGCGGCGGCACCATCGATGTCGGTGGCGAGCACCGTGAAGCCGTCCTGGGCCAGGCGGGCGGCGATGGCCCGGCCGATGCCGCGCCCCGCTCCCGTCACCACGGCTGTGCCGCCTGCCATTGTGCCCTCCCCGGGGATTTGCGCGAGCCTCCGCCCTGGGGTGGCGCGGGTCAAGCGGGCGGCGCAATATCATCGCCGTGATAATCGCCCGCGCCCGGCCGGGGCCGCTCGCCCCGCCCCGGGGGCTGGCGCAGGCTGGGCGGGCCAGGAGGAGAGACGCCCATGCCCATGATCCGCACCGAGATCAGCGACCACATCGCCGTGGTGACCATGGATTCGCCGCCGGTGAACGCGGTGAACCAGCAGTTCATGGAGGAGCTGATCGCGGCGGTGGACCGGCTGAACGACCTGGACGAGGTGCGGGTGGCGGTGATCACCGGGGCGGGGAAGTGCTTCTCGGCCGGGGCGGACATCAAGGGCCGGCTTTCGATGCAGGAGGAGCCGGGCAGCTACTGGGCGCATGCGCGGCGGGCGCGCGAGATGAGCTGGTGCATGATCGAGTGCAAGAAGCCGCTGATCGCCGCGATCAACGGGCCGGCGCTGGGGGCGGGGCTGGCGATTGCCGTCTCCTGCGACATCCTGATGGCGGCCGAGACCGCCAGCGTGGGGCTGCCGGAGGTGGATGTCGGCCTGATGGGCGGCGGGCGGCACACGATGCGGGTGTTCGGCCATTCGCTGACGCGGCGGATGATGCTCACCGGCTACCGCGTGCCGGGGGCGGAGCTGTACCGGCTGGGCATCGTGGAATGCTGCGTGCCGGCGGACCAGCTGATGGGCGAGGCGATGAAGATGGCCGGCACGATCGCGGCCAAGAGCCCGCTGGCCACGCGCATGGCCAAGAACGCCGCGCAGACCATCGAGTTCATGACGCTGCGCGACGGCTATCGCTATGAGCAGAACCTGACGCGCGAGCTGAGCCGCAGCGAGGATGCGCGCGAGGCGATGACGGCGTTCGTGGAGAAGCGCAAGCCGTCGTTCAAGGGGCGCTGAGCGGGGCCGTTTCGTATTCCGGGTTGGCGGAGCGGGACAGCACCAGATCGGGGTCGGTGTAGCCGGGCTGGGCGGAGGGACCGAAGGCGCGGCGGATGGCGGCGAAGCGGGCCTCCACCAGCGGCAGGTATTCCGGGTGCGTGACGATGTAGAGCTGGTTGGCGCGCACCCCGCGCACCACGTGCTCGCCCACGCTGCGCGGGTCCATGCGGGCGGCGCTGTCGGTGCGGCCGGGGGCGAAGGCGGCGCTGGCGCCCATCACCGCATCGCGCCGCTCCGCCGAGGTGACGTAGAAGTTGGTGGAGACGGCGCCGGGGCACAGCACCGAGACGCCGATGCCCTGCGGCGCCAGCTCCGCGCGCAGCGATTCCGACAGGCCGACCACGGCATACTTGGAGGCGGCATAGGCGGACAGGCCCGCCGGCGCGATCAACCCGGCCATGGAGGCGGTGTTGACCACCTGGCCGCCCTGCCCGGCGGCGAGCATGCGCGGCACGGCGGCGCGGATGCCGAGATACGTGCCGTGCAGGTTGGTGTCGATCACCAGGCGCCACACTTCCTCTGGCATCGCCTCCAGCAGCACCGGGCCGCCATCGGCGCGGCGGCCCTGGCCGAGGCCGGCGTTGTTGCAGAGCAGGAAGACCGGGCCGAGTTGCGCCTCCACTTTGTCGAGCGCCGCCTGCCAGGAGGCGGGCTGGGTGACATCGAGCACGACCGGCAGCGCGCCGTGGGCGGGGCCGGCAGCGGCCTCGGCCAGGGCGGCCTGGTTGATGTCGGCGATCGCCACCTTCATGCCGGCGGCGAGGAAGGCCTGGGCCATGCCGAGGCCGATGCCGCTGGCGCCGCCGGTGACCAGGGCGACGCGGCCGGCGAGATCCTGCGCTGGGGTGGCGGCCATCGACGTTCTCCTGGCGCAAGGGTGGGGCGGCGCGGGCGGCGCCGGTGGGGTTCAGTTCAGCGTCATGCCCGCGTCGACGATGAAGTTCTGGCCGGTGAGGCCGCTGGCTTCGTCGGACGCCAGGAACAGGCCCATGCGGGCGACGTGGCTGCCATCCAGCGCGATCTTGAGGGCCTGGTTCTCGATGATCTGCCGGTCGATCTCCGGCGAGCGCCACAGCGCGGCCTGGCGCTCGGTGTTGATGGCGCCGGGGACGACCGAGTTCACGCGGATGCCGTGCTCGCCGAGTTCGCGGGCCAGGGTGCGGGTCATGCCGTTGATGGCGGCCTTGGCGGCGGTGTAGCCCACCATGCCGCCGCGGGCGCGCATCCAGGAGATGCTGCCCATCATGATGATGCAGCCGGCGCGGCGGGCGCGCATCTGCGGGATCACCGCCTGGGTGGCGAAGAACTGGTGGTCGAGGTTCAGCGCCAGGGTGCGGCGCCAGTATTCGGGCTCCACCTCGTCGAGCGTGTGGCGGTCGTCGCGGGCGGCGTTGTTGATCAGCACCTCCACCTCCCCGGCCTCGGCAATGGCGGCGCGCAGGGCGGCGATGTCGGTGACGTCGCAGGCGATGAAGCGGGCCTGGGGCACCTCGGCGGTAAGGGCGGCCGCGGCCTTGGCGTCGATGTCGAGGAAGGTGACGCGCGCGCCCTGGGCGGCGAATTCGCGCACGTAATGGGCGCCGATGCCGCTGGCGCCGCCGGTGATCAGCACGGCGCGGCCGGCGAGGCTGGCGTAGCGGGCGGTGGAGGTGCTCATGCTGGCTCCAGGATGTAGCGGACGATGCCGGACAGCACCTCGCCGGGGCGCAGGATGGCCATGCCGTGCACGGTTTCGCCATCGATCCGGTTGATGCCGTCGGTCATGTTCGACACCGGCTCGAAGGCGAAGAAGTCGCGGCCTTCCGGCGTGTAGAGCACGGCGTGGTGGAACACCGGGTCGGCGGCGATGGACAGCGCCAGGCCGTGCTCCGGCCAGGTGATGCGCGCCCGGCCGCCCCAGCCGGCGAAGACGTGGTCCAGCACCAGCGGGCCGACCGGGCGGCCGGCGGCATGGTCCCAGGCGGCGGGCACCTCGGTGCGGGTGGTGGGGATGCGCTGGGCGTCCTGCTGCCACACGTGCTGCGCGGCGAAGGCGAGCGTGGCGGCGGGGGTGCGCGGGAAGAACGGGTGGGTGCCGAGGCCTAGGGGGGCGGTGTGCTCGGCGGCGTTGCGCACCGCGAGGTCGTGGCGCAGGCCGTTCTCGGCCAGCACGAAGCGCTGCTCGGCGGCAAAGGCGAAGGGCCAGAGCGGGCCGCCGGGGAATTCCAGCCGCAGCGTGGCGTGGCCGGGGCCGGACTCCGCCACCGTCCAGGGCAGCTGCCAGCCGGCGCCGTGGATGTACTGGCCGTTGAGCAGCGCGGGCAGGGGATAGGTGAGGCCGGCGAAGGAGAAGCGGTTGCCGGCGACGCGGTTGGAGAGCGGCACCAGCAGGTAGCTGGCCAGGCCGCGCGGGTCGCCCGCCTCCAGCGCGCCGGGCTGCACCGGGCGCATGATCGGCGTGGCGCCCAGGTGCCAATCGGCGATCGAGCCGCCGATGGCGGGCGCCAGCCGCAGCCGCGCCCGCCCGGCGGTGAGGGTCAGCAGGGGCGTCATCCCCCCGCCTTCAGCCCGGCGTGAGCTTGATCACCACGGCGGCGGCGGCGTCCACCGCCTCCTTCGAGTAGAGCAGCGGCACGTATTCCTCGGCCGCCCATTTCTCGGCCAGCGCGCCGTAATGCGGGCTGCGCGGGTCGCCGGACTGGCCCGGGGCATTCACCGTAACCGAGGCATCCCAGTTGCCGACATCCAGCACCATGCGGAACGACGAGCCGGAGGTGACGCGGAAATCGGAGGGGCGGTAGCCGGCGTTCATCACCGCCGAGCCGGAGCCGGCCTTGGGCAGCGGGCCGACATCGGGGAAGCCGGCGCGCACGGTGGAGAGCGGGTGCACGAAGCGGCCGTGATGCAGGCTGCCCCAGGCCCAGTTGGCCATGTTGTCGCCCATGCGCGCGCGGGCATCGGCGAAGGCGGCGGCGAGCGTGCGGGTGAGCAGCGCGTCGCGGTCGCCCAGGCGGGCATCGGAGGTTTCGATCATGCGCAGCAGGTATTCGTGGTCGCCCGGCGCCATCAACGGGCGCACGGCGGGATCCGTGACCAGCAGGTCGAGGATCGCGGGCTTGAGGTGCTTCGTCCACCACAGCTCGAACAGCGCGCCGGCGCCGCTTTCGCGCAGCAGCTTGCCGTCCCAGCCGCGCAGCAGTTCGAGCGCGCCGGCGAGGTCGCCTTCGCCGGAGAGGTGCGCGATCACCTTCTGCATGCGCAGGCCGGGGATGGACATGCTGTCGGTCTGCAGCTTCATCGACTGCTCCACCGTGTGCTTGTCCTGCTCGCGCAGCACCTGGTGGATGCGGTCGGTGCGGGAATGCTCCGACCATTCGAAGCCGAGGCGCTTGTCGTTGAAGTCGTAGCCGGGCGGCACGTTCATCTCGTTGGCGGTGGCGAAGAAGCCCTTCTCGGGGTTGATCTCGCGCGGCAGGTCCGTGGGCGCGATGAAGCCATCCCATTCGTAGCGGCCGTCGCCGGGGATGGGCAGCAGGCCGTCGAAGCTGCGGCGGTAGGGCACCATGCCGGAGGACATCCAGGCGATGTTGCCCGCGGTGTCGGCATAGACGTGGTTGATGGTGGGCGCGCGCCAGTGGGCGACGGCGGCGGCGTATTCCTCCGGCGTCTTGGCCTGCATGCAGGCGAGGCTGGTGTAGTAGGCCGCGGTGCCGGGCTCGCTCCACACCGAGCGGATGGCGTAGGCGCGGTTGTTCGCGCGGTCCTGCTTCACCACCGGGCCGTGGCGGGTGAACTTCAGCTCCACCGGCTGGTCCGGGGCGCTGCGCACGCGGATCATCTCGTGCCGCGTGGTCATCTTCTCCCAGCCGTCGCCGAATTTGTACTCGTCCGGGTTGGCAGGATTCGTTTCGTAGACGTAGAGGTCGGCCTGGTCCATCGGGAAGATGGTGAGCGCCCAGCCCATCACCTCGTTGTGGCCGAACGACACGCCGGGAATGGCCGGCTCGCCGCAGCCGATCACATCCAGGCCCGGGCCGGTGAGCTGCACGATGTAGCGCAGCGAGGGCAGGGAATGGGCGCGGTGCGGGTCGCTGCCCAGGATGGGGCGGCCGGTGGCGGTGCGGCCGGGGGCGACCACCCAGTTGTTGGAGCCGTCGAGATAGACGTTGCCCTGCTCGTTCACCTTGGTCCATTTCCACGCCTCCGCCATGGTGGCGGTTAGGCGGGCGGGCGGCATGTCGAGCGCGGCGGTGCCGAGCTTGAACACATCCAGCACGTCGGCGGGGATGGAGGCGAGGTCGAGGCCTTCCGGCTCCACCGGCTTCCATTCCGGCTCCAGCATCATGCGTGCCTCGTCCGTTCCCATGCCGGCGCTGGCGGCGACGCGGGCGCGCGCGACCTCGCTGAGCACGTTGCGCACCAAGGCGTGGCTGCGGATGCGCACCACGTCCTCGGCGTTCCACTTCTCCGGGCGGGTGCCCATGGCAGAGAATTCCGGCGGGCGCAGGGAGTGGTCGCGGTCCGACAGCTCGATATAGGCGTTGATCCCCGCGGCGAAGGCTTCCGTGATGGCGCGGGCTTCCGGCGTGCCGTAGCTGGCCCATTCGGCGTCCATGTCGCCGCGGTAGAGGAACAGGCGCGCGGCGCGGTCCTGCGCCAGGAAGCCGGGGCCGAAATCGGCGGCCAGGCGGCCGAGGCCGCGCTTGCGCCAGATGTCGAGCTGCCACAGCCGGTCGCGCGCGGCGTTGAAGCCCTGCACGAAGAAGATGTCGCGCCGCGTGTTGGCGCGCACATGGGGAATGCCCCAGGTGTCGACCACGATCTCGGCCGGCGCCTCCAGGCCCGGCACTTCGTGCTCAACCGTCACGGCTTCGGCGGGCGCGGCGGGTGCGGCCGGTGTCATCGTCTCGGCCTCCGCCTTCTTGCTCTTCGAGGTGGCTCGGGGTGCGCGAACGGCCAAGATACGGTGCTCCTAAATCGCATCCAGCGGCCAGATCGGGCGCCGGACATTCTTGTAGCCTGCGGGGTTCGACAGGATGGCGGAGCCGAGCCCGCCGCCGTCGATGGTGATGATCTCGCGCGCGATGGGCGTGGTGCAGGCGCGGAAATGGTGCTTCGACTTCACCGCGATCGTGTCCCGCGTGGCGGGATCGACGCCCAGCGAGGTGAGCTGGGCGAGGTCCACCAGCTGGCCGTTGTTGCTGATGATGGCGATGTCCACGCCGCCGACGCGGAACAGGGCGGACAGCCCCTTGTCGCGCCACACCCCGCCGCCCATCGGGCCGAAGGCGCGGAACTTGCCGGAACTCAGCGTGGCGACCTCGCCGGTGAGGGTCAGCGGTCCGCCGCCGAAGCGGGCATCGTGCTTGCCGCCCAGGGTGATGGTGCCGGTGTTGCCGGCGCCGATGGCGGCGCATTGCTGCGCGGCCTCGGGGTCGTAGATGGCGTAGAAGCAGGCGTTCTGCAGGTCGGCGGCGATCATGGCGCGCAGCACATCCGTGGTGTCGCCGTAGTGGCCGCTGCCGGGGTTGTCCGTGACGTCGGACATCACCAGCGGGGCCTTGTGGTTCCCCTGGCCCTTCTTCGCGTGCGCCACGGCGTCGGCGATCGACCAGTCGGTGATGCCCACATAGGCGCGGGTTTCCCAGGCATGGTCCATGAAGCTCTCGGCGATCTTGCGGCCGGCTTCCGGGTTGGCATCCGTCGTGACGGTGACGGAGGGGCCGATGTCGCGGATGTCGGCGGCGGTGAAGCCGCTGCACACGCTCACCACCAGCGCGCCGCCGGCCTTCTCCACCGCCTCGCCGCGGTCGATCAGCTCGCGCATCGGGCCTTCCTGGGTGCGCCCGCCATCCAGCCCGCGCAGCATCGGGCGCTTGGCGATGACGGTGACGGGCTTGATCTCGCCCAGCATGGCGCGCTGCAGCAGCTCGCCGCCCTTGATCGCCATCTCGTAGTGGTCGATGTGCGGATAGGTGCGCACGGCGATCAGGGCGTTGGCGTTGCTCGCCATCGCCTCGGTGATGTTGCCGTGCAGGTCGAGCGTGACCACGATGGGGATGTTGGGGCCGAGGCTGGCGCGCAGGCGGTGCAGCAGCTCGCCTTCGGCGTCCTCGTGGCTTTGCGCCACCATGGCGCCGTGCAGGTGCAGCAGCACGCCGTCCACGCCCTGTGCCGCATCGAGGAACATCGTGCAGACCTGGTCGAACAGCGTGTCGTCCACATAGCCGGAGGGGTTGGCGCTGGCGCAGATCGGGTGGGAGAGCACCCAGCCGAATTTGTCCGCCATGTCGAAGCTGCCGCCGAGCGCGGTGTGGGTGCCGCGCCGTGCGCCGGGGATGGCGTTGCCGGTGATCCAGGTGCCGCGGCGGAAATTCTCGATGGTGGTGGGCACCTTGCTGAAGGTGTTGGTCTCGTGGGCGAACTCGCCCGTCAGCACCTTGAAGGCCATCGCTGTGTCTCTCTCCCGTCCCTCGGCGGGCGGGAGGCTAGCCCGGTTGGGCCGCTTCGGCCAGCCATGCCGCGAGCGCCGCCTCGCCCGCCGGCGCCAGGGCATAGAGGCCGGTGGCGGGGCGGGCGAACCAGCCGTAGACGTTGCGGTAGAGGATCGTGGCCGCATCCGGCGCCAGGTGGCGCAGGTCGCGCGGACGGGCGGGGCCCTCGCGCAGCTTCTCCGCCAGGGCCAGCGCGGCCTGGCGGTAGGCGGTCATGATCGCCCGGCCGCGCCCGCCGCCGGGGGTGGGGTCGCCCTCGCGCCGGGCGAATTCGCGCAGCAGCAGGCTGCGCTTGCGCGTGGCCAGGCGCGGCTTGTAGGGGCCGGGATCGGCCATCACCTCCACCCGCCCGGTGGAGAGCGTGACCGCCAGCAGCCCCACGCCCATCAGCCGGCACAGCCGATGCGCGCGCCGGTCCTGGTCGCGGCCCCGGCGCGTGGCGGGCACGGCCAGCCACACCTCGTCGGCCATCGCCATGCGGTCCGTGGCCTGCAGCAGCAGCTCCATGGAAAGGCCGAGCTTCAGCTCCGTGATCACCAGCACTTCGCCATCCGCGTGCAGGCCGACCACGTCGCAGCCGCGCACCTCGCCCTTCACCGCGAAGCCGCGCGCCTCCAGGAAGGCCTTGACCGGGGCGTAGAGCGCCGTCTCCAAGTCAGGCCTTGGTCGTCAGCCACCCCAGCAGGTTGCGCCACAGCGGCACGAAGCCGGGCCAGTCGATCGCCTCCTGCGGCAGCCAGTGCGGGCCCATGTCGGTGGTCCAGGCCAGGGTGCGGCCGGCGCCGTGGCTACCCACCACCAGCAGCGGGTGGGCGCCGTCCTCGTTGGGCGCATGGGCGAGCACGGTGGCTTCCGGCCGGGCCACCACCTCGTTCAGCCCCAGCATCACCGGCCACTGCGCCGGCACGCCGGCCAGCAGCGGATGCGCGGGCGCGCCGACCGTGGCGCGGAAGCCTTCCGGCACCTCGATCCGGTCGTCCCACGGGTGGATGGTGACGGGCAGCACCGCCTCCACTGCCGTGCCGCGGTAGCGCGCGCCGCCCATCCAGCCCTGGAAGCTGTAGTAGCCGCCGATCATCGCCAGCCCCCCGCCGGCCGCCACATACTGCTTCAGCAGCTTCAGCCGGTTGGGGAAGGTGCGCGACAGGTTGGCCACATCGGGGTGCAGCAGCAGCGTGTTGCTGCCGATGTCGCTCAGCATCACCGCGTCGTATTCCTGCAGCGCCTCCAGCGTGGCCGGGAAATCGGTGGCCGCCACGTGGCTCGGCATGTGCACGATGTCGAACGGCTCCCCCGCCAGCGCGCGCAGGAACGGCCCGCACCCGGTGGCGTAGCCGGCCGCCGGGAACAGGTCGTAGCCCTTGATGTGGGTGGAGGTGGTGACCCAGCTTTCGCCGGCCAGCAGGATGCGCTTGCGTGCCACGGCTCAGCCCATCCGCGCGTCGTAGAGGCGGAACACCGCATCCGGGTACTGCGTCCAGCGCAGGTTGGCGGCGCTGGCCTGCAGGATCGCGTCGAAGCGCAGGAACAGCATCGGCGCGTCGCGGCCCAGGTTGTCCTGTGCCTGGTGGTACAGCGCCACGCGCGTCTTCTGGTCGGTTTCCGAGCGGGCGCGCTGCAGCAGGGCGGTGGTTTCGTCGCTGTCGTAGCCGGGGAAGTTGTTCGGGCCGCCCTTGGTGAAGTAGTTGAACATGTTGCCGTCGGGGTCGTAGCGGCCGGACCAGGGCGACATGCACACGTCGAAGTCGCGCTGGCGCAGCACGGTGATGAGGCTGCTCGGGTCGATCTGCTTCACCTCCACGCGGAAGCCCGCCTCGCCCGCCTGGGCCTGCACCACCTGGGCGATGCGCACCATGGTCGGCGAGTTGGTGACGGTGATGGTCACCGGCACCGGGGTGGTGGCGCCGGCTTCGGCCAGCAGCCGCCTGGCCGCCGCGGGGTCGTAGGCATTGGCGCGGAAGGACGGGTTGAAGGCCCAGGCCACCGCCGGCGACAGCGGGCCGTAGCCGGGCTGGCCGGTGCCGAAATACACCACGCGATGGATCGCGTCGCGGTCCACCGAGGCCAGGAAGGCGCGGCGCAGGCGGACGTCGTTGAACGGCGCGCGGGTGCAGTTCAGCGACCAGCCGTTGAAGCCCATCGACGGCATCTGCGAGACGCGCACATTCGCCTCGCGCCCCAGGGCGGCCACCGATTGCGGCGGGATGGCGTCCACCAGCTGCATCGTGCCGCTGCGCAGGTTGGCCAGGCGCACCGTCTCGTCCGGGATCGGGCGCACCACGATGCGGTCGAAGCCGTGGTCGGCGCCGCGCCAGTAGCCGGCGAACTTCTCCAGCACCAGCTCGCTGTTCTTGGTCCAGGAGACCACGCGGTAGGCGCCGCAGCCCACCGCCTTGGTGGCGAAATCCGCGCCCAGCGCGCGCAGCGCCGCCGGCGAGACGATCATGCCGGCGCGGTTGGTGAGCACCAGCGCCAGCGGCGCGAAGGGGGCGGAGAGCTTCAGCGTGAAGGTGAGCGGGCCCGTCACCTCCACGCTGGTCAGCGGCCCGAGGTCGGAGCGGCGGATGGAGCCCACGGCCGGGTCCATGTAGCGGTCGAGGTTCGCCTTCGCCGCCGCGGCATCCACCGGCGTGCCGTCGTGGAAGGTGAGGTTCGGCTTCAGCGTGAAGTCGTAGGTGAGCGGGTCGCGCAGGGTGAAGCTGGCCAGGCCCGGCGAGATCTCCCCGGTGGGGGAGGCCACCAGCAGGGTCTCGTGCAGGTTGTACAGCACCTGGTTCTCGAAGAAGCTGGCCGAGAAGGCGGGATCCAGCGTCACGGGGTCGGAGACCACGCCCACGGTCAGGGTGCGGCCCTGGGCGCGGGCGGTGCCGGCCGGCAACAGGCCCAGGGCGGGGGTGGCAAGCAGGGCGCGGCGGGAGAGCGTCATGCAGAGGGTCCTTTCGTCGTTGCCGGAACTATGCCCCGCGTGCCGCCCGCGGGTCGAGCCGGTCGCGCAGACCGTCTCCCAGCAGGTTGAAGCCGAGCACGGTGGTGAAGATGGCGATGCCGGGGAACCATGCCATCCAGGGGGAGTGATCGAGGAAGCCGACCGCGTCGCGCAGCATGTTGCCCCAGGTCGGCGTGGGCGGCTGCACGCCGAGGCCGAGGAAGGACAGGTACGACTCGGTGATGATGGAGGAGGCGAGCAGCAGCGAGGCCTGCACCAGGATGGGCGAGGCGGCGTTGGGCAGGATGTGCACGCGCAGGATGGCCGCCGGCGAGCGGCCGATGGCGCGGCCCGCCTCCACATAGTCCATCGCCGCCACCAGCTGCGCCTGGGCGCGGGCGATGCGCGCGAAGACCGGCAGGTTCACCAGCCCGATGGCGATCGCCGCATTGGTGGCCGAGGCGCCAAGGGCCGCGGTGACGCCGAGCGCCAGCAGGATGCCGGGGAAGGCCAGCAGCACGTCCATCACCCGCATCAGCACCCGGTCGGTCCAGCCGCCGAGGAAGCCGCAGACCAGCCCGATCGCGCCGCCCAGCAGGCAGGCGCCCGCCACGCTGCCCATGCCCACCATCAGCGATACGCGCGCGCCGGCCAGCATGCGCGCCAGCGTGTCCCGGCCCAGGTCGTCCGTGCCCAGCGGGTGCTTCGCCGAGGGGCCGGACAGCGGCGCCATGAAGTCCGACACCTCCGGCCCCACCTGCCACAGCAGCGGGCCGAACAGGGCGGCGGCCACCACCACGGCCACCAGCACCAGCCCCAGCAGGGCGCGCGGGTCGCCCGTCATGCGCCGCCCCTCTGGCGTGGATCGAGCGCCAGACAGATCAGGTCGGTCATGAGGTTCAGCAGCACGAACAGCGTGGCTGTCACCAGGATGGCGCCCTGCACCACCGGGTAGTCGCGCGCGAAGATCGCATCCACCACCAGCTTGCCGATGCCGGGCCAGGCGAACACCGTCTCCGTCACCACCACGCCGCCCAGCAGCTGGCCGAGCTGGATGCCCACCAGCGTCACGATCGGGATCAGCGCGTTGCGCAGCGCGTGGCGCCACACCACGCGGCGCGGGCCGAGCCCCTTGGCATGGGCGGTGCGGATGTAGTCCGCCGGCAGCACCTCCAGCATGGCCGAGCGCGTCATGCGCATGCTGGCGCCGGCCAGCGCCACCCCCAGCGTGGCCGCGGGCAGCACGAGGTGGCGCAGCGCGGTCCAGGGGTCGCTCAGCAGCGGGGCGTAGCCGCTGGCGGGGAAGATCGGCCAGGCGATCGACAAAGTGAGGATCAGCAGGATGCCGAGCCAGAAGCTGGGCAGCGACAGGCCGCACAGCGCCACCAGCGACACCGCGAAATCCGCCGGCCGGTTGCGCCGCGTCGCCGCGATGATCCCCGCCGGCAGCGCGATCGCCAGCGACACCAGCAGCGCGGCACCCGCCAGCAGCAGCGTTGGCCCCAGCGCCGTCACCACCATCTCCAGCACCGGCCGCCCGGTCTGGATGGAGCGGCCGAGATCGCCCTGCAGCACGTTGCCGAACCAGGCCAGGAAGCGCAGCGGCAGCGGCTCGTCCAGCGCGAACTTGGCGCGCAGCGTGGCGATCGCCTCGGGCGAGGCCTCCAGCCCCAGCATCGCCGTCACCGGGTCGCCCGGCACCATGGCGAGCAGGCCGAAGGACAGCACGGACAGGCCGAACAGGATGGGCAGCAGCGCGATGACGCGGCCGGCGATGGCGCGCATCAGGATAGGGTCCGATGGGGCATGGGCTGGAGCATCGCGGGCGGGCGGTATAAGCGTCAATCGGGATGTTGAGGATCAGGCGATGGCGGTGTTCCGGGCCAAGCCCCATGCGATCGAGGCGATCTTCGGCCGCCGCAAGGCGGTGATCGGCGTGGTCCACCTGCGCGCGCTGCCGGGCGCGCCGGACCATGACGGCGAGGGCATGGACAGCCTGCTCGCCCACGCCCTCTCCGAAGCCGGGCGCTACCGGGCCGGCGGCGTGGACGGATTGATCGTGGAGAACCACGGCGACATCCCCTTCGCCAAGCCGGAGGAGCTGGGGCCGGAGACCGCCGCCTGCATGGCCGTGATCACCCAGGCGGTGCGCGCTGCGACGCGGCTGCCGGTGGGGGTGAACGTGCTCGCCAACGGCGCCGTGCAGGCCCTGGCCGTCGCCAAGGCCGCCGGCGCCGCCTTCGTGCGCGTGAACCAGTGGGCCAACGCCTATGTCGCCAACGAGGGCTTCATGGAGGGCAAGGCGGGTGCGGCGGCCCGCTACCGCGCCTGGCTGCGCGCCCGCGACATCAGGATCTTCGCCGACGTGCACGTGAAGCACGGCGCCCACGCCGTCACCGCCGACCGCTCCATCCAGGAGCTCGCCCGCGACGTGGAGTTCTTCGATGCCGATGTCGCCATCGCCACCGGCCAGCGCACCGGCGATTCCGCCACCACGGAGGAACTGCGCACCATCGCCGCCGGCACCTCCCTGCCGGTGGCCGTCGGCAGCGGCGTGAACCCCGGCAACGTGGGCGACATCCTCTCCGTCGCCGATGCCGTCATCGTCGCCAGCTACCTCAAGCAGGACGGCGTGTGGTGGAACGAGGTGGACCCCGACCGGCTCGCCACCTTCATGGCCGCCGTCGCGAAGGCGCGATGAGCCGCATCTTCGTATTGGGCAACGCCTCGCTCGACACCACGCTGCGCGTGCCGCGCCTGCCCGCGCCGGGGGAAACCCTGATGGCGACAGGCATCCTCCGCTCCCCCGGCGGCAAGGGGCTCAACCAGGCGGTGGTCGCGGCCCGCTGCGGCGCCGAGGTGCGCTTCCTCGCGCCGCTCGGCACCGAGCCCGAAACCGCGCTGATCCGCGACACCCTGGCCGCCGAGGGGTTGCACGCCAGCTGGGCCGAAACCGGCGCGCCGACCGACCTCTCCAGCCTGATGGTCGCGCCGGATGGCGAGAACTGCATCGTCAGCACCGGCGCCTGCTGCGATTCGCTCGGCCACGACCACGCCGAGCCCTTCCTGGCCGCCCTGCGCCCCGGCGACCTGCTGCTGATGCAGGGCAACCTGCGCCTGGTGGTCACCCTGGCCGCCGCCCAGGCCGCCCGCCGCCTCGGCGCGCGCGTGATGCTCAACACCGCGCCGCTGCGCTGGGACTACGCCAGCCTGCTGCCGCTCTGCGACCTCGTCGTCGCCAACCGCTTCGAGGCCCGCGCCATCACCGGCGAGGCCGATCCGCCCGCGGCGGCGCTGGCCCTCGGCGGCACCGCCATCGTGACCCTGGGCGCCCAGGGCTGCCTGCTCGCCGACCCCGCGCTGCACCGCTTCCCGGCGGTGGAAGTGCGGGCCATCGATACCACCGGCGCGGGCGACGTGTTCTGCGGCACGCTCGCCGCCGCCTGGGCGCAGGGCGCGCTTCTCCCCGGTGCCATCGCCGCGGCCCAGCGCGCGGCGGCCATCAGCGTGGCCCGTGAGGGGTGCTTTGGGTCGTTTCCGACCAAGGAAGAAAGCAAGCGCGTTCTTTTTTGAAAAAAAGAACCAAAAAACTTTTCCGACCTGAGAACGAGCTTACTCCAGCGCCATCCCCCACCCGTCCCGCCGCTTGTCCCCCGCCGCGCTGACCGTGCCTTCTTCGATCACCAGGCACTGCGTCCCGCCATCCATCCGCCGCACATGCGGCCAGTGCCCGCGCGCGGCCAGGGGCCTGGCATGGTGCTCCAGCTCCGGCTCGATCTCGGTGATGCCGTTCCAGTTCATCGCGTGCGGCGCATCCAGCAGCGCCTGCGGGTCGCGCATCCCGCCGGCCAGGCGCAGCAGGGCGTTGGCGACGTAGCCGATGATGCGGTAGCCGCCGCCGGCGCCCAGGGCCGCCAGGGGCCGCCCGTCCGGCCCCAGCACGATCACCGGCGCGATCGTGGTGCGCGCCCGCTTGTGCGGCGCCAGCGCGTTCGGGTCCCGCCATTCCCGCCCGCTGCGCCCGCGCAGCACCGGCTCGGCGGCGAAGTTGGTCATCACGTTGTTCAGCCAGAACCCGCCCGCCTCGATGCGGCTGCCGAAGTTCTGGTTGATCGTGGTGGTCATCGACACCACCTGGCCGCGCGCATCGGCGGTGCAGAGATGGCTGGTCATGCTCGCCCCCAGCTCCCGCCCGCGCCCCGGGGGGAAGCGGTCGGACCGCCGCGCGGGGTCGATCAGCCCGGCCCGCGCCGTGAGGTAGTCGGGGTCCAGCAACTGCGACACATCGGCGGGTGCGAAATCCGGGTCGGCATAGGGCCAGCGGTCCAGCACCGAAAGCCGCCCGGCCTCGGCCAGCAGGTGCACCGCCTCGGCCGACGGCGCCTCGCCCAGGGATTCGAGCCCGTGATGGCGCGCGAAGGCCACGATCTGCGCGGCGGACAGCGCGCCATAGGCCGGCAGCGGCCCGGCCAGCACGGTGAGGTTGCCCACGCGGAATCGCAGCGGCGCGCGCTCCACCGGCAGGTAGTCGCCCATGTCCGCCATGGTGATCGTGCCGGGGAAGGGGTCATCGGCCACCGCGTCCACGATCGCCTCGGCCAGCGGGCCTTCGTGCAGCGCGGCGGCCCCCCCTTCGGCGATGGCCTGCAGGCTGGCCGCCAGCGCCGGGTTGCACCGCACCGTGCCCGGCGGCAGCGCCAGCCCCTCCGCGCAGTACTGCGCCCGGCCGAATCGGGTGTCGCGCACGGCGGGGTTCTCGGCCAGGGCGCGCATCAGATAGGGCGAGAGCGGCGCGCCTTCCTGCGCCAGCTCGATCGCCGGGGCGAACAGCGCGGCCCAGGGCAGGCGGCCGAATCGGCGATGGGCATGTTCCAGCGCCATCAGCGCCCCGGGCACGCCCACGGTGCGCCCGCCATACATCGCCCGCTCGCTGGGCACCGTCCGCCCGTCGAAATCCGTGGCCAGCCGCGCCGTCACGCGCGCCGGGGCGCGGGCCAGCCCATCCAGGCACAGCACGTGCGCCCCGTCATGCACCAGCAGCACCGCGCCGCCGCCGAGCCCGGAGGCGTTCGGCTCCACCACGCACAGCGCCGCCTGCACCGCCACGGCGGCATCCATCGCCGAGCCGCCCTGGCGCAGCATCAGCAACCCCGCGCGCGCGGCCAGCGGG
>CANHCJ010000037.1 GCA_947458025.1 Rhodospirillales bacterium | reverse complement strand
CCGCCACCGCAGCCAACACGCGCACCCGTAGATCGGTCGAAAGGGAATACCCCATGCCTGCCGGCCCCCTCTCCGGCAGACAGCTTGAATCAGATTTCAAGCGCGTTGGGTACCCCTAACGATTCAACCGGATGGGCTACCGCTCTAGTCGCCCCCGGTTCCAAGTCGGTTACGCGCCAGGACGCCCGCGCGCTGTGCGCTTCGCTGCGGTGTGCTGCGGCTTGCGGGTGCGTCACATGGCCGGTTCCGACCGTTCCTCGTGCCGCGGCGTGACCGTTCCACTGGCGGACGCTGGCGCGGGGCTGGCGCGGTCACGATGCCGATAAGCGATTGATCCGGCTTGGCTTCTGGCGCCCTGGCGGGGCTGGCGCCGCTTTTCTCTTAGATGACAAAAATAGAGAGAGAGGGAGGGAAGGGGGCAGGCCGAGAATGCATTACGTCAAGAGAGGGGGAAAAAGGCGCCAGTCGCGCCAGTGCGCCAGTCAATCGGGGAGTTTCAATAACTTGCGAGGCGCCGAGACTGGCGGGGACGGGCGGCGGCGGGCGCGGACCTGGCGCCGTTCCTCGGCCCCTGACGATTTCCAGCCCCCCGAGCTGCCCTCGCCGATCGGCCGGGATGCCGCCGCGGCACAGTGGCGGGCGCCCCTTCGTGTGGAAGATGCGAGAGGGGGCGCTGGCATCCATCGCCGCGGAGCTGCCATGACCCGCGACGGGTGGCACCCCTGGGGGCCGATGCCCCCGACGTTCCCCCGTTCCAAAATGTGCCCCCGCGCACCTTAGAATATGGCGATTAACCCGTTGAAAAATTGGCGCGCCCTACTGGATTCGAACCAGTGACCGACAGCTTAGAAGGCTGTTGCTCTATCCAACTGAGCTAAGGGCGCTTCGGTCACATCCTACCGGAGGTGGGGGGATGTGTTGAGGGGTCATGACAGGGGGATCGTCTCGCCGTGCTCGGCGATGCGGACGGGCCAGCCGAGATCCTCCTGGATGCGCAGGCGCAGGGCGTCGGCGGCTTCGGGTTCGGCGTGGACGATGTGGGTCTGGCGCGGGGGGCGGGTGAAGCCGCGGAGCCAGCGGAGCAACTCGTTCTGGTCGGCGTGGGCGGAGAGCATGGCGAGGTTGGCGACCTCGGCGGCGATGGGGATGTGGGCGCCGTGGATCTTGATGGTGGCCGCACCGGCGACCATCGCGGCGCCGCGGGTGCCGCCGGCCTGGAAGCCGCTGAACAGGATGGTGTTGCGGCGATCGGGCGCCATCGCCTTCAGGTGGTGCAGCACGCGCCCGCCGGTGGCCATGCCGCTGGCGGAGATGATGACCTTGGGGAAGGGGTTGGCGTTGAGCGCCTTTGATTCCGCGACGTCGCGCACGTAGTGGGCCACCGCGCCGGCCTGGCGGCATTCGAGCGGGGTGAGGCGGCTGAAGCGGGGGTGGCGGCGCAGGATGTCGGTCGCGTCCTGGGCCATCGGGCTGTCGAGGAAGACCGGCAGGTTGGGGATGCGGCCGGCCTGCTTCAGGCGGGCGAGGTGGTGCAGCAGGGCCTGGGCGCGGCCGACGGCGAAGGCGGGGACCAGCACGCTGCCGCCGCGCGCGGCGGTGCGGGTGATGACATCGGCCAGCGCATCCTCCGGCAGGGCGGCCTCGTGGTGGCGGTTGCCGTAGGTGGCTTCCAGCAGCAGGTGGTCGGCGAGCGGCACCGGCTCCGGATCGGGCATGGTGGGGCTGTCGTAGCGGCCGAGGTCGCCGGAGACGACCAGGCGTTGGCCCTGGTGTTCCAGCTCCACGCTGGCCGCGCCGAGGATGTGGCCGGCCAGGCGCAGGTGGAGCGTGAGGCCCGGGGCGATGGGGTGGGGGCGGCCGGCTTCCAGCGGGCGGAGTTGGGTGAGGACGCGCTCGGCGTCGTCCTGGGTGTAGAGCGGCAGGGCGGGATGGTGCCTGGAGAAGCCGTGGCGGTTGGCGAATTCGGCGTCTTTTTCCTGCAGGTGGCCGCTGTCGGGCAGGATCAGGCCGCAGAGGTCGGCGGTGGGGGCGGTGCACCAGACCGGGCCGCGGAAGCCGTTGCGGGCGAGCAGGGGCAGGTAGCCGGTGTGGTCGAGATGGGCGTGGGTGAGGATGACGGCGTCGATGCCGGCGGGGTCGACCGGGAAGGGCGCCCAGTTGCGCAGGCGCAGCGGCTTGAAGCCCTGGAACAGGCCGCAATCGACCAGCAGGCGGCGGCCTGCCATCTCCACCAGGAACTTCGAGCCGGTGACGGTGCCGGCGCCGCCGAGGAAGGTGAGGCTTGGGGCCGCCACCTACCTCACCGGCTTGATGAGCATGGCCTGGGTGAAGCCGAGGACGTTCGGCTCGATCACCACGCGGTCGCGCCGGGCGCCCCAGTTGTAGCCGGCGAAGACGACGGGGATGGTGGCGAAGTCCTGGATGCCGAGGCGCATGGCCTGGGCGAGTTCCTGCTTGCGCACGGCGTCGTCCATGCGGGTGACGGCGGAGAGGAAGACCTGGTCCAGCGCCGGGTTGCTGTAGTGCATGCGGTTGGCGACGCCATTGCCCGGGCCGGTGCCCCTGGTGATCCAGACCGAGCGCAGCACGGGCACGGAGGTGGAGGACAGGTAGCTCATCATGAAGATCGGGTGTTCGCGGGCGTTGATCTTGGGGATGAACATGGCGTTCACCATGGTCTCCAGCCGCGTCTCGATGCCCACGCGGGTGAACATCTGGGCCAGCGCCTGGGCGATCTTGGCGTCGCCCGAGAACAGGCCGTTGGGGGCGACGATGGTCCAGCGCCAGCCATCGGGGTAGCCGGCCTCGGCGAGCAGGGCGCGGGCGCGGTTGGCGTCGAAGCCCAGCTCCGGCAGGGAGTCGTCGCGGCCGATGGCGCCGGGGGCGACCATCTGGTCGGCGGGGAAGGAGCCGCCGTTCATGATGGTCTCGGAGATGGCGCGGCGGTTGATGGCGAGCGACAGGGCCTCGCGCACGCGGCGGTCGCGCAGCGGGTTGGCGGCGAGCGGCTGGCCGGTGCGCTTGTCCACGGTGAGGGGGAGCGGGCCGTCGCGGGTGGAATCGGGGAAGAGGTAGGCGACCTGGTGGCCGCGGATGGAGAAGACCGACAGGGCGGGGTTGCTGCGCTTGGCGGGGAGGTCATCCGGCGGGACGCGGTCGGCCAGGTCGATCTCGCCGGCCAGGAGGGCGGCCATGCGCGAGGCATCGGACGAGATGGCGCGGATGGTGACCTCGGTCCAGGGCTGGGCGGTTTTGGGGTCGCGGTTGCCCCACCAGGCGTCGTTGCGGCGCAGGATGAGGCGGTCGCCGCGGGCGTAGCTGACGAAGCGGTAGGGGCCGGTGCCGACGGCGAGCTTGCCGGAGTTGAAGTCCGGCGTCTGGGCCTCGCTGTGGATGGTGCGGCTGAGGATCTTGGCGCCGGCGAGGTTGAAGGGGAGGAAGGGGTCCGGCACGCGGGTTTTGAGGCGGAAGGTGGTGGCGGAGATGCGCTCCATGCCGGAGACGGATTCGATGAAGTGGGTGTAGGAGCTGGGGCCGCGCACGGTGGGGATGCGGGCGATGGTGAAGGCGACGTCGTCCGGGTCGAGCCTGGTGCCGTCGTGGAAGGTGACGTCGGGGTGCAGCTCGAACTCCCAGGTGTGGTCGTCGATCAGGCGGTAGCTGCGGGCGAGGTTGGGGATGACCTGGCCCTGGGCGTCCTGGAAGGTGAGCGGCTCGTAGATGTGGTCGCCGGTGGCGTGGTTGATGGCGGTGTTGTGGAAGTGCGGGTCGAGCGAGGTGACGTCGCTGCCGACGGCGATGGTGAGGGGGCGGGCGGCGGCGCCGGCGGCCCCGAGCGTGCAGGCCGCGACGCCGGCGGCGAACAGGCGCAGGGCGCGCCGAGACAGCATCCGCATGCGGTTCATCCCGCTTCCCCCCTTGGCTTGTGGGGCTACGATGGCCCCGGGGCGGGGCGGGTGGCAACGGATTTCTGGGCTGTGGCGGCGGGGCGGCATACGGGTGGGTACGTAGTTTCACGATCCGGTTTTTTCCCAGGGGGACGGGGGTGGCACCGCGGGGTATCCGATGCCCGGAGAGATCGATGAGGACGAGGACGTGCGGCAGACCCCCTTCTGCGCGCGGGAAGACCGTGCATTGGCGTTGGCGCCCTGGCCGCCGAGCGGGCTGGCCGGGCGGCTGATCGAGGCCCGGTCGGGCCTGGGCTGCTATGTGCCCGGGTCGGGGCGGTGCCGGGAGTGCCACTTCGCGATGGAATTGCCGCTGGCGCTGGCGCGCGCCTCTGACGCGGCGGAGCGGGATGGGGATGCCGATGCGGCGCGGCGGCTGATCGATTCGGCGTTCGTGGCGGCGGGGCTGCCGGGGCGTTCGGGCGGGGCGGCAGGGGGCGTTCATGCCGGTGGCCGGTAGCGGGAGCGGCGGTCCGCGCTGCGGTGCATACAGTTTGTTTCATCCGTGAGTTGGTGTCTTCCTTTTTTGTGCACTAGAGTACCCGGGCAGGAGGCCATCTGGGGCCGCCTTCGATTCCGTGGTGCCCGTGCCGATGCAGCCGTTGCAAAGAGCTTCGATCAGGCTGCCTATGGTCGGCGTGGACGGGTTCATGCTGTACATCATCGATGACGAGGCGGATCTGCGGCTGGCCGTGGCGGAGTACCTCTCGGTGGCGGGGTATCGCTGCGAGGCGTTTGCCGGGGTGGATGCGTTCCTGGCGCAGGAGCATGTCGCACCGTCCGGCTGCCTGATCCTGGACGTGATGCTGGGGCCGAACTTGGACGGGATCGAGGCGATCCCTTTGCTGCGCGCGCGGGCGCCGAACCTGCCGATCGTGATCATGACCGCGCATGGCGACATCGGCATGGCGATCCGGGCGATGCGGGCCGGGGCGGTGGATTTCCTGGAGAAGCCGTTCACGATGGAGCGGCTGACCGAGGCGCTGGAGCGGGTGCTGGAGCGCCAGCGCGCCGTGCTGGAGGCGCAGCAGCGCGTGGCGCGGCTGACCGGGCGCGAGCAGGAAGTGCTGCACGCGCTGGCGCGCGGGCTTTCGAACAAGGAAGTGGCGGCGGAGATCGGGATCAGCCCGCGCACGGTCGAGGTGTATCGCGCCGCGATCATGATGAAGTTGCAACTTCAGTCGTTCGCCGACCTGGTGCGCCTGGCGATCCTGCTCGGCGACGACAAGCCCGCGCCGGGCGGCTGACCGACTTTGGGGCTGGCCGGCCCGGCGCCGCCATGGGCGCCGCGAGACAGGATGATCCGTGATGTTCGCTGCGCTGCGAGGCCGCCGGCTTGGGGATTGGTCGGTCTCGCTGCGCGGCTATGTGACCGCAGCGATGCTGGTGGTGCTGCTGCCGCTGCTGGGCCATGCGGTGGTGGTGACCTGGACCTCCTATGCCACGTCCCGGGAGTGGGCGGAGCGCGACCTGCTGGACGATGCCGAGCACCTGGCCGAGGACATCGATGTGCGGCTGGATGTGGCGCGCGCGGTGATGCAGCTGGTGTCCACGTCGTCGGCGGCGCTGCGCGGGGACGCGGAGGCGGTGGGGCAGATGCTGGAGGCCGCGCGGATCGCGGGGCTGGTCCGCGCCGCGGTGGTGACGGACCCTGCGGGGGCGGTGGTGCTGTCGGCCGGGGTGGGGCCTGGCCCCGGCGCGGGCATCGCGGGGCCGGAGGGTTCGCCGCAGTTCCTGGCCGGGCGGCTGGAGGGGGGGGCGGTGCTGGCGGCGGCATGGCCGATCGGCTCGGCGGATCCGCGGCTGGCGCGGCTGGCCTTCGCGGTGCCGGCGGGCGTGCTGCATGGCGCGAAGTCCCGGCAGGGGGAGGGGGCGTGGCATGTCACCGCCGTGATCGACCGGCGGGGCGAGGCGGCCTGGGTGGAGGCTTCGGCCTTGGGGGCGGCGCTGCTGCGGCAGACGCTGGACCCGGCGGCCACGGCGGGCGTGATGCAGGGCTGGAGCGCGCCGGACGGGTCGGTGCATACGATCGGCTTCGCGCGGGCGCCGCGCAGCGGGCTGACCGTGATGGTGGCGCAGCCCAGCCCGGGGCTGTACGAGCGCGTGCCGTTCGGGCCGATGGGGGCGGCGGCGATCGCAGCGGGGGTGGCGCTGCTGTCGGTGGTGCTGGCGCGGCTGGGGGCGGTGCAGATCCATGCTGCGTACCGGGCGGCGACCGGCGGGGCACCGGGCGGGCGGGTGCGCATCCGCGACGCGATGCGGCTGGGGACGGAGTTGCGCAACACCCGCGACCGGCTGTTCCAGGCGGCGGGTGGGATCGCCATGGTGGAGATGACCCGCCCGCCCGGGCGCGGGTGGGCGGAGGCGGAGGTCGCGGCTTCCGACAGCATCCGGGCGCTGCTGGCGCTGGCGCCGGGGGAGGCGCTGACCGCCGGGCGGCTGCTGGGCGCGCTTTCGCGCGAGGATCGCGCGGCGCTGGGGGCGGCGCTTGCGGAGGTGGAGGCGGGCGAGGCGGGGGTGTTCACGCGGCTGGTGCGCAGCGTGGAGGCGGACCGGGCGCCGCGCTTCTTCAACGTGGTGGGCATGCTGCGTGCGCCGGTGACCGACATGGCGGCGCAGCTGGTGCTGACGGTGCAGGACGTGACCGCGCAGAAGGAGGCGGAGCGGGAGGCGCAGGCCCAGGCCTCGCGCCTGCGGCTGGCGACCGAGATCGCCGGGCTCGGCGTGTGGGAGGGCAATGCCGAGCGCGGCACGGGGCACGCCTCGGAGCGGATGTGGGAGATCATGGGGCGCGAGCCGGGCGGAAGGCTCGACCGGGAGACCTTCCTGCGGGATGTCCATCCCGACGACCGCGCGCGGGTGGCCGCATCGACCGGCAGGGAGCCGCCCGGTGCGCCGGCGGGGCCATCGGCGCCGCTGCGCTTTCGCCTGGTGCGCCCCGACGGCAGCGTGCGGCATGTGCGGTCCAACCGGATCTACGTGGACGATGGGAGCGGTGCAGGCAGGCTCAAGGTGGGCGTGCTGTTCGACGAGACCGAGACGGTGATGGCGCAGCGGGCGCTGGCGGCGAGTGAGGCGCGGTTCCGGCTGGCGGTGGAGGTGGCGGAACTGGGGGTGTTCGAGCGCCGCATCGACCCCTACCGCAACGAGGGGGTGTGGAACGAGCGGATGTGGCGCATCCGCGGGCTGGAGCCGCGGTCGGAGCCGATGGGCTACGACGAGATGGTGGCGATGATCCATCCCGAGGACCGGCCGCGCGTGGTGGCGGCGATGCACGAGCGGCGCACGGGCGAGGACGGCGCCAGCGACTTCGAGTTCCGCCTGATTCGCCCGGATGGCGAGGAGCGGATCATCCAGTCGCGCAGCGTGCGGACCGAATACCCGGAGGAACAGGCCTCCTCCATCGTTGCGATCAACCTGGACGTGACCGAGCGGCGCAGGGCCGAGCAGGAGCTGCGGGAGGCGGCGGCGCGGTTCCGGCTGGCGGTGGAGACGGCCGGGCTGGGGTTCGCGCAGCTGGACGTCGCCACCGGCAAGGGGATGTGGAGCGACCGGCTGTTCGCCATCTCTGGCCTGGAGCCCGGCGAGCGGCCGACGCTGGAGCAGGTGCTGGCGCGGGTCCATCCCGACGACCGCGCCAGGGTGGCCGGGGCCATGGCGCGCCAGCGCTTCGACGACGAGGGCGCGGTGACGGAGGAGGAGTTCCGCATTTTCCGGCCGGACGGGCAGGAGAGGGTGGTGCACGTGCACAGCATGAAGCTGCGGCGTGCGGACGGCACCGAGACGCTTTCGACCGTGACGCAGGACGTGACCGAGCAGCGCAGGGCGCAGCACGCCCTGGCGGCGAGCGAGGCGCGGCTGCGGCTGGCGGTGGAGACGGCCGGGCTGGGCGTGGCCGAGCTGGACACCGCGAGCGGGGTGGGGCTGTGGAACGAGCGGCTGTACCGCATCTGCGGCCTGGACCCCGCGGGGGCCAGGCCCTCCATGGACGCGGTGTTCGCGATGATCCATCCCGACGACCGCGCCGGGGTGACGGCGGCGCTGGCCGCGCAGCGTGCCGGCGAGCCCGGCGGCGTGGCGGACTACGACATGCGCATCGTGCGGCCGGACGGGGAGGAGCGGTCGCTGCATATGCGCAGCGCGCTGCTGCGGCCGGCAGGGGGGCAGGAGCTGCTGCTGACTGTGACGCACGACATCACCGAGCAGCGCCTGGCCGAGCGCCGGCTGGCGGAGAGCGAGGCGCGGCTGCGGCTGGCGGTGGAGACCGCGGGGCTGGGCGTTTCGGACCGGAATCTCACGACCGGGGAGGGCAGCTGGAGCGGGCAGCTGTACCGCATCATGGGCATGGAGGCCGATGACCGGCAGCTGGGGAGCTCCGAGACGCTGACGCTGGTGCATCCCGAGGATCGCGGGGTGGTCGAGGGCGTGTGGGCGCGGCACGCCGATGCCGAGGACGGGTTCGTGAGCGAGTACGACTACCGGATGCTGCGGCCGGACGGGCAGGAGCGCATCCTGCATGCGCGCAGCGTGACGCTGCGCGGGGCCGACGGGACAGTGCGGCTGCTGTCGGTGAACCAGGACGTGACCGAGCAGCGGGCGGCCGAGCAGGCGCTGGCGGCGAGCGAGCTGCGGCTGCGGCTGACCGCCGAGGCGGCCGGGGTGGGCATATGGGACCACGACCCGGCGACGGGCACGACGTTCTGGAGCGAGCAGATGTTCCGGCTGCGCGGGCTGGAGGGGGAGGGCCGGGCGCCCACGCGGGAGTTCATCACCGAGCACACCTTGGAGGAGGACCGGCCGGTGCTGCTGGGCGCGTGGGACCGGCTGACGTCCGGGGAGGCGGCGCTGGGCTTCGAGTACCGGGCGGTGTGGCCGAACGGGACGGTGCGCTGGCTGCATTCCGAGGGGCGCACCCTGCGCGACGCGCAGGGGCGGGTGGTGCGCATGCTGGGCATGGTGACGGACACCACCGACAAGCGCGAGGCCGAGCTTGCGCTGATGGACCGGACGACCATGCTGGAACTGGCGATCGAGGCTGCCGAATTCGGCATCTGGACGCGCGAGCCGAACGAGATGACGCGGCAGGCCTCGGCGCGGATGTGGGCGATGCTGGGCCATCCCGGCCGCGAGGGCAGCATGACCAGGGAGGAGCTGGTCGGCTGCCTGCATCCGGACGACCGCGAGGCGGTGCTGAGCGCGTGGGTTCCGGCGGATGGGCAGACCGCGCCGCGCCAGCTGCGCGACTTCCGCGCGGTGTGGCCGGACGGGACGGTGCGCCACTTCCAGTCGCGCCGCGCGGTGATGCGCGACGCGGCGGGGCGGACGGTGCGGGTGATCGGGCTGATCGCCGACGTGACCGAGGCGCGCCAGGCCGCGGCGGCGCTGGCGGCGAGCGAGGCGCGGCTGCGGCTGGCGGTGGAGGCGGCGGAGCTGGGCGTGTTCGACTACGACCCCGAGACGCGGGACGGCTATTGGTCGGAGCGCACATGGCGGATGCGCGGGCTGGAGCCGCGGGCCGATTTTCCGAGCCTTGCGGAGATTGTTGCGACGCTGCATGCCGATGACCGCGCCGGGAGCGTGGCGAAGGCGCAGGTGCATCACGCGGGCCGGGACGGCGACCGGATCGAGCACGAATTCCGGGTTGTGTGGCCCGATGGAACGTTGCGCCACCTGCAGATGCGGGCGCTGCTGCACCGGGGCGAGGACGGCCGGGCGCGCGTGTTCGGCATCAACATGGATGTGACGGAGCGGCGCACGGCGGCGCTGGCGCTGGCGACGAGCGAGACGCGGCTGCGGCTGGCGGTGGAGGCGGCGGAGCTGGGCGTGTTCGACTACGACCCCGATACGCGCGAGGGATACTGGTCGGAGCGCACCTGGCGGATGCGCGGCCTGGAGCCGCGCGAGGGGGTGCCGAGCCTGGCCGAGGTAGCGGCCGCGGTGCATCCCGACGACCGCGAGCGCAGCGCGGCGCGCACGCAGGCGCAGTTCAGCGGGGCCGACGGCACGCGCATCGACAACGAGTTCCGCGTGGTGTGGCCCGACGGCACGGTGCGGCACCTGCTGCTGCGCGCCGTGCTGCACCGGGACCCGGACGGCCGGGCGCGGGTGTTCGGCATCAACATGGATGTCACGGAACGGCGGACCGCGGCGCTGGCGCTGGAGGCGAGCGAGGCGCGGCTGCGGCTGGCGGTGGATGCCGCCGAGATGGGGGTGTTCGAGTTCGATCCCGCCTCGGGCACCCGATTCTGGTCTGACCGGGTGTGGCGGATGCGCGGGGTGGAGCCGCGGCCGGGGGCGCCCGGCTACAAGGAGGCGATGGCGATGATCCATCCCGCGGACCGCGAGGCGGTGGCCGCGGCGATGCGGCTGCCGCCGGATGGCGCCGGCCCCGCGCGCCACGAGCACGAGTTCCGCGTCGTGCGCCCCGACGGGGCGGTGCGGCACATCCACGCGCTTGTGGTGGTGGAGCGGCACGAGGATGGCGGGCCGGGCCGGATCTTCGGCGTCAACCTCGACATCACCGAGCAGGTGGAGCGCGAGCAGGCGCTGCGCGAGGCGGCGGCGCGCTTCGAGCTGGCGATCGACGCGGCCGGGCTGGCGGTGTGGAACTGGGACCCGGACACGGACCGCATGACGTGGTCGCCGCGGATCTGGGAGATCATGGGGCTGGAGCCGCAAGGCGAGGTTCCGTTCCTGGAGATCCGGCAGCGCGTGGTTCATCCGGAGGACCGGGACAGCGTGCCGATGGCATGGATCCGCGCGGTGAGCGGCGGGGAGGAGCGCCGCGGCCAGGGCGAGTTCCGGGTGGTGCGAAAGGATGGCTCGATCCGCTACCTGCACTGGCAGGGTATTCCGCTGCGCGACGGCGAGGGCCTGATCCTGCGCTTCGCCGGGGTGCTGGCCGACGTGACGGAGGCGCGGCTTTCGGAGCTGGCGCTGCGCACCAGCGAGGAGCTGTTCCGCATGGCCGCGGAGGCGGCGGAGCAGGGGGTGTGGGACCATGACCTGGCGAGCGGGGCGCTGAGCTGGTCGGCGCTGCTGTGGCGCATCCATGGCCTGGCGCCAGGCGAGGGCGCGCCGCCGCCCGAGGCGTGCTTCGAGGCGATCCACCCCGAGGACCGCGCCGAGGTGCTGGCGCTGCCGCAGGAGCTGGCGGCGGAGGCGGCGAACACGGTGATGCGGCGCAGCTACCGCATCGTGCGGCCCGATGGCGCGGTGCGGACGCTGGAGCAGCAGGCGATGCTGTTGGCCGGTGCCGATGGGCGGCCGGCGCGGATCGTGGGGGTGGTGCGCGACGTGACCGAGGCGCGGGAGCTGGCGGCGCAGACGATGGTGGCGGACAAGCTGGCCACGCTGGGCGAGATGGCCGGGGCGATCGCGCATGAGCTCTCCCAGCCGCTGCAGGCGGTGATGGCGACGGCGGCGACCGCGCGGATGCGGCTGACGCGCGACGCCGAGGAGGCCACGGTGGAGCGCGTGCGCGACCGGCTGGCCTGGATCGAGCGGCAGACCTCGCGCGCCGGCAAGACGATCCAGCACCTGCTGGCGTTCAGCCGGGGCGAGAGTTCCGACGGGATCACGCTGCTGGCGGCAGCGCTGGAGGGGGCGATGGAGCTGGCCGGGTACGGGCTGCGGCATTCCGCGATCGAGGTGTCGGTGGCGCTGCCCGAGGACCTGCCGCCGGTGCGCGGGGGGCAGGTGGAGATCGAGCAGGTGCTGGTGAACCTGCTGAACAACGCGCGCGACGCGATGGCGGACCGGCCGGTTCGGCAGATCCGAATCGAGGGCCGGCGAGACGGCGAGCTGGTGCGGCTGGACGTGACGGATACCGGGGGCGGCGTTCCGGCGGACAAGCTGGAGCGCATCTTCGAGCCGTTCTACACGACCAAGCCGGTGGGCCGGGGCACGGGGATCGGGCTTTCGGTGGCGCGGCGGACGATGCGGGCGCTGGATGGCGCGATCACGGTGGCCAATACCGGCGAGGGGGCGTGCTTCTCGCTGGCGTTCCGCAGCGCCCTGCCGGAGGGCTGATGCCGTGGCGCGCTGATCGCGCGCCGCGCCGCCGATCCCTGGCCTTGCGGGCCGCCGCCGGGCGCGCGCCGGTGGGGGCTTGCCTGCTGCGCGGGCGGGGTGGGGCCTGCCCGGGTATGCTTAGGTTCATGATTCGGCAACGGTTCCCGGAATCTCACTTTTGAATGGGAAAAATACTTAAGCATTCCGTCCAAGTTTTTCTGAGCGAAAAGTTGAGGTATCGATAACGCAGATCGAAGGTGTGTCGGTCTTTCGGTGCAGGGAAACGGGTTAAAAGGCTTCTTGGCGAAAGAATGTGCTTCTAATCTAAGGCATTTAGTTTCCTGAATCTGAATAACGCTCTGAAAGACAGAGGATCGAGATGAAGGTTATTCTCGGCGGCTTGGCGCAGGATGCGGCATCCAATGTTCTGGCACTCCTGCAAGGAGCTGGCTTTTCTGCCGAAGAGGCGGATTCTGTTGCCGAAGTGGAATCTATTGTCCGGCACGGCGAATTCGACCTGATCGTGCTGTGCGCGCCGCAGGGCGCGGTGGACATGACCCAGACCATCCGCGCCATCCGGGGCACCCGGACCAAGGCGCCGATCCTGGTGATGATCTCCTCCCCGGTGTTCGCCACCGCGGCGGTGCTGGGCGCGGGGGCGGACGACGTGATGCAGCTTTCGGTTGCGCGCACGGAACTGGCCGCGCGCTGCCGGGCGCTGGTGCGGCGCAGCCACGGCATGTGCAACCAGATGCTGAGCGTGGGGCCGCTGACGCTGGACCTCGACAACCGCGACGCCACGATCGACGGCCGGCACGTGAACCTCACCGGGCGCGAGTTCGCGGTGCTGGAGATCCTGGCGATGCGGCGCAACCGGGCGGTGCGCAAGGACGCGATCGTTTCCGGCATCTATGCGCTGGAGGGCGACGAGCCGGATGCGAAGATCATCGACGTGTTCATCTGCAAGGTGCGGCGCAAGCTGGCCCGCGCGGGGGCGCCGAACCTGATCACCACGGTCTGGGGCGTGGGCTACCGGCTGCAGGACCCGTCCTTGGTGGAAGAGGGGATGGGCGTGCCGCCGCGCAGCACGGCGGCGATGGCCGAGCATCCGGCGCTGCTGGCCGGCGGGATGCGGGTGTCGGCGTAGCTGCTGCCTGGCTGCTGCTGGGCTGCTGCGTGGGTGCCGGCCGGCTTGCCCGGCACCTGCCTGCCTCGAAGTGGCATCCCGTAGGGGATTCGAACCCCTGTTACCGCCGTGAAAGGGCGGTGTCCTAGGCCTCTAGACGAACGGGACGCAGGAGGCGAGGGGCGCTCGGTAGCCCAGGGGGTGGGGGGCGGTCAAGCGGGCGCGGCTCAGGTTTCCGCAAGATCGGTGATGATGAAGCTGGTGGAGACGCGACCCTGCCATTCCTCCGCCCGCAGGTGCCCCGCCACGTGCAGCGGGGCGCCGTTGCGTTCCAGCAGGGCGGGGGGCAGCGGCCCGTCCTTGGCGCGGAACATCACCGCCTTCAGGCGCGGGCCGCCGCCCTCGCCCTCCAGGAAGGCGCGGATGGTGGTGAGCTCCTTGCCGATGCGCTCGGCGCGCAGGATGCGGCAGCGCGGCAGGGCGAGCACCGGCTCCTCGTTGCCGTTGCCGAAGGGGGCGAGGCGGCCGAGGCTTTCGGCCATCTCCAGCGTGCAGCCGGCGACCGTGGCGCTGCCTTCCACCACGAGGTCGGCGGCCTGGGGCAGGGCGCGGGCGGCGGAGAGGCGCTCATCCAGGAAATCCTGAAATTCCGCGATGCGCGACTCGGACAGGGAGAAGCCGGCCGCCATCGGGTGGCCGCCGCCGGTGGCGAGCAGGCCGGACTGGCGCGCGGCGATGACCGCGCTGCCGAGATCGATGCCGGGCACGGAGCGGCCGGAGCCCTTGGCCAGGCCGTCGGCGATGCCGGCCACCAGGGCGGGGCGGTTGAAGCGTTCCTTGATGCGCCCGGCGACGATGCCGACCACGCCGGGGTGCCAGTCTGGCCCCGCCACCAGGAGGGCGGCGTGGCCGGCGGCGAGCTGCGCCTCGGCGGCCTCCAGCGCGGCGTTCAGCATCGAGCTTTCCACCTGCTGGCGCTGGCGGTTCACGCCATCGAGCGTGGCGGCCATGGCGCGGGCATCGAGCGGGTCTTCGCAGAGCAGCAGCCTGAGGCCTAGATCGGCCGCCCCGATTCGGCCGCCGGCGTTGATGCGCGGGCCGAGGGCGAAGCCGAGCGTCATGGCGCTGACCTTGTCCTTCACGGCGGCCACGTCCAGCAGGGCGGCGATGCCGGGGCGGTCGCGCCGTTGCAGCACGCGCACGCCCTGGGCGACCAACGCGCGGTTGACGCCGACCAGCGGCATCACGTCGCAGACCGTGGCCAGGGCCACGAGGTCGAGCAGGTCCATCAGGTTCGGCTCGGCGCGGCCCTGGTAGTGGCCGGCGCGGCGCAGGGCGCGCACCGTGGCGATGGCGGCCAGGAAGGCGACGGCGGTGGCGCAGAGCATCTTCTGGCCGGAGGTGCAGTCCAGCCGATTCGGGTTCACCGTGGCGACCACGCGCGGGGGCGGGCCCTCGGCGGTGTGGTGGTCGAGCACGATCACGTCCGCGCCGGTGAGGGCCTCCAGCACCGCGGCGGCGGCGGTGCCGCAATCGACGCAGACGACCAACGTGGCGCCCTTCGCGGCCAGGCCCTGCAGGGCGGGCAGGTTGGGGCCGTAGCCCTCTGCCATGCGGTCTGGCACGTAGGGGAGCACGGGGCAGCCTTCCTGGCGCAGGAAGCCCGAGAGGAGGGCGGCGGAGCAGGCGCCGTCGACGTCGTAGTCGCCGAAGACCGCGACCGTCTCGCCCTGGCGGATGGCGCGGGCCAAGCGGTCGGCGGCGGTGTCCATGTCGATCAGGCGGGAGGGGTCGGGCAGCAGGGCGCGCAGGGTGGGTTCGAGGAAGTGCTGCGCTTCCTCGATGCCGATGCCGCGGGCGGCGAGGAGGCGGGCGACGACCTCGTCCAGGCCCAGGCGCTGGGCGATGGCCAGGCCGGTGCGGGCCTCGCCCTCGCGCCAGAGCCAGCGGCGGCCGGAGAGGCTGCTTGTGACGCCGAGGGCGAGGGGAGGGGTCATCTCAAGTAAGCAAGAGTCTTCTTTTTCTGAAGAAAAAGAAGCAAAAAGACTTTATCCATTTGCGTGCGTGCCGGGCGACCGGCACGCGTGCAAGCGGGGAAAAGTTTTTTGGTTCTTTTTTTCAAAAAAGAACACTCTTTCTTTCTTCAGCGCGCCGTCCAGGTCTTGGTGGCGAAGTTGTGGTGCGCCTCGATGTAGCGGACGGTGCCCGACTTGCTGCGCATCACCACGGAATGGGTCATGGCGCCCTGGCCGAAGCGGCGCACGCCCTTCAGCATGGCGCCGGAGGTGACGCCGGTGGCGGCGAACATCACGTCGCCCTTGGCCATGTCCATGATCGACAGCACCTTGTGCGGGTCGGCCATGCCCATTTCGCGGGCGCGCTTGATCTGGCTGTCGTCCTCGAACATCAGGCGGCCCTGCATCTGGCCGCCGATGCAGCGCAGGGCGGCGGCGGCCAGCACGCCTTCCGGGGCGCCGCCGGAGCCCATGTAGATGTCGATCTCGCTGTCCAGCTGGGCGGTGGCGACCACGCCGGCCACGTCGCCATCCGAGATCAGCATGATGCGGGCGCCGGCCTCGCGGGTTTTGGCGATGAGTTCCTTGTGGCGGTCGCGGTCGAGGATGCAGGCGACGAGGTCGGAGACGTCGCGGTTCTTGGCGCGGGCGAGGTTGCGGAGGTTCACGTGGACGGGGGCTTCGAGATCGACCACGCCATCGGGCAGGCCGCCGCCGACGGCGAGCTTGTCCATGTAGATGTCGGGCGCGTGCAGGAAGTTGCCGTGCTCGGCCAGCGCGACCACGGCCATGGCGTTGGGGCCGCCCTTGGCGGTGAGGGTGGTGCCCTCCAGCGGATCCACCGCGATGTCCATCCTGGGGCCGCCGGCGCCGACCTTCTCGCCGATGAAGAGCATCGGCGCCTCGTCCATCTCGCCCTCGCCGATGACCACGGTGCCTTCGATGGCGACCGTGTCGAAGGCCTTGCGCATGGCGGTGACGGCGGCGCCGTCGGCGTCGTTCTTCTTGCCGAGGCCCATCCAGTGGCTGGCGGCCAGGGCGGCGGCCTCGGTGACGCGCACCAGTTCCAGCGCCAGGTTGCGGTCGGTGATCATGGGATCGGGGGCGGCGGCCATGGCGGTTCTCCCTTGTCGCGTTTCTTGAATGTCAGGCGTTTTCGATGCGGATCAGCGCCGGCGGCTCCAGCACCGCGCCCAGGGCGCCGATGCGCTGGATGGCGCCGCGCATCGCGGCCTCGCTGGTTTCGTGGGTGGTGAGCACCACCGGCACCGCCTCGCCGGGCGAGCGGCCGCGCTGGAGCATGCTCTCCAGCGAGATGCCGGCATCGCGCAGCACGGCGGAGACGTCGGCGATGACGCCCGGGCGGTCCACGACCATCAGGCGCAGGTAGTAGGCGCCGACATGGGCTTCCATCGGCACGGAGGGGGCGGCGGTGAGGGCGCCGGAGGCGGCACCCCAGACAGGCGTGGCGCGGCCGCGCGCGAGGTCGATGAGGTCGGCGACCACGGCCGAGGCGGTGGGGCCGGCGCCGGCGCCGCGGCCTTCCAGCATCACGCGGCCGACGAAGTCGCCTTCGGCCACCACGGCGTTGAACACGCCGTCGACGCGGGCGATGGGCGCGGTGTGGGGCACCATGCAGGGGTGGACGCGGGTTTCGATGCCCGACTCGGTCTGGCGGGCGAGGCCGAGCAGCTTGATGCGGTAGCCGAGCTCGCCGGCAAACGCGATGTCCAGCGCGGAGATGCGGCGGATGCCTTCCACGTAGACCGCGCCGAAATCGACCGGGCGGCCGAAGGCCAGGGCGGCGAGGATGGCGAGCTTGTGGGCGGCGTCGATGCCGTCCACGTCGAAGGCGGGGTCGGCTTCGGCGTAGCCGAGCTTCTGGGCGTCGGCCAGGACCTCGGCGAACTCGCGGCCGCGCTCGCGCATCACGGTGAGGATGTAGTTGCAGGTGCCGTTCAGGATGCCGGCGACGCGGGTGATGCGGTTGCCGGCCAGGCCCTCGCGCAGGGCCTTGATGACCGGGATGCCGCCGGCGACCGCGGCCTCGAAGGCCAGGGCGACGTTGGCCTTTTCGGCCGCGGCGGCGATGGCCGCACCGTGGACGGCGAGCAGGGCCTTGTTGGCGGTGACGACCGGCTTGCCGTTGGCGATGGCGGCTTCCACCAGGGCGCGGGCGGGGCCTTCGGAGCCGCCGATGACTTCGACCACCACGTCCACGCCGGGGTCGGAGGCCAGGGCCACCGGATCCTCGTACCAGCGCAGGCCGGTGAGCGGCACGCCGCGGTCGCGGTTGCGGTCGCGGGCGGAGACGGCGGTGACGGCGATGGGGCGGCCGGCGCGGGCGGCGATGAGGTCGGCGTTCTGGCGCAGCATGGTCACCACGCCCCCGCCCACGGTGCCGAGGCCGGCGATGCCGATCGAAAGCGGGCGGGTCATGCGCGAGGCTCCGGGCGAAGGGGGTGGGAAGGGGTGGGCATCAGCGACTCCGAACTGCGGCCGGGCGCGGGCGCCCGCAGGGCAGACTTAGCGCCAACCGGGGGCGCGAAACAGGGGCGGGTTCATTCTGCGATGCGGGCCACGCCGCCGCGGCCGGTGGCCTCGGCGGTGATGCGCAGCGCCTCTGGCGGCACCCCGGCCTGGGCGAGGACGACGGCGATGGCGCGGGCGCGGGCGAAGGCGAGCGGCAGCACGGCGGCCTGGCTGGCGGCATCCGTGCCCGTGGCTTCGCCATGGCCGACCACGCGGATAT
>CANHCJ010000036.1 GCA_947458025.1 Rhodospirillales bacterium | reverse complement strand
GCCTGCGCCAGGCTTCGAATGGCCGCTCCGGCAAGCCACTTATCCACACTCTAACAAACATAGTGGCTGACACAGGCCTACCCGAAACCCTTAGCTAGGCCAGCCCCAAAGTTTTTTGGTTCTTTTTTTCAAAAAAGAACCGCTTGCTTGCCTTTACAGCGCCGTGAGGAACTGCAGCGGGTCGCGCAGGAACTGGACCTTGGTCTTGACCAGGCGCAGGTGCCAGGCGGGGTCCTGGAAGTGGACGTCGGTGCCCTGCACTTCCAGCGTGCCGTCCCATTCGATGCGCAGGTTGACGGTCTGGTGGATGCCGGGGGCCAGCTTGGCGGCCGGCGGGGGGGGCGCGGTGACGGGCTCCGAATCCTCCAGCAGGACGGCGTCTTCCTTGCCTTCCAGGTAGGCGGGGGTGAGGAACAGGGTGACCTTGCCCTTCAGCAGCGGCTTCACGCGCTGGTAGAGACGCTCCCAGCCCGGGCGGTCGAGGAATTCGGATTCGACGAAGTCCTTCGGGATGTGCGGGACGGGCATGGTGTCGCGGATCTGCACGGCGAAGGTGGTGGGCTCCTCCGCCAGGCTGGCGGCGAGTTCCGGCAGTTCCTCGGCGTTCGATTTGTAGGCCAGCATGATGTAGCGCAGCTTCGGGATCTTGATGCCCTCGGCCTGCGCCGCCGCGAAGGCGGCGACCAGCTTGGCGCGGTTTTCCTTGAAGATGTCGTAGCGGGCGCCCTTGCGCATCTTCATGTAGACGTCGGGCTGGTTGCTCTCGAACGAGATGTTGATGTGGTCCATGCCGCTGCGGGCCAGGCCGTCGAAGAAGGATTCGGGCAGGCGCTTGGTGATGTTGGAGGTGAACATCAGCTTGCGGCGCAGTTCGGGCGGGACGCGCTGGATGAATTCCAGCAGCTTCGGGTGCATCGTGGGCTCGTGCAGGCAGGAGAGCCAGAAGCAGCCATCGGCGGTGTAGGGCATGATGCGCAACACCGTCTCGAAGGTGTCGTCGGTCATGAACTTCGTGTTCTTCGTGTCCTTGTAGTCGTAGACACAGAACGGGCAGCGGATGTTGCAGTTGTTGACGATGTCCATGGCGACGTAGCCGATGGGCTGGTATTCGGTTTTCAGCCAGGGAGACATCGGCAGCGGCCAGGGGCTGCGGTCGGCGCGGACCTCCACCCGGTCGCGCTCCTCCGGGGTGAGCAGGCGGGGCAGGACGACGGAGAAGCCGTTCTTGCCGTTGCCGACGCCCTGGGACTGGAGGTGCGGGGTGGGGTTGGTGGCGACGCCGCGGACCAGCACCTGGGTGCTGCCATCGGGCATGGGCAGCACGACCTCGAAGGCCGGCTGGGCGTGCGGGTCGTCGGGCAGCCAGATCCAGCCGGAGACGGCATGAATCGAGCGCTCATCGACATAGCCGATCACGGACAGGCCCCCCGTGGACACTGTGGGCGGCCGGTGCGCGGCCGGGGCCCCCGCATCGTCCAGCACATCTGTCATGATAGAGCCTCCAGAATGGGCAAATTTGGTCTCAGCTTCTGACATGTGCCCCCCGGGAGGTCAAGGATTCGGCACTGGCGGGGGTGCGTTGCTACGGCTGGGCGCGGGCGGCGGCGATCATGCGGCGGATGCGGGCGGGGTCGGTGACGGTGTGGCGGTATTCGCGCGAGGTGTCGTCGCCGCCCATGGCCAGGGCGGGGTTGCGGTAGCGCATGGCGCTGGGGATGGTGGTGGGGGCGGCGAAGTGGAGTTCCTGGAGGTTCGCCTGGCGGCGGACCTGGCCGATCGTGGCCTCATCCAGATCGCCGCAGCCGAGGATGGTGATGCGGCCGGCGGCCTGCTGGACGAGCCGGGCCAGGAGGGGGGCGCCCTCGATGCCGCGGGGGCGCTGGCCGCTGGTGAGGACGCGGCCGACGCCGCAGCCGATGAGGGTCTCCAGCGCCGCGTGGGGGTCGGCCACCATGTCGAAGGCGCGGTGGACGGTGGTGGCCAGCGGGCCGGCGGCCTCGACCAGGGTTTCGTGCGCGGGGCGTCGATGGCGCCATCTTGGGTGAGGCAACCGAAGACGACGCCGTGGGCGCCGGTTTCGCGGATGGCGGCGATGTCGGCGGCCATGGTTTCGAACTCGCGCGGGGAATAGAGGAAGTCGCCGCCGCGAGGGCGGACCATGACCATGACGGGGACGCGGACAGCGGCGACAGTCTGGCGGATGGTGGCGAGGCTCGGGGTGATGCCGCCCTCGATCAGGGCGGCGCAGAGCTCGATGCGGTCGGCGCCAGCCTCGGCGGCGGTGATGGCGTTGTCGATGCCTTCTACGCAGAGTTCGATGAGGGGCATGACCTGCTCCAGGGAAGGAAGTTTGTTCTTTTTTGAAAAAAAGAACCAAAAAACTTTTGCGACTTTGCGCGGGGGTTAGCCTCGGCGCAAAGTCGGAAAGTCTTTTTTGCTTCTTTTTTCTTCAGAAAAAAGAAGACTCTTGCTTAGGGGGCGACGCCCGCGACGGCGAGGATGGCGGTGAGGCCGGCGGCCATGCCCTTGACGGAGTTGGTTTTCTCCACGTCGATCCATTCCTCCAGCGAGTGGCCGCGGCCGCCGGTGCCGCCGGAGCCGATCTTCACGGCGGGGATGCCGAGGCTCATCGGGATGTTGGCGTCCGTGCTGGAATAGACGTGGCGGACCTCGAAGCCGTGCGCCTTGAGGGCGGCGGTGGAGTGCTTCACGATGTCCGTGTCCATGGCGGTGCTGCCGGCGGGGCGGTCGCCGATCAGCTTGGCCTCGACGGTGATGGGGCCCTGGGCGGTGGAGCGGGCGTGGTTCTCGGCGGCGGCGGCCTGCTCGACGATGGCGAGGAAGCGGGATTCGAGACGGGCGAGCTCGGCGGGGGCTTCGGAGCGGAGGTCCACTTCCACCCAGACCTCGTTGGGGATGGAGTTCACGCTGGTGCCGCCGCCGAAGACGCTGGCGCTGAAGGTGGTTTTCGGCTTGGCCGGCACGCTGATGCGGGAGAGTTCCAGCATGGCCTGGCTCATGGCGAAGGCGGGGGAGACGAGGCCGAAGGCGCCGAAGCTGTGGCCGCCGGGGCCGCGGAAGGTGGCGCGGTAGCGCTTGGAGCCGACGCCGCCGACGACCAGGCCCTCCATGTCCGGGCTGTCCACCGTGAAGAAGGCGTCGATGCGGTCCTTGTACTTGCCCTCGGTGAAGAGGTGGCGGATGCCGCGGAGGTCGCCGAGGCCCTCCTCGCCGACGTCGCCGACGAAGAGGATGTCGGCGTTGGTGCGGACGCCGGCGGCATCCAGCGCGCGGATGTAGGCCAGGAGCACGGCGAGGCTTCTTGTGTCGTCGCCGACGCCGGGGGCGTAGAGCCTGGTGCCCTCGCGGCGGACGGTGACGTTGGTGCCGGCGGGGAAGACGGTGTCGAGATGGGCGGCCACCACGATCAGGCGGCCGTTGCCGGCGCCGCGGCGCAGGCCCATGGCGTTGCCGATGCCGTCCAGCTCCACATCCTCGAGGCCATGGGCGCGGAGCATTTCGAGGTAGTGGGCGGCCTTGGGGCCCTCGTTGAAGGGCGGGGCGGGGATTTCGGTGAGGGTGACGATGTCGGCCACCGTGCGGTCATGCTCGGCGTCGAGGGTCTCGACGATGCGGCGGTAGGCGGGGGAGTGCATGATTTCGGGGATGGACATGGGCGGGCTCGCAGAAAGGGAAGGAAGACTCTTCTTTTTCTGAAGAAAAAGAAGCAAAAAGACTTTATCCGATTGGGCCGGGGCTAGTCTCGGCGCAAAGGGGGGAAAGTTTTTTGGTTCTTTTTTTTTAAAAAAGAACATTCCTTCACCTGTTCAGCTCCTTGGCCATCTCATCGATGCCGCCGAGGGTGAGCGGGTACATGCGGTTTTCCATGATCTTGCGAAGCATGCCGATGGTCATGGCGTGGTCCCAGGCGTTGCGGGGCCTTGGGTTGAGCCAGGCGGAGCGGCGGAAGTGGCTGGTGATGCGCTGCATCCAGACCTGGCCGGGCTCGTCGTTCCAGTGTTCCACGCTGCCGCCGGGGTGGGAGACCTCGTAGGGGGACATGGAGGCGTCGCCGACGAAGATCGCCTTGTAGTCGGGGCCGTATTTGCGCATGACCTCTTCCGTCGGGGTCATGTTGTCGTTGCGGCGGCGGTTGGTCTTCCAGACGCGCTCGTAGATGCAGTTGTGGAAGTAGAAGTATTCCAGGTGCTTGAACTCGCCGCGGGCGGCGGAGAAGAGTTCCTCGCAGACGCGGACGTGTTCGTCCATCGAGCCGCCGATGTCGAGGAACAGCAGCACCTTCACCGTGTTGTGGCGTTCCGGGACCATCTTGAGGTCGAGGTAGCCGGCGTTGTTGGCGGTGGTGCGGATGGTCTCGGGGATGTCGAGCTCGGTGGGGGCGCCCTGGCGGGCGAACTTGCGCAGGCGGCGGAGCGCCAGCTTGATGTTGCGGGTGCCGATCTCGACGCTGTCGTCGAGATCCTTGAACTCGCGCTTGTCCCAGACCTTGATGGCGCGGCGGTTGCGGCCTTCCTGCTGGCCGATGCGCACGCCTTCGGGGTTGGCGCCGTTGTTGCCGAAGGGGGAGGTGCCGCCGGTGCCGATCCACTTGCTGCCGCCCTGGTGGCGGCCCTTCTGCTCCTCCAGCAGCTCCTGCAGGCGCTTCATCAGCGCCTCGAGGCCGCCGAGCTTCTCGATCTTGTCCATTTCCTCCGGGGTGAGGAACTTCTCGGCCAGGGCCTTGAGCCATTCCTCCGGCAGGTTCTGGATCGGCATGCCCTCGGGGGGTTCGAGGCCCTTGAAGACCTCGCCGAAGACGCGGTCGAAGCGGTCGAGGTGGCGCTCGTCCTTCACCAGGGTGGCGCGGCAGAGGTAGTAGAAATCGTCGATCGAGTAGTCGGCCACGCCCGCCTTCATGGCGCCCATGAGGGTGAGGTACTCGGTGATGCTCGCGGGAAGGCCCGCATTTCGAAGCGCCAGCACGAATGTCGCGAACATGGGCAGACCCCACTCCAGGTGATGCGGGTCCAGGGGGCGCCTGCCCCCTGGCGGGTCGAGGGCAGAGCCCTCGCCTTACCCCCGACGCGACAGGAAGGCGAGCCGTTCGAACAGGTGCACGTCCTGTTCGTTCTTGAGCAGGGCGCCGTGCAGCGGCGGGATGACCACGTGCTGTTCCTTGCTGCGCAGCACTTCCGGCGACAGGTCCTCGATCATCAGCAGCTTGAGCCAGTCGAGCAGCTCGCTGGTGGCGGGCTTCTTCTTCAGGCCCGGGACCTCGCGGATCTTGAAGAAGACCGTGAGGGCCTCGCGGGCGAGTTCCTGCTTGATGTCGGGGTAGTGGGCCTGGACGATCTGTTCCATCGTCTCGCGGTCCGGGAAGCGGATGTAGTGGAAGAAGCAGCGGCGCAGGAAGGCGTCCGGCAGTTCCTTCTCGTTGTTGGAGGTGATCAGCACGATCGGGCGGTGCTTCGCCTTGATGGTCTGGCGGGTTTCGTAGACGAAGAACTGCATGCGATCGAGTTCGAGCAGCAGGTCGTTCGGGAACTCGATGTCGGCCTTGTCGACCTCGTCGATGAGCACCACGGTCTGCTTCTCGGATTCGAAGGCTTCCCAGAGCTTGCCGCGGACGATGTAGTTGGAGATGTCCTTCACGCGCTCGTCGCCGAGCTGGCCGTCGCGCAGGCGGGAGACGGCGTCGTATTCGTAGAGGCCCTGCTGCGCCTTGGTGGTGGACTTCACGTGCCATTCGATCAGCGGGTGGCCGAGCGAGTTGGCGATCTCGTGCGCCAGCACGGTCTTGCCGGTGCCGGGCTCGCCCTTCACCAGCAGCGGGCGCTGCAGGGCGACGGCGGCGTTGACGGCGACTTCGAGGTCGCGCGAGGCGATGTAGCGATCGGTGCTCTTGAAACCAGCCACGTAGGGTCCCCTCCAGGAATTGGTCGCAGTTTCACGCCTGCGGGGCGTGTGGGCAAGAAGGTCAGTATGCGGGATTGCGGCGGATGGCCAGCCACCCGATGGCCAGGGTGGGGGCGAGGATGCCGATGGCGAGTGCTTCCATGGCCAGGTTGGAGAGCGGCATGATGCCGCCGCCGGGGGTGGCGAGGACCAGGCCGCCGAGGATGAGGGCGATGCGCAGCGGCCATTCCGCCGCGCCGGTGCGGCGCAGATCGCCGAGGAAGGCCTGGTAGCCCTGGATGCCGCCGCAGATGAACAGCGTGCCGAGCAGGGCGGTGGCGGCGAGCCAGAGCGCCTCCGGATAGGCGGCGGGGCCGCCCTGCAGCACCAGGGCGGGGTTCAGCACGAAGAAGAACGGGATGAAGTAGATGATGCTGCCCACCCACATGGATTCCCAGCCGGTGCGCATGGCCGGCGCGCCCGCGATGCCGGCGGCGGCGAAGCTGGCGATGGCCACGGGCGGGGTGATGGAGGAGAGCATGCCCCAGTAGAAGATGAACATGTGCACGGCCATGCGGTTGAGGCCGAGCTTTTCGAGCGCGGGGCCGACCAGGATGGCCAGGAAGATGTAGCAGGCGGTGGTGGTGAGGCCGAGGCCGAGCACCAGGCTGGTGAGCGCGCACATGGCCAGCAGCAGCAGCACGTGGCCGCCGGCGAGGTTCAGCAGGTCGGCGGCGAGCGAGGAGATCACGCCGGTCATGGAGAAGGCGCCGATCAGCAGGCCGCAGCCGGCGAGGATGCCGACGAGTTCGACGAAGGTCTTGCCGTTGGCCTCCAGGAAATCGAGGTAGCGGGCGAGGCCCCAGCGCTTTTCGGTGAAGAGCTCGTTCAGCAGCACCAGCAGCAGCAGGCCGCCGAGCAGCGGGCGCAGGCCGGCGTTCAGGTACGCGTCCATGCGCAGCCCGGGCTCGACATGGGCGGGCAGCGCCATGGCGCGGGCGAGGTCGGCGCCGAAGGCGGTCATGGCGGCGAAGGCGGCCAGCGCCACCAGCAGGTTGGCGGTGTTGCGCCAGGTCCAGCGCGCCGGCATGGCCCATTGGCTGAGCACCAGCAGCAGGGCGGTGGCGTAGAATGGGGCGTGGCTCTCGCGCTTGAAATACAGCAGCATGACGATGAGCAGCACGATGACGAAGACGTAGTACCAGCCCTCGCGCAGGGTCTGCATCATGGAGGGCAGCTCGCTGCGCGGGATGCCGACGAGGCCGTGGCGGGCGGCGTAGGCGTCCACCTGCATGAACAGGCCGGCGTAGTAGAGGATGGCGGGGATGACGGCGGCGAGCGCCACCTCGGCATAGGAGACGTTGAGGAACTGCGCCATCACGAAGGCGGTCGCACCCATCACCGGCGGGGCGAGCACGGCGCCGGTGCTGGCGCAGGCCTCGATGGCGCCGGCGTAGCTGGCGCGGAAGCCGGATTTCTTCATCACCGGGATGGTCATGGTGCCGGCGGTGAGCACGTTGGAGACGATGCTGCCGGACATCATGCCGAGCAGGCCGGAGGCGAAGATGCACACCTTGGCGGCACCCCCGCGGAAGGTGCCGCAGAGCGAGAAGGACAGGTTGATGAAGAACTTGCCCGCCCCGGTCATCATCAGCGCGGTGCCGAAGACGAGGAAGCCGATGACGGTATCCGCGAAGGCCTGGATGGGGATGCCGAGCAGGCTTTCGTTGCTCAGCACGTGGTAGGCGGCGGTCTCCGAGGCGCTCGATGCATGGCCGCGCAGGGGGCCCAGCCAGGCCGAGCCGGCGAAGATGGGATAGAGGGTGAAGGGGGCGACGCTGAGCAGCAGGCTCCAGCCGCCGGTGCGGCGCAGCGCCTCCATCAGGATCGCCCACATGATGAAGCCGGCGACCAGCACGGGCTTGGGCACCGCGTCCGGGTCCATCTCCCAGCCCATGGTGTTCGATTCGGCGATCACGCTCATGAGGTAGAGCGAGACGGCGGCGGTGAGGGCGAACAGGGCGAGGTCGATCGGGCTCACGCGGTCGAGTGCCGCGCGTTCGCTGTGCGGGAAGATCAGGAAGGTGAAGGGCAGCATCAGCAGGATCAGCAGATACATGTACTGCGTGTTCAGCACCGTGGTTCCGGTGAAGAAGCGCAGGGCGAACTGCTGGTTGACGCAGAGGAAGATGGTGGCCGCGGTGGCGGCCAGCAGCAGGGCGCGCCACCAGCCGCGGGGGGCGCGCAGGCGCATGGTCTCGGCCTCGGCCGGGCCGCCCAGCACGTGGGGATCCTCGTACTGCACGGGCCGGGCGGGGGTGCCGCCCTGCTGGCTGGTCACGCTGTGCCCCGGCTCAGTCGTTGTAGCCGATGTCGAGCCCGGCGCCGGTGAGGGCGGCCAGGCGCGCCTTCATCCAGGCCTGGCGGAACTGCTCGCGGTCTTCCGGCGGGCTGGTGCGCAGGAAGGCCTGCCAGGCGGTGCCGAGGATCTCCTGGCGCTTCACCAGCCCGGCGTTGTGGCGCTCGGCGGCGTCGGTCCAGACCCCGGCCTCCTTCAGGGCGCGCACGGCGCCGGCGTGGTAGGGCATGGACCAGGTGAGATTCTGGCGCTTGGCCTCCAGGCCGTCGACGCCGGCCACGGCATCCTTGTAATCGGCGTAGTGGTCGATCATGGCCTTTGCGAGCTGGTGGATCGCGCCTTCGGACTGCGAGGTGTAGGCGATGAAGATCGGGTACGGGTATACCGGCAGCTCATAGGAGGCCCCCGCCGGGTAGCCGGCGCCGCAGGTGGATTTGTGCGGGTAGAAGTAGGGCGCGATCTTGTTCACGCGCGCCCAGCCCGCGGTGTCGCTGGCGGGGAATTCGGGCCAGACCACGCCGCGGGGCGAGTTCTCCGCCTCCTTGGCCTGGCCGGAGATGGTGCTGGCGAAGCCGATATCGGCCTCGTTGTTGATGATGCCCTTCCACAGCGCGCCGTAGGAGGAGAACTCCACCAGCGTGACGTCGCGCGGCGTGTAGCCGGCGAAGGCGATGAGGGCGAACATCGACTGGTTGATGGCCGGCGAGCCGCGCACGAGGCCGAGGCGCTTGCCCTTGATGTCGGCCACCGTCTTCACGCCGGTGTCCTTGGCCACGCCCATCGCCTGGCCGTTGCAGGAGGAGGAGGAGAGGATGAGGCGGGCCTGCTGCGGCCCCCAGTCCTTGGTGGCGAAATCGAGCACGCCTTCCTGGGCGAAGTAGGTGCCGATGCCGTTGGCGGAGATCTGGGCGCGGCCGGATTTCAGCGGCGCCATGCGGCCGGTGTCGTTGCCGGCGGGGAGCACGCGCAGGTCCACGCCGATTCGGGCCTTCAGCATCTGGCCGACGGCGACGATCTGGTTGAAGCCGTTGGAGCCGGTTTCGTAGGCGGTGGCGGAGATGCTGGCCGGCAGGCGGTCTTGCGCGGCCGCGCCCCCTGCCCCGAAAGCCAGGCCCAATGCCGCCAGAAATGCCGTGCCGCGCATGCGATGTTCCCCCGAATTGATGGATTTTCGGCAATGTAGGCCGATCGGGGCGGTGGCGCCAAGCCGTTCAGGGGGAAGCGGATTCCGCGGCACGGCGCTCGGCCAGGGTGTAGGCGACGTAATATTTGTAGATGTTGCCGACGTACTGGACGGTTTCGTAGCCGATGAGGCGGGCGGCGGCCTGCTCCACGTTGTTGAACCAGATGTTGGGATCGAGGCCGAGGCGGGTGGCCTCGGCGCGGAAGCGGCGCAGGTTGCCGGGGCCGGCATTGTAGGCGGCGAAGGTCATCAGCACGCGGTCGACCTCCGACAGGGCGGGGTCGTTGAGGTAGCGGTCGCGCAGATGGGCCATGTAGCGGGCGCCGGCGAGGATGTTGCGGTCCGCACTTCGGCCCACGTCGGGGATGCCTACCGGGGGGGCGGCGGCGGTGGCGGGCATCAGCTGCATCACGCCCACGGCGCCGCGGGGGCTGCGGCGGGACTGGTCCAGCTGCGATTCCTGGTAGCCCTGGGCGGCGAGCATCAGGTGGTCGAAGCCGTGGGTGGCGCCGTGGGCGCGGAAGCTTGCGACCAGCCCGGCGAATCGGCCGGCATCGCGGGCGGCGCCGGCGTTGCGCAGGGCGGTGGGGTTGGCGAAGTAGCGCCGCAGGATGGTGGCGCCGAAGGCGCTGTCGTCCCGCCGCGTGGCGAAGAACTCGGCGAGTGCCGCGGCTAGCTGGGGCGAGCCCTTGCGCAGCGCCCAGGCGATGTCGCCGTGGCGGTTGATGGCGATTTCCGGCCGCAGCGCGAGGTTGGGCAGCAGGCGGGCCCAGATGCCGGCGACGTGGTCGTCGATCACCGCCCAGGGCAACAGGCCGACGCTGACCATCTGCAGGATGTCCTCGTCCTGCAGGCGTTCGGAGATCGGCACCACCTTGATCGGCGGCAGGCCGCGCAGGGCGAAGCCGCGGTTCACCGTATCGAGATGGCCGAAATAGCTGGCCGAGGCGCGCACGTGCAGCTCCCGCCCGGCGAGCGATTCGAGGCTTTCCACCGCGGGGGCGGCGGGGCCGGTGACCAGGATCTCGGACACGTCGCGCAGCCAGGGGGTGGCGAAATCGACGATGGCGGCGCGTTCCGGCGTGATGGTGAGGTTGGCCGCCACCGCGTCGCCGCGGCCTTCCAGCAGGGCGGGCAGCAGGCGGTCCTGCGGCAGGGGCACGAAGGCGACGACGATGGGCAGGGTGCCGCGGGGGCGGCGCTTGTTCAGCCAGGCCTCGAACTCGCGGCCGAATTCGGCGGCGACCCCCATCTCGCGGCCGCGGTCGAGGAAGAAATGGGTGCGCGACCAGGGCACGATGAGGCGGAAGACGCGGCGCTGCTGGATCGCGTCGAGGTCGCCGGTGGCGCGCGTGGCGACCGGCAGGCGGGTGACGGCGGGCGAGGGGGATGCGGGCTGCGCGAACGCGGGGAGGGCTGCGAGCAGCAGGGCCAGGGCGGGAAGCAGCAGACGCAGCCGGTGCGGCATGGTCCCCTTCCGGCGTGTGCTATCGGCCTGAAATTCCAGCAAAAGCGGCGGATGGTGGGCGCAACAGGGATTGAACCTGTGACCCCCACCGTGTCAAGGTGGTGCTCTCCCGCTGAGCTATGCGCCCATCCGCGACCCCTCCATATCGCGCGACCCGGCGGCGTGCAACCCGGCTGGCGCGCATCGGCGATGCGGCGGGCGGTTGCTGCGCCGCGGGCAACAGGCTTTAGTTTCGCGATGGACCTTCCCCTGCCCGATGCCGACGCCAGCGACAGCCCCGTGGCTGTTGCGCGCCCGCGCCAGATGCTGGCGCCGGTGGTGTTCGCCTCGCCGCATTCCGGGCGGGCCTATCCGGCCGCCTTCGTCTCCGCCTCGCGGCTCGACCCGCTGCGCCTGCGCCGCAGCGAGGACAGCTTCGTGGACGAGCTGTTCGCCGACGTGCCCGACCTCGGCATGCCGCTGGTGTCGGCCACCTTTCCGCGCGCCTTCTGCGACGCCAACCGCGAGCCGTGGGAGCTGGACCCGGCGATGTTCGCCGGCCCCCTGCCCTCCTGGGTGAATACCGCCAGCCCGCGCGTGGGGGCGGGGCTGGGCACGATCGCCAAGGTGGTGGCCTCCGGCGAGAGCATCTACCGCGAGAAGCTGGAATTCGCCGAGGCGGAGGCGCGCATCCGCGCCTGCTGGGAGCCGTTCCACGCCTCGCTGACCGAGGAGATCGAGGCGGTGCGGGCGCGCTTCGGCGCCTGCGTGCTGATCGATTGCCATTCCATGCCTTCCAACTCCATGCCGCCGCGCAGCGCCACCGACATCGTGCTGGGCGATGCGCACGGCACCGCCTGCGCGCCGGAGGTGGTGGCGACGGTGGAGCGGGTGCTGCAGGGGCTGGGCTTCTCGGTGAAGCGCAACGACCCCTATGCCGGGGGGTTCATCACCCGGCATTACGGCCGGCCGCGGGAGGGGGTGCATGCGGTGCAGATCGAGATCGTGCGCTCGCTGTACATGGACGAGGCGCGGATCGAGAAGCTGCCGCGCTTCGATGCGCTGCGCCAGACGCTGACGCGCGCCGCCGCGGCGATGGCGGCGCGGCTGGGGGCGCTGAAGCTGGCCTGATCCGGTTGCGCGTGAATTGACGCGGCTGGCGCGGGCGCCTCACGCACGCGTTGCGCGGGCATAACCCATTGATACACAATCGTAGGCAATCAAACCGGCACGCCATCTTTCATTGCGCTCTCTTCATGATTGCCCATAACCTCCCGACAACAACCATTGCGGGAGGAACCAACCATGGCCACCACCAAGCAGGACGGGCAGCGCCAGCTCAGCCTTGATGTCGCCGCCGAGATCGCCGAGCGGCCGGAGGGGCTGCCGCCGCTGACCGCCTATCTGTTCAGCCGCGGCGGCGCGCTGCTGGGCCAGCAGGCGCTGGACAAGGAGGGCCGCGCCCGCCTGCCGGTGGCCGTGGGGGCGGAGCCGCAGGCGCTGCGCGTGGTGGTGGCGCCGGAGATACCCAAGGAGTTGCTGGACATCGGCGAGGCGCTGCGCCGCGGCGGCATCGAGCGGCACGTGGCGCTGCGCCCGGGGGTGGAGAAGCTGCCGCCGGTTTCGCTGGCGATCGACGCGGGGGCGATCCGCCTATGGCTCGGCGCCTTCTGCCTGGTGCAGGGCACGCTGCTGAAGCAGGTGGTCTCCGGCGGGGTGACGCTGCGCCTGCCGGTGTGCAACGCCACGATCGACATCTACGAGGTGGATCCCTGGCCGATCCTCCTGCCGCGCCTGCCGGAACTGGACCTGGACCGCATCCGCGACATCGTGGACGGGCCGTGGCCGCCGATCGACCTGCCGATCCCGCCGCGGCCCTGGCCCGTGGTGGGGCCCGTGGTGGGGCCGGACCCGAGCCCGATCCGGCTGCGCGCCGAGATGCGGCCGAACCCGGGCGCGGCGGTGGGGTTCAACCCGCAGCCCGACCCGCCGCGCCTGGCCGAGGCGCTGCCGGCCGCGCTGAAGTTCGCCGCGCGCGCCCCGCGCGCGGTGTTCGAGCGCGCGGTGGTGGCCCATCTGGACCTGCTGCGGCCGATCCTGTGCTGGCTGCATCCGCGCCCGGTGACGAAGCAGAAGATCGCCACCGTCATCACCGACGAATGCGGGCATTTCCGCACGCTGATCTGGAAGTCGCACCTGAACCCGGACCAGCCGGACCTGTATTTCATCGCCCGCCAGCGCATCTGGCCCGGGTTCTGGGTGACGATCCTGGAGCGGACCCCGGTGGCCTGCCACACGCACTGGAACTACGCCTGCGGCACGGAGGTGACGCTGGTGACGACCCACCCGCTCGCCCATGCCTGCCCGCCCTGCCCGCCCGTGGTGGCGCCGAACAACTGGGTGCTGTTCATGGCGATCGGCAACACCTCCGTCTGGCGCATCCATGGCGCCAACGACGCCACCGCCGTGGGCTCGGGCGGGCTGGACCCGGCCAGGCGCGGGCTGCTGGACGGCACGCGGCCCTGGGGCGGCACGCTGCGCCCGCGGCTGGAGTTCGATTCCTCGCTGCGGTCGAGCCTGGGCGTGCGCTACTATCGCGTGCGGGTGAAGCGGCCGACGGAGCCGGAATCCGCCTGGCGGCCGAGCACGGAGGCGGTGAGCCGGCACTACACGCAGGAGATCGGCGGCGACCTGGTGCTGCAGCAATATCCGCTGGGGCCGCAGACGGTGGGCGGCACGGCGCACCTGTACGAGATCCCGCCCGCCCTGCCGCCATCCGGGCAGTGGTCCATCCCGAACGCCGTGCTGGACACGCAGAGTGCGGCGATCCCGACCGCGGCGCTGTCCCCCGGCGTGGGGTTCGATGCCGCTGGCGTGCCGGAGGGGCCGGACCAGGGCGGGCTGTGGCAGATCTCGGTGGAGCTGTTCAACGCCGCGGGCGTGAAGGTGGACCCGGAGGCGCTGGGCATCCGCTGGCGCGTGCCGGCCGATGACGACCTTTCGGGCACCATCGCCACGCGCGACGCGGCCGTGCTGGGGCTGGTGGATGCGGTGGCGAACCGCATGGTGCTGACCGTGCGGGTGGACAACAACCCGGCCCTGGCCCGCATCGGCGCGCCGACGCTGGATGGGGCGCCGGCCGGGGCGGCCTGTGGGGTGCTGACCTACGGCGCCGGCTCGGGCACGGTGGCCACGCCGTTCCAGGCGGTGCAGCGCAACGGCTTCGCCGCCTACAGCTTCTCGGTGATCCGCGGCGCCGGGCCGGCGGTGCTTTCGGCCTCCGGCACGGTGGCGACCACGATCGCCGGGCCGCTGCCGGTGCCGGGCGGCTCGGCGGCGGCGCTGCTGGGCAGCTGTGCCATCGCCGGGTTCAGCGAGAACCTGTACGTGAAGCACCTGGCGACCGATGGCTGGGGGGACCAGAGCCAGCTGGACCGCAGCGACGTGCGCGCCTTCGTGCTGGCCCCGTAGGGGGGAGCGAGCGGGCAAAAAAAAGGGCGGTGCCCGAGGGCACCGCCAAGTTTAGGGAGGAAACGTCCAAGAAGCAGTCGGCAACCGGAGCTGCCGTGCTGCGATGCACAAGATAGGGATGGGGTCGTTCGTGTGCAAGCGATTTTTCGCATTGCAGCAATTCCCACTTCGCGCCCTGCCCGACGCTTGCGGGCCGCGCGATCCTTCCAAAGGGCCGATCGGGAGGGATCGCGCGGGCTTGGCAGGTTTGTGATTCCCCTGCCGGGGGCGAAGCGGCTAAGCAGGGGGCATGCGCGCCAAACTCATTTCAGCCCTGGCGATTGCCTTCGGTGTCCTCGCCCTGCCCGCCGGTGCCCAGCCGGCGCGCACCCAGGCTGCCACCCCTGCCCTGCCGCCCGGGCTGCAATGCCGTGCCGCCATCCTGGCCGCCGAGCGCGCCGCCGCGCTGCCGCCGCAGCTGATGGCCGCCATCGGACGGGTGGAATCCGGCCGCGCCGATGCCCGCGGCGTGGTGCATCCCTGGCCCTGGACCATCAATGCCGAGGGCGCCGGCCAGTATTTCGAGACCAAGGACGCAGCCCTCGCCGCCGTGCGCGCGCTGCAGGCCCGCGGCGTGCAGTCCATCGACGTGGGCTGCATGCAGGTGAACCTGGCGCACCACCCGCACGCCTTCGCCAGCCTGGAACAGGCCTTCGACCCCGCCACCAATGCCGCCTACGCGGCCCGGTTCCTCACCGAGCTCTACGCCACCACGCGGGACTGGACGCGGGCGACGGCGTTCTACCACTCGCAGACGCCGGAACGCGGGGAGCAGTACCAGCGCCGCGTCGCCGCGGTGTGGCCGGAGGAGCAGACGCGGCTGGGCATCACGCCGGGCCTGCCAGGCCATGCCTTCAGCCGGCACGCCTTCAGCCAGAACGCCTGGAACAGCACCGCCGGGCCGCGCAGCGGGGTGCTGGCCAATTCCGGCCGGCCGCAGCCGGCCACGCTGCCGCCGCGGCGGATCGCCACGGTGGCGCCGGGGACCGGGACGCGGATGTAACTACCTGCCGAGGCTTGGTTTCTTGGGATCGTAGGTCCAGCCGGGCACCAGGTACTGCATCGCCACCGCGTCGTCGCGCATGCCGCCGCCGATCCGCTTGTACACCTCGTGCGCGGCCTCCAGCCGTTCGAGGTCGATCTCCACCCCCAGGCCCGGCCGGTCGGGCACGATCACGTCACCGCCCTGGAACTCGAACGGCGCCTTGGTGAGGCGCTCGATCCCCTCCTGCCAGATCCAGTGCGTGTCGATCGCCGTCACCCGCCCGGGGGCGGCGGCGGCGCACTGGGTGAACATGGCCAGCGAGATGTCGAAGTGGTTGTTGCTGTGCGAGCCCCAGGTGAGCCCGAAGGCCTCGCAGGTCTGCGCCACCCGCACCGAGCCCTGCAGCGTCCAGTAATGCGGGTCGGCCAACGGGATATCCACGGCCTGGAGCGAGAGCGAATGGGCCATCTGGCGCCAGTCGGTGGCGACCATGTTGGTGGCCGTGGGCAGGCCGGTGGCGCGGCGGAACTCGGCCATCACCTCGCGGCCGGAATAGCCGGCCTCCGGCCCCACGGGGTCCTCGGCATAGGCCAGCACGTGGCCCCATTCCCGGCCCAGCTCGATGGCCTCGGCCAGATGCCAGGCGCCGTTGGGGTCCACCGTCACGCGCGCCTGGGGGAAGCGCTGCTTGATGGCGGCGGCGGTGCGCATCTCGTCCTCGCCGCGCAGAACGCCGCCCTTCAGCTTGAAATCGCTGAATCCATAGCGCGCGGCGGCGGCCTCGGCCTGGCGCACCAGGGCCTCGGGCGTCAGTGCCTCCTCGGTGCGCACCCGCGCCCAGTCGTCCCGGCCGCCCTGCGCCTCCGGATAGGGCAGGTCGGTCTTGGTGCGGTCGCCGATGTAGAACAGGTAGGCGAGCATCTTCACCCGGTCGCGCTGCTGGCCCTCGCCCAGCAGGGCACAGACGGGCACGCCGAGATGCTGGCCGAGCAGGTCGAGCAGCGCCGACTCCACCGCCGTGACGACATTGTCGGTGCGCAGATTGATCTCGTGCGGCTAGGCCAGCACGCGGCGCTCCGCCTCCGTGGCCACCTGGTGCACCGTGGTCTGCCGCGCCTGCCTCGCGCCGGGAAGTTCCGCGCGCACCGCATTGAGAATGCTGGTGTACTCGCCGATCGCGCGGCCCTGCACCACCGGCACCAAGCGCTGCAGTGTGCTCAGGATCGCCTCGCTGCCCGGCACCTCGCCCACCCCCGTCCGCCCCGAGGAATCGCGCAGGATCACGATGTTGCGGGTGAAGAAGGGCCCGTGCGCGCCGGCGAGGTTCAACACCATGCAATCCCGCCCGGCCACCGGCACCACGCACATCTCGGTGACCACGGGGGTGCGCGCGGCCTCGCGCTGGGACAACTGGGACATCGGGCGGCTCCTTCTCGGCTGCCCGCAACCTAGCCGCATTCGCCCGCTTCGCCAGCCGGGGGGCAGCCACGGTCGGGCGTTCATATTTACAGCGTGGATTGCGTATTACCGGGCCGCTTCCTACATTCACCCTACGCGACATCGTAGAACCACCCCGGCGAGGAACTCCCCATGGCCCGCATCCACGTGATCCACGAGAACCCGGCCTGGCTGCCCCCGCTCGCCGCGGCGCTGGACCAGCGCGGCCTGCCCTGGGCCGACTGGTTCCTGCACGAAGGCGCCTGGGACCTCTCCGCCCCGCCGCCGGAAGGCGTCTTCTACAGCCGCATGTCCGCCAGCTCGCACACCCGCGACCACCGCTTCTCCGCCGAGCTCACCGCCGGCATCCTCGCCTGGCTCACCCGCTGGGGCCGCACCGTGGTGAACGGGCCGGCGGCGCTCGACCTCGAGATCAGCAAGGCCCGCCAATACCCCGCCCTGGAAGCCGCCGGCCTCGCCACCCCCCGCAGCGTGCTGGTCGCCGGCCGGTCGCAGATCGTGGCCGCCGCGCAAACCCACTTCCCGAACCAACCCGTCATCCTGAAGCCCAACCGCGGCGGCAAGGGCCTGGGCGTGCGCCTGTTCCACACGCTGGAAGGCCTGCAGGACTACGTCTCCGGCGACAGCTACGACGAACCGGTGGACGGGCTGCAACTGCTCCAGCACTACGTCCGCGCACCCCGCCCCGTGATCACCCGCGCCGAATTCGTCGGCCGGCGCTTCGTCTACGCCGTGGAGGTGGACACCTCCGAAGGCTTCGAACTCTGCCCCGCCGATGTCTGCGCGATCGGCGAGGCCGCCTGCCCCGTGGGCGAAACGCCCGGCCGGCCGGAACACAAGTTCACCGTGCTGCCCGGCATCGACCCCAGCCTGCGAACCCGCCTCGAAACCTTCCTCGATCAGGCCCAGGTGGACGTGGCCGGCATCGAATTCATCACCGATGAGAGCGGACAGCCGCTGGTCTACGACGTGAATACCAACACCAACTACAACCCCGACGCCGAAGCCCGCGCCGGCCTGGCCGGCACCGACCGCTCCGGCCCCGGCGCGCTGGCAACCTACCTCGGGACGCTCCTGGCACAGGGTCAGCGCCGGGCGGCTTGAAGGAAGGCCAGGGCTCTGCCCTGGACCCGCCAGGGACCTGAGGTCCCTGGACCCACTTCACTTTTGCCCCATGGGAGAGGGGGTGGCACTCCGGATCAGCGATCCGGAGCGCCACCCCCTCTCCCATGGGGCAACAAACGGACGGGGTCTGGGGCCTAAGGCCCCAG
>CANHCJ010000035.1 GCA_947458025.1 Rhodospirillales bacterium | reverse complement strand
CCGGACTGCCACTGGGAGATCATCGTCTCCAGCCGGCCGAACAGGCGGGCGAGCAGGGACAGAATCAGGGCGTGCAGCGCCGCGTGCAGCCCGGAGCGGCTGCGGGCCTTCGCGCGCAGGTCGGCGGCGATGCCGGCGACCTGGGGGGCCAGGGATTGCGGGGGTGCTTCTGACATGACGGTATTCTGACTCACCCCAACGACGGGTGTAAGGACTTTTTTCTACGTACGGTGATTTTTTCCTGTGGGGTCGCCCCTGGCGGCGCGGCCCCCGGGCGGTAAGGTGGCGGGATGGGGACGGACCAAGGGCACGGCGCGGGACAGACGGGGTGGAACTGGCGGCTGGTGCGCTGGTACCTCGCCTACAGCAGCTTCTCCGTGCCGCAGGCGGCGGGGCCGATCGCGTTCGCGTTGCTGGCGCTGCCGATGACCGGCAATGCCGAGAGCGGCGCGGCGATCGTGCTGGCGATGACGCTGGCGCAGGTGGCCGGCGCGGTGCCGGTGGCGCGGTGGGGGCGCGGGTGGAACGCGGTGGCCTATCTGCGGCTGCTGGTGGCGATCCGCACCGCCGGGCTGCTGGCGGTGGCGGGTTTGGCCGCGATGGCGGCGCCGTTCTGGGCGCTGCTGGCCGCCGCGGCACTTGCGGGCAGCGTGAACGGGGCGGCCTTCGGCTACCAGCGCTCGGTGCTGAACCACCTGGTGGCGGCCGAGCGGATGCCGCGGGCGCTGGGGATCGCGGCGACGGTGGGCGAGGTGACGTTCGTGGCCGCGCCCGTGGCGGCCTCCCTGCTCGGCACGGTGGATGCGGTGTTCGCGCTGCTGGTGCTGGGGCTGCTGGGCGGGCTGCCGGCGGTGCTGGTGCCGATGGTGGCCGAGGCGCGGGCGGTGGCGCCGCCGGCGGGGCACAAGGGGCGGCTGGTGCGGCCGGCGACGCTGGTGTGGCTGGGGGCAACGCTGGCGAACAGCGCGGTGGTTTCCTCCATCGAGGTGGGGGCGGTGGCGCTGGCGATGCGCTATGGCCTGCCGCCGGCGATGGGGTTCGTGTTCACCGTGGCGCTGTGCGCGGCCAGCGTGGCCGGCGGGGTGTGGGTGAGCGTGCGCAACCGGGCGCCGCGGCACGGGGTGGTGCTGGGCTACATGGTGGTGATGGCGCTGGGGGCGGCGCTGGTGGCGGCGGAGCTGCCGGTGGTGGCGGCGGTGGCCGCGGTGGTGCTGGTGGGGTGCTGCATGGCGCCGCTGAGCACCGCCTATTCGCTGATGCTGGACGAGATGTCTGCCCCGCACGAGAAGGCGGAGATCTTCGCGCTGCAGCGGACGATGAACGCGCTGGGCATCATCGTGACGAGCGCCTGCCTCAGCCTGTGGTCGCTGGCGGTGACGCAATGGGTGGCGGTGGCGGTGATGGCGGGGATGGCGGTGGTGGTGGCGGTGGCGGGGGCACGGCGGCGCGGGGCGGGCTGAGGGCTGGCATACGGGCCGAGGCCAGGGGTGTCGCCGAACCCCTCACCCAACCCTCTCCCCCAAGGGGAGAGGGCTTCATGTAGCACCCGCAGCGGGGGCTGAGGGCTGGCGTGGCGGCAGGGGTTGCGGCAGGAAGGGCGCATGGCAGCGGATACGGAGCGGGGCGTGCTGGGGATCATCGCGGGCGGCGGGGCGATGCCGCTGCGCGTGGCCGCGGCGGCGCGGGCGGCCGGGCGCGAGGTGTTCGTGGTGGGGCTGGAGGGGTTCGCCGAGCCCAGGCACCTGGCGGGCTGGCCGCATGCGATGGCGCGGATCGGGGCGGCGGGGCGCATCCTGGAGCTGCTGCGCGCGCAGGGGGTGCGCGAGGTGGTGCTGATCGGCACGGTGAAGCGGCCCGGCTTCTTCGACCTGCGGCCGGATGCCGAGGGGGCGAAGCTGCTGGGGCGGATCGGGCGCGCGGCGTTCGCGGGCGATGACGGGCTGCTGCGCGCGGTGGTGCGGGTGCTGGGCGAGATGGGGTTCACCGTACTGGGGGCGCACGAGGTGCTGCGCGAGGCGCTGGCGCCGCTGGGGCTGCTGACCCGGGCCGCCCCCGATGCGCAGGCGATGGCCGACATCGCGCGCGGGGTGGCGGTGGCGCGCAAGCTCGGCGAGGCCGATGTGGGCCAGGGCTGCGTGGTGCAGCAGGGGCTGGTGCTGGCGGTGGAGGCGATCGAGGGCACGGATGCGATGCTGGCGCGCTGCGGGCCGTTGCGGCGCGAGGGGCCGGGCGGGGTGCTGGTGAAGATGGCCAAGCCCGGGCAGGAGCGGCGGGCGGATTTGCCGACGCTGGGGGCAGAGACGGTGCGCGGGGCGATCGCGGCCGGGCTGCGCGGGGTGGCGTTCGAGGCCGGGGGGGCGCTGCTGGCCGAGCGGGTGGAGGCGGTGGCGCTGGCGGATGAGGCGGGGGTGTTTCTGCTGGGGTTCGACCCGGCAAGCATGGGGTAGAGCGGGCGGGTTGGCCCATCGGTGTATCGGCCGATGGGCCTTCCGGCGGGGGTGGGTTCAGCGGCGGGGCGTGAGCCGGCGGCGTGCGGCGAGGCCGACGAGGCCGACGGCGAGCAGGGCCAGCGAGGCGGGCTCGGGCGTGTCGGTTGCGGCCACCGAGACGTCGTCGAGGAACATGACGCTGGGCACGTCGTACGCGGCAAAGCGGATGGTATCGGAGCCCGTGCCGATGACCGTGTAGCTGTAGAAGGTGAAGGGCTGGTCGGCCGGGTCGGTCAGGTCGACCAGCGTCGCGCCGTTCCATGAGGCGTTGAAATGCGCCGGCGCCGCGCCCGAGGTGTCGAGCACGAAGGAGACCTGGTAGGCCTGTCCGGGCACGGTCGCAAGGACCTGGGCGAGCGCATCGTCGATGCCGCCGACGGCCGCGAAGTAGTGCGAGTAGTCACCGGAGTTCACCGTAGAGCCTGAGGTGGCGAACAAGCTGCCCGACGAAGCGGGCGTCGGGGTCCAGCCGTTCTGGTTGCCGGTATCGAAGCCGCAGTTGACGACGAGGTTGCCGGCGATGGCGTCGCAGACGCTGGGGGCCGCATGGGTGGCGGCAGGGGTGAACAGGGTGCCGATGGCAGCGGCGGCGAGGAGAGCAGGGAGTTTCATCAATCGGGTCCTTGGGAAAACGCATGCAGACCCAAGCATGTTTTGTGCCAGAAATATTCTTTCTGTGAATACAATGCGTTCCGGCTGCGCTCCGGGCGGGCTGGAGGGCGGTTGTAAAATCCGTCGATTCCAAATGCGACAAACCGTTTCGGGGCGAGGTCTTTCGCGTGCCGTGACGGGGCTGTGGTGCGCGTTCGCCGCGGATCGGGCGCGCGGGATGAGGCCCGGCGAGCTGGATTGGTGTCGGAAAAGTTCTTTGGTTCTTTCTTTCAAGAAAGAACGCGCTTGCTTGCCTGGTGGCGGGCTGAAGCCCGCCCTACTGGCGGATGAGGCGGGGGTGTTTCTGCTGGGGTTCGACCCGGCAAGCATGGGGTAGAGGGGGCGGCCACTCGGTTGATTTGGGATATCCGCCGGTTCAGCCGGAAGGATCGCCATCCTGAACGGCGGTTGCGGCGTCGAACTCCTCCCAGCGTTCCACCGGAAGCGTGACCACCAGCAAGCCCATCGCGAAGGTCTCCCAGCCGCCCCCGAGGCGATGGATGGTCGCAGCCATGGAGCCTTCGGGATCGAAGGGCCCGCTCAGCATGATGACCGTGTGTCCGTAGCGCTGCTGCGGCGGGAACCCGGTGAGACGCAGCTCACCAGGCTTGCGCTCTTCGGCGAAGAACTCGTCGCCCCAGAACAGGTCGGCGAGCATGAACGGATTGCTCTCGCAAAGGCGGTAGCGCCCGGCGCCAAGCGGCAGGATCCGCAACTCCAGCGCCGAGATGTCGGGATCGTCGGGTTTGGCGTCGCCGGGCGGCCGGGTGACGGCATCTCCGCGCAGGTCCAAGCGGACGATGAGGGTGTGCGGGGTTCCCGCCTCCACGAGATCGTAGAACGGCGACGGCTGCCCTGGCTCCGCCGGCGGGTTCACGGCGGTCCTGCCCCGGCCCGCCCGGATGTCGCGTTCCGCCGGGGGAGGGATGGGCGCGGCGGCTCGCAGCGAGGTGGCGGCTTCAGGCCATCATCCGGTCCAGCCGGTCCCTGATCTGGTACCAGGTCCCGATCACCGGCAGGAACCACGGGTTGCCGTTGTACAGCTTGTGGTCGGGAAAATCCCCTTCCTCGAAGGCGTGGGTGCGGTTGGCGACGCCGGCGATGCGGCGGGCGGTTTGGGTGCCGAGATAGGTCATCATGGCCACGCCGGAGCCGTTGCAGCCGGTGAGGTAGTGCATGCCGTCGATCTTGCCGGAATGGGGCAGCGCATCGAGCGTGAAGGCGACGTTGCCGGACCAGGCGTGGGTGACGCGCACGCCCTTCAGCTGCGGGAAGCGGTCGGTCATGAAGCGGTGCAGGATGGGGGCGCAGACCTCCGGGCCTGCGTTGGTGAAGCGGGCGCGGCCGCCGTAGACCACGCGCCTGCCATCGGGCGAGAGGCGGTAGTAGCTGAGGATGCGGCGGGTATCGGCCAGGGTGCGGTTTTTCGGGATCAGGGAGCGGGCGAGGTCCTCCGGCAGTTCCTCGGTGGCGATGATGTGGCTGCTGGCGGGGATGACGCGGCGCTTGAGGCTGGGCGTGAGGTCGCCGGTGTAGCCGTTGGTGGCGATGACGATCTCGTCGGCCTCGAGCTCGCCGCGGGCGGTTTTGACCAGCCAGCCCTGGTTGTGGCGGGTGATGCGCTGGACGGCGGCGTGGCCGCAGACGGGAATGCCGCGGGCGCGGACGCGGTCGATCAGGCCCTTCACGTAGAGCGCTGGGTGGAGCTGGCCGGAGCGTTCGACGACCATGCCGCCGTAGTAGAAGTCGCTGGCCATTTCCTCGCCCAGGCGTTCGCGCGGCAGCATGTAGGCGCCGGACTGGGCGCTTTCGTTGAGGCGGGCGATCTTCTTGGCCTGTGAGTCGTAGTGCTTGGGGGTCCAGGCGCCGACGAAGCGGCCGGAGCGGCGCCAGAAGCAGTCGATGTTCTCGGATTCGATGAGGGATTCGATGGTGGCGAAGGCGTCCGACCCGTCGGACAGGAGGGCGTGGGCGCGGGGGGATTCGGGATCGAGGCTGGAGCCGGTGATGGACTTGCCGATGTTGACGCCGCCGGAGACGCCGCCGCCGTTGCGGGAGCTGGCGCCCTCGCCGGGGGCGTTGGCTTCCAGCACGACGCATTCGATGCCGAGCTTGTTGAGTTCGAGCGCGGTGGCCAGGCCGCCATAGCCGCCGCCGACGATGGCGACGCGGGTGGTTTTCGGCACCTCGGTGGGCTGCTCGTCGGTGGGTTTCCAGGCGTCCCACCAGTAGGGGGCGGGTTGGTAGTCTGGGTGAAAGACGTCGCTGGCGGGCATGGGTGGGGTCTTTCAGTAAGAGTCTTCTTTTTTCTGAAGAAAAAAGAAACAAAAAAGACTTTATCCGTTTTGCGCCCACTCCGGCGCGAGTCGCAAAACGGAGAAAAGTTTTTTGGTTCTTTTTTTCAAAAAAGAACCGCTTTCTTTCTTAGATATCCGCCGGCGGCATGCGCCACATGCCGTCTTCCCAGCCCGCGGCGTAGCGGTTGTTGGTGTTGTCGGGGTTCCGGTTGACCAGGGGGCGGGCGAACATGGGGTGGCGCATGGAGCGGACCTCGTGCTCGATGGTGCTCAGCACGCGGCCGGTGTCGAGGCAGGTGATGTCCTGGAAGCGGTACTGGCTTTCGTTGGATTCCTCGGTGATGAGGCCGCGGTCGCGCAGCTTGCGGTGGGGGCCGGAGAAGTCGGCGAAGGCGACCTGGATGTGGTGGCCGTCGAAGGGCACCGAGGCGCGCGGGGTTTCGCGGTAGAGGACGCTTTCGGACAGGCCGATGGGGATGCGGGCGAACTTGCCCTGGCTGTCCTCGCCGACCGAGCCGCCGGACTGGATGATCTCCTGGTAGAAGCGGACGATGCCCTCGGATGAGCCGGGGATGGCGTCCACCTCGACATAGGGCATGCCGAGGTTCATGCGGCCGAAGCGGGCCTGGTTGGGGGCGTGGACGCGGATGGCGTTGCCCCAGGGGCAGGTGAGCTCGGTGGTGTCGCCCTGGCGCCTGTAGGCGAACCTGGTGCCTTCGAGGCGCGGGGCGACGGTGCGCAGGCGGGCTTCGAGCGCGTCGGGGTCGGGGATGACCAGGCCGGTGGTGCCGCGCAGGACCTGGGCGGGGCCGACGGGGAGGTGGAACTGGCTGATGCCGACGTTCACCCACATGTTGTCGACGCCGGTTTGCAAATAGGGGTCGCGGGTGAGGCCGAGGCCCTGGACGTAGAACAGGATGGCGATGCGCTGGTCCGGCACGCGGACGTTGACGTGGCCGAGTTCGACCATGTTGCCGACATCCTGGGTGGTGCGGTCGAAGACGGGCTTGGCGGCCTGGGTGTCCATGTTGGTTTCCTTCTGTCTGGCCGGGCGATTCACGGCTCCGGCGGTTCCGCCTCCACCGATCGCACGGCGCTCCTTATGTGCCGGTCCAGATCGGCGGGCGCTTGGCGAGGAAGGCGTCGATCCCCTCGGCGGCGTCCTGGGCCATCATGTTGCGGGTCATGACGGCGGAGGCATAGGCGTAGGCGTCCGAGAGTTGCAGTTCGGCCTGGCGGTAGAAGGCTTCCTTGCCGATGGCGAGCGTGAGCGGGCTTTTGGCGGCGATCTGGGCGGCGAGCGCGGTGGTGGCGGCTTCGAGCGTGGCTTCAGGGACGACGCGGTTGACGAGGCCGATCTCGGCGGCGCGGGCGGCCGGCAGCATGTCGCCGGTGAGGAGCATCTCCATGGCGTGCTTGCGCGGCACGGCGCGGGAGAGGGCGACCATGGGGGTGGAGCAGAACAGGCCGATGTTCACGCCCGGGGTGGCGAAGCGGGCCGTCTCCGCGGCGACGGCGAGGTCGCAGGAGGCCACAAGCTGGCAGCCGGCGGCGGTGGCCACGCCGTGGACCTGGGCGATGACGGGCTTGGGCAGGTTCACCACGCGCTGCATCATGCGCGAGCAGAGGCGGAAGGTGGCCTCGGCGCTGGCCTCCGAGGCGTTGGCGCGCATTTCCCGCAGGTCGTGGCCGGCGCAGAAGGCGGGGCCGCTGCCTGCGATGACGACGACATTCACCGTGGGGTCGGCGGCGATGGCGACGAGTTCGGCGTCGATCGCCTCCATCAGCGCCATGGACAGGGCGTTGCGCGCCTGGGGGCGGTTGAGGGTGAGGCGGGCGATGCCGGCCTCATCGTGGCGCAGAAGCGGGGTGGTCTGGACCGTTGCGGCCATGGCGGGATCCTCCGGGAGGGGATGTTCCGCCTTTTCTCGGCTTCGGCCAAGCGGTTTGCGCGGCGGGACTGTTCTCACCCTGCATGCATTCGTGGTAGCTTATGCTAAGTAACAGGGAGTTGCGGGATGATCTTTCGCCAGCTGTTCGACCAGGTGTCGGGGACCTACTCCTACGTGCTGGCGAGCCGGCGCGGTGGCGAGGCGTTGATCATCGATCCCGTGCTGGAGAAGGTGGACCGCTACCTGCAGCTGATGCGGGAGCTGGACCTGAAGCTGGTGAAGGCGGTGGATACCCACCTGCATGCCGACCACATCACCGGGCTGGGCGCGCTGCGCGACCGGACGCAGTGCATCACGGTGATGGGCGAGCAGAGCCAGGTGGACGTGGTTTCCATGCGGGTGGGCGACGGCGACCGGCTGACGATCGAGGGAGTGGCGCTGGAGGTGATCTACACCCCCGGGCACACGGACGATTCGTATTCCTTCGTGATGGCGGATCGGGTTTTCACCGGCGATACGCTGCTGATCCGCGGCACCGGGCGGACGGATTTCCAGAACGGGGACCCGCGCGCGCAGTACGAGAGCATCTTCAACCGGCTGCTGAAGCTGCCGGACGAGACGCTGGTGTACCCCGCGCACGACTACAAGGGCGACACGGTTTCCACCATCGCGGAGGAGCGGGCGTTCAACCCGCGGCTGCAGGTGAAGTCGGTGGACGACTACATCCACCTGATGAACAACCTCGGGCTTTCCAACCCGAAGATGATGGACGTGGCGGTGCCGGCGAACATGCGCCAGGGGCTGGCGCAGGATTCGGTGGCGGCGAAGGGCTGGGCGCTGGGCGCGGCGGAGGCGGTGCGGCTGGGGCGTGCGATCGCGCTGGTGGACCTGCGGGAGCGCAGCGAGCGGGAGCGGCACGGGGTGATACCGGGCGCGCTACATGCGCCCTACCCTGCCCTGCGCGAGAACCTGGCGCCGGGCGGGTTGCTGAGCGAACTGGCGGCGGCGAGCGAGCGGCCGCTGGTGTTCTTCTGCGCGTTCGGCGAGCGCTCCGCGATGGCGGTGCAGGCGGCGCAGGAGGCCGGGCTGGCCAAGGCCCGGCACGTGCAGGGCGGGATCGCGGCGTGGCGGGAGGCCGGGGGGCCGCTGGCGACCGTTTAGCGGCGCTTCGCGAGCCACTCCCGCATCTGGGCGATCTCCTTTTCCTGGGCGGCGATGATCTCCTGCGCGAGCTTGCGGATTTCCGGGTCCTTGCCGTGCTGGAGCACCACGCGGGCCATGTCGATGGCGCCCTGGTGGTGGGGGATCATGCCGGCGAGGAAGTCGCGGTCGGCGTCGCCGGAGAAGCGGATGGCCATGTCGCGGTGCATCTTGTCGTTGGCCTGCTTGTAGGCGCGGGTGGAGGGCGCGTCGTTGGCCGAGGCGGCGCCGTGGCCGTGATGGCCGCCGGACTGCGCCAGGGCGGGGGTGGCGAGGAGGAGGAGGACGGCGAGGGCGCGCAGCATGGGGGGCTCCTGGGCAAGGAAGAGTATTCTTTTCCTGAAGAATAAAAACTTCATCCGCGTGCGCCCGTTTTCAAGACCCGGCACAAGGTCGGAAAAGTTTTTTGGTTCTTTTTTACAAAAAAGAACCGCTTCCTTATTCCCGCCAAGAAGGATCCTGCCGATCCAGCAGCCGCAGCAGCGCCGGCCATTCCTTGCGCCCGTAGCTGCGCGTGGCCCCCGGCGCGTACATGGCGGCGGATTTGTCCACGATATGCTGCGGCAGGGTGTTGAGCGGCGTGTTGCAGGACATGGCGGCCACCTGCGCCTGGCAGGCGCGTTCCAGGCCGTGCATGAAGCTGAAGGCTTCCTGCATGGTGGTTCCGACCGTCAGCAGGCCGTGGTTGCGCAGGATCATGAGGAACTTGTCGCCGAGATGGGCGGCGATGTGCTCGCGCTCGGCGATGTCGCGTTCCGGGCCGTTGAAGTCGTGGTAGGCGACGCGGCCGGTGAAGCGGTGGCTGGTCTGGGTCAGCGGCAGCAGGCCGCATTGCAGGGAGGAGACGGCCATGCCGGCGGTGGTGTGGGTGTGGATGGCGGCGTTCACCTCCGGCCGGGCGCGGTAGATGGCGCTGTGGATGACGAAGGCGGCGGGCTGGAGGTTGTAGTCCGGCATGTCTGGCCCGAATGCGGGCTGGAGGGTGACGTTGCCGTCGGTATCCGTGCGCAGAAGGGAGCTGGCGGTGACCTCGCCGAACAGCAGGCCGTGGGCGATGACGAGGAACTCGTTCGGGCGGTCGGGCACGCGGGCGGAGATGTGGGTGGCGATCATGTCGGTGAGGCCGAAATGGTCGCAGAGGCGGTAGCAGGCGGCGAGGTCGAGGCGGGCCTGCCATTCGGCGGGGCTGACCTCGGACCTGAGGGAGCGGATGCGCAGCGGGTTGGGGGCGAAGGGGGCGGCGGCGTCCATGGGTTCCTCCGGCGGTACGTTGGGCCTAGTGTAGCGGGCGCGACGCGGGGGAACAGGGCCGATGACCGAGCTGGGATTTGCGGTGCCGGACGGCGCCACCGATTGCCACATGCATATCTTCGGGGATCCGGCGGCGTATCCGCCGGCGGCTTGGCGGGCCTATGACCCGACGCCGGCGACGCTGCCGGTGTACGATGCCGAGGCGGCGCGGATGGGGTTTTCCCGCGTGGTGTTCGTGCAGCCCAGCGCCTATGGCACCGACAACCGGTGCATGATGGATGCGCTGAAGGCGCGCGGGGCGAGCAGCCGCGGGGTGGCGGTGATCGATGCCGCCACCAAGGATGCGGAGCTGAAGGCGCTGGCCAAGCTGGGCGTGCGCGGGGTGCGGCTCAATCTGGTGAGCAACGGCATTCCGGATGTGGGTGCCGCCGCGGCGCAGCTGCAGGAAACGGCGGCGCGGGTGGGCAAGCTGGGCTGGCACATCCAGATCTTCGCCCTGCCCTCCCTGCTGGCAGGCCTGGCGCCGGCGATTGCGGAGTTGGGCATCGACGTGGTGATCGACCACATGGGGGCCGGGGACGGGAAGCTGGCGGCAAGCCGGCCGGGGTTCGACGACGTGCTGGCGCTGCTGCGGGCGGGGAAGGCCTGGGTGAAGGTTTCCGGCGCCAACCGGGTGAGCCGCGCCGGCGGGAGCTTCGAGGATGCGGTGCCGGTGATCCGGGCGCTGGTGGAGGCGAACCCGGCGCGCGCCGTGTGGGGCACGGACTGGCCGCATATCGGGCCGCACAAGGCGGGCGCGCCGGAAAAGGTGGTGTACATGGGCCACGACAACCGGGCGCTGCTGCGTCTGCTGGGATTGGCGGTGGCGGACCCGGCGGTGATCCGGCAGGTGCTGGTGGACAATCCCGCGAAACTCTACGGATTCTGAGCACATGACCGAGAAGCTGCTGACCCCGCTGAAGCTGGGGGCGATCGAGCTGGCGCATCGCGTGGTGATGGCGCCGCTGACGCGGATGCGGGCGCATTGGCGCGATGGGGCACCGACCGAGCTGAACGCCGAATACTACGCCCAGCGCGCGACACCCGGCGGGCTGCTGATCGGCGAGGCCTCGCCGGTGTCGCAGCAGGCAACCGGGCATCCGAACGTGCCGGGCATCCATTCCGCCGCCCAGGTGGCCGGCTGGAAGCGCGTGACCGACGCCGTGCGCGCCAAGGGCGGGCACATGTACCTGCAGCTCTGGCACACCGGGCGGGTGGCGCATTCCTCGCACCAGTGGCTCGGCAAGCCGCCGGTGGCGCCCTCCGTGGTGCAGGCGCAGGGCATGGCGATGACGGCGTTCTTCAAGCGCGTGCCCTACGAGGTGCCGCGCGCGCTGCGGATCGACGAGATCGCCGGCGTGGTGGCGGATTTCCGGCAGGCGGCGGTGAACGCGATGGAGGCGGGATTCGACGGCGTGGAGATCCACGGCGCCAACGGCTACCTGCTGGAGCAGTTCCTGTACTCCAAGACCAACCTGCGCAGCGATGCCTATGGCGGCAGCATCGCGAACCGCTCGCGCCTGGTGCTGGAGATCGCCGACGCGGTCGCCGGCGCCGTCGGCGCGGAACGCACCGGCATCCGCCTCTCGCCCTACGGGATCGCCAATGACAGCGCCGAGGCGGAGCCGATGCCGCTGTTCACCCACCTGGTCGGCGAGCTGGCCAGGCGCCGGCTGGCCTACCTGCACCTGATCGAGCCGCGGGCCAGCGGCACCGGGCAGGCCGAAGTGTTCCGCGACGACCAGCCCTCAACGGCGGCGATCTTCCGGCCGGTGTGGCCGACCGCGATCATCGATGCCGGCGGGTTCACGCGCGCCAACGCGATCGAGGCGGTGGCGGATGGGCGGGCCGATGCGGTGGCGTTCGGGCGGTTCTTCATCAGCAACCCGGACCTGGTGCGGCGGGTCGCGGAGGACCTCCCGTTCACGCCGTATCAGCGGCCGACGTTCTATGGCGGGGGGGCGAAGGGGTATACGGATTATCCGTTCGTTTGAGGAAGGAAGCGGTTCTTTTTTGAAAAAAAGAACCAAAAAACTTTTCCCTGCTGGCGCGCGTGCCAGGAGGGAAAGTCTTTTTTGCTTCTTTTTTCTTCAGAAAAAAGAAGACTCTTACTTTCTTCCTTTCCACGTCTCCGGCGCGAACAGCGCAAAGGCCACACCCGACGCCACCAGCAGCACGGCGCAGACGATCAGCCCGGCTTCGGGGCCGTAGAAATCCGCCACCAGGCCGAGGCCGATCGGGCCGGCGACGTAGCCGATGTCGCCCAGCATGCGGAACAGGCTCATGGCCGCAGCGTTCATGCCCGGCGGCGCGGTGTCGGCGGCGTAGGTGGCCGGCGCGGGGCCGCCCATGCCGCTGGCCAGGCCCCAGGCGAGGCTGGCGGCCATGAACCACGTCAGGTCCGGCGCCACGCAGAACAGCAGCATGGCGACGCCGGAGAGGATGGCGGTTGGCACGATCACCGGCTTGCGGCCGTAGCGGTCTGACAGCCAGCCGGCGGGATAGGCGCCCAGAAGCCCGACAACGGAGCCGAGCGCCATCGACAGGCCGATCGTGCCGGGCGCCAGGCCCAGCCAGACCGCGCCGAGCAGCGGCACGATGTTGAACAGCCCGCCGGTGCGGGTGGCGGCGTTGACCAGCGAGACCAGGCAGACCAGGGCGAAGCCGCGGTTGGCGCCCACCAGCTTCAACTGGGTGAAGAAGCCCGGCAGCTTCGCGCCCCCTGCCCGGCTTTGCGCCATCTCGCGGGTTTCGCCCACCGCGAACCAGGCGATGGCGCCCACCAGCAGGCCGACCACGGCATAGGCCCAGAACGGCGCGGCCAGCCCGAACCACTCGGCCAGCAGCCCGCCCGGCAGCGGGCCGGCGCCGGCGGCGAAGATGAAGCTGCCCCAGTAGAGCGACATCATCCGCCCGCGGCGTTCCGGCGTGGTGATGTCGGTCAGCACGATCTGCCCGGCGGTGACGACCATGCCGGCGCCGAGGCCGGCGACGAAGCGGCCGGCCATGAACTCCGGGTAGGAGGCGGCGAGCGCGCACCAGAGGTTGCCGGCGGAGGTGAGCACCGCGCCGGCGGCGAGCGCGTGGCGGCGGCCGAAGCGGTCGGCGATCTGGCCGGCGGGGGCGGAGGAGAACAGGCGGGCCAGGCCATAGGCGGCGATGGCGGCACCGATCCAGGCGACGGGGACGCCGAATTCGCGGGCGTAGAGCGGCAGCACCGGCACCACGCTGCCGAAGCCGAGCTGGTTGACGGCGACGAGGATGCACATCCAGAGCAGGATGCGGCGTTCCCGGGCCGGGAGGTTATTCAGCAAGGAAGGAGTCTTCTTTTTCTGAAGAAAAAGAAGCAAAAATACTTTCCAACTTCAGCCCCGGCCAAACGTGGAAAAGTTTTTTGGTTCTTTTTTTCAAAAAAGAACATGCTTGCTTGCCTAAAGCACAAACGGCAAATCCGTATCGCCCGTCCGCGCCCCAAACCCTGTGAGGATGGCATGCGCCTGCCCCCGATGGTGGGTCTGGTGGTTGAACATGTGCGTCACCAGCAGCCCCTTGGGCATCACCAGGTCCTTCTGGATACTGCCGCTGAACCAGGCGAGGTCTTCGTCCAGCCACTCCTGCGTCACGCTGCCGGCCCAGGCGATCAGCCGGGCGTCGAGGTTGGCGCGGGTGGCCTTCAGGGTTTCCCAGTCCGCGATCATGCCGGGGCTGTCGGCCTGCGGCACGGTGGGTTTGGGCCAGCCGGCGAAGCGGTTCATCCAGGTGCTGTCGCCCCAGACGAGGTGGCAGAGCGTGCCGTGGATCGAGCCGAAGAAGGCGCCGCGGTTTTCGCGGCGCTGTTCATCCGTGAGGGTGTCGGCGGCGGCGTACCAGCGGCGGTTCATCTCCGCGTTGTACGCCGCCATGGTGCGGACATAGGCCGGCGTGATCATGCGGTGCGGGTAAAGGCGAGGTTCTTCACGCGGTTGCCGTTGGTGAGCAGGCCGGTGACCTTGCCTTCGGCGTGGCGCACCACGCGGGCATCGAGCCAGGAGCGGTAGAGGGCGCCGGGGGTCCAGACGCGGAAGATGTCGCCCTCGATGCCTTCCAGCGGCCAGGGGCCGGCCTTGGCGTGCGGGCCGTCGATGGCGAGGTCCATGCCGGCGGGGTGCGCGGTGATGGTCCAGGTGGCGGCCATCTCCTCCGAACGATAGGTGCCGGGCAGGTCGGCGGGCAGGCCGGCATCGGGCGCCACGCGGTGGTAGGTGGCGGTGATGCCGGCGTCCAGCTCGATCTCCATGCTGTTGCCGTCGGCGGCGAGGCGGAAGGCGAAGTCGCGGCCGGCATTGGCGGATTCGAGGCGGCCGTCGCCGAAGGAGCGGATTTCGAAGGCGACGCCGTTGGTGCTGCCCGTCAGCACGCCCTTGTCCGACAGGGTGAAATCCACCGTGGCCGGGGCGGCGGGGTTGAGGAAGCGGCCGGCATGGCGGGCCAGCACGTCCGGCGCCGGCAGCTTCAGGGCCGGCTTGGCGCCCGGCGTGTTGTCCAGCAGGTGGTGCAGCACCTTCTGGCCGATGGCGTAGGGGTTGGCGGTGGCGTTGTTGGCGATGACGATGATGGCGGTTTCGAGTTCGGGCACGCGCAGGAACTCGGTCTTGTAGCCGGGCCACAGGCCGCCATGGCTCACGGTGCGCACGCCGCGCACGGAGGACAGGCGCAGGCCGCGGGCGTAGTCGTTGATGCGGCCGTTGGTGAAGGGCGCGCAGTCCTCCAGCTCGGGCGTGAGGCCGTGGCGGTTGGTCTCGCAGGCGCGCACCCACAGCGCCAGGTCGGCGACGGAGGAGACCAGCGCGCCCTCGCCATGGACGGCGAAGCCGTGCTGGGCGCGCACCCAGGGGCCGACGCCCTGGCCGGGCTCGGCCGGGAGGTAGCCGGTGGCCAGGCCGGGCACGAGCTCGGTGGTGGATTCCACCATGCAGGTCTGGCTCATGCCCGCGGGCGCGAACAGGCGCTGGGCGAGGAAATCGCGCAGCTTCATGCCGCTGGCGCGCTCGGCGATCACGCCCAGCAGCATGAAGCCGGCGTTGGAATACAGATAGCGGCTGCCGGGCGGGAAGTTCAGCGTGCGCTGGCGGGCGATGCCGGCCAGCAGCTGCTCGTGGCTGGCGGGCATGGCGAGGTCGGTGCCGCCGGTGCGCATGATCTCCAGCATGTCGCGGATGCCGGAGGTGTTGCGCATCATGTGGTCGATCGTGACGGTGGCGCCGAAATCCGACAATTCAGGCACATGCAGGCGGACATCGTCCTCCAGCGAGAGCTTGCCCTCCTGCGCCAGCAGCAGGATGGCCGCGCAGGTGAACTGCTTGCTGACCGAGGCGATGCGGAAGGTGGTGTCCGCCCCGATCGGCACGCCCAGCTCGATGCTGGCCAGGCCCGCGCTTTCGTGCAGCACCAGCTCGCGCCCGCGCACCACGCCGATGGTCACGCCGGGGCCCGGGGCGTCGCGCCAGGGGGCCAGCAGGCTGGCGACGTGGCGGTGCAGCAGGGTCTGGTCCAGGTCGGTCACGGCGATTCCTCGGCGCTTGGGATGGGCCAACCTAGGACGTTCGGGCGTGCGAGGGAATTGCCCCGGGCATGCGGGGCAGCGGGGATGACCGGCGCGGTGGAATGGGTTTACTGTTCCCCGAATAAGCTGCGCTCGGCCCCGGTGCGGGCCGCGGGAGAGACGACAGATGACGGCATTGCCTGCCGGTGCGATCGACTGCGACATCCATCCCTCCGTGCCCAGCGTGCAGGCGCTGATGCCGTATCTGGAGGACCACTGGCGCGAGCAGGTGGTGATGCGCGGGATCGACGAGCTGAACTCGATCTCCTACCCGCTGAACTCGCCGCTGACCTGCCGGGCCGATTGGAAGCCGGCGAGCGGGCGGCCGGCGGCGGATGTGGCCACGGTGGCACGGGAGGCGCTTGATCCGTTCCGCACCTCCGTGGCGATCGCCAACTGCCTGTATGGCGTGCAGCTGCTGTTCAGCGAGGACATGGGGGCGGCCTTCGCGCGCGCCGTGAACGACTGGATGGTGAAGGAGTGGCTGGATCGGGAGCCCCGCCTGCGCGCCTCCATCGTGGTGCCGACGCAGAATGTCGAGATGGCGGTGGACGAGATCAACCGCTGCGCGGCGGACAAGCGCTTCGTGCAGGTGCTGCTGCTGGTCTCCGGCGACACGCCGCTGGGCCGGCGGCACCACTGGCCGATCTATGCCGCCTGCGAGAAGCACGGGCTGGCGGTGGGCATCCACGCCGGCAGCTCCTACCACAACCCGCCCACCCCGGTGGGCTGGCCGAGCTACTACACCGAGGATTACGTCGGCCAGGCGCAGGCCTTCCAGACCCAGCTGACCAGCCTGATCTGCGAGGGCGTGTTCACCAAGTTCCCCAACCTCAAGGTTGTGCTGCTGGAATCCGGCTTCACCTGGCTGCCGGCGCATCTCTGGCGGCTCACCAAATACTGGCGCGGGCTGCGCATGGAGATCCCGTGGGTGGATCGCGCGCCCGGCGACATCGTGCGCAGCAACGTGCGCTTCTCGCTGCAGCCGGTGGATGGCCCGCCGGACCAGGCCAGCCTGCTGAAGCTGTTCGACCACCTGCAGAGCGACGAGTTGCTGCTGTTCTCCACCGACTATCCGCACGCGCAGTTCGACGGCATGGCCGCGCTGCCGGACGGGCTCAGCGCGGAGCTGGCGCGCAAGATCGCGATCGACAACCCACGGGCGACCTATGCCCGGCTGATGGAGACGGTGGCATGAACGAGATCCGTTCGCAGGCGACGCCGGACGTTCAGGCGGCGAGCAAGGTCGGCGTGGGGGATGGCGACATCCATCCGGCGCGCAAGGGGCCGAAGGATTTCCACCCCTGGCTCTCCAAGCGCTGGCAGGACCATCTGGAGCAGTACGGCTCCCCGGCGCGGCAGGGCTGGCAGGTCGGCCCGGCCTATCCCAAGAGCCAGCCGAACGCCTCGCGCCGCGATGCCTATCCGCCCGAAGGCGGGCGGCCGGGCAGCTCGCTGGAGTTCATGCAAAGCCAGCACCTGGATGCCAACAACATCGAGCTGGGCATCCTGAACCCGCTCGGCTCCGGCCAGGGGGTGCAGAACCCGGAGCTGTCGGCCGCGCTGTGCCACGCCACGAACGAGTGGCAGCTGGCGGAATGGACCAGCAAAGACAATCGCTTGCGGGCCAGCGTTGTGGTTCCTTATGAAGACCCGGTGGCCTCGGCGGCGGAGATCCGGCGCTATGCGGGCAACCCCGCCTTCGTGCAGGTGCTGCTGCTATCCCGCACCGCGGAGCCGATGGGCAGCCGGAAATACTGGCCGATCTACAAGGCCGCCGAGGAGGCCGGCATGCCGGTGGGCGTGCACGCCTTCGGCTATGGCGGCAACCCGATCACCCCCGGCGGCTGGCCGAGCTACTACATCGAGGAGATGACCGGCCACAGCCAGAGCCAGCAGGCGGGCCTCACCAGCCTGGTGGTGGAAGGCGTGTTCGAACGCTTCCCGGCGCTGAAGATGGTGATGATCGAGGCCGGCTTCGCCTGGGCGCCCTCGCTGGCCTGGCGGCTGGACAAGCACTGGAAGACGCTGCGCAGCGAAACCCCGCACCTCAAGCGCCTGCCGAGCGAATACCTGCGCGAGAAGGTGTGGTGGACCACCCAGCCGATGGAGGAGACGGAGAGCCCCGCCCGCCTCGCCGAGACCATCGAATGGATGGGCTGGGACCGGCTGATCTTCGCCACCGACTACCCGCACTGGGATTTCGACGACCCCGCGCATGTGCTGCCGATGAAGATCAGCGAGGAGCAGCGCCGCGCCTTCTTCATCGGGAATGCGCGCAAGGTCTACCGGGGCTGCGCGGGCTGAGGGACGCAAGATGAGCCGACACGTCGTTGCCACCGCCCAGGAAATCCCCGAGGGCGGCCGCAAGCTGGTCACCGTGCGCGGGCGGCCGATCGCCATCTTCAACCTGAAGGGCGAGTTCTTCGGCATGCTCAACCGCTGCCCGCACCAGGGCGGCCCGATGTGCGAGGGCCTCGTCACCGGCCTGCGCGAGGCGAAGCAGCCGGGCGAATACATCTACTCCCGCAAGGGCGAGATCCTGCGCTGCCCCTGGCATGGCTGGGAGTTCGATATCCGCACCGGCCAGAGCTACGTCGACCCGGAGAAGACGCGGGTCCGCACCTACCCGGTGGAGGTGGAGGCCGGCGCGGCGGTGGTGAAGGGCCCCTACGTGGCCGAGACGATCCCGGTTTCGGTGGAGGAGCAGTACGTCGTCGTCGAGATGTGATATCAGGGAACGATATCGCGGAGGACGGCATGGCGCAGCTGGT
>CANHCJ010000034.1 GCA_947458025.1 Rhodospirillales bacterium | reverse complement strand
CCCGCCGCCCCCGGCACCCGCCGCGAGCTGCCCGCGCGCCGCGCCGGCTATACCCAGAAGGCCTCCGTGGGCGGACACAAGCTGTTCCTGCGCACCGGGGAATACGCCGACGGCAAGCTGGGCGAGATCTTCATCGGCCTGCACAAGGAAGGGGCCGCCTTCCGCGGGCTGATGGACAATTTCGCGGTCGCGGTCAGCCTCGGCCTGCAGCACGGCGTACCGCTGGAAGAGTTCGTGGAAGCCTTCACCTTCACCCGCTTCGGCCCCGCCGGGACGGTGGAGGGCGATGCCGCCGTGGCGCGGGCCACCTCGCTGCTGGACTACGCGTTCCGCAACCTGGCGGCGAACTACCTGAACCGCACCGACATCGCCGAGGCGGAGATGGACGAGGACGCGGATACGGTGGGCGACGGCGCCCGCGACCGCGCCCCGCTGCTGCCCGGCTTGCTCCCGGTGGGCGAGGCGCGCGAGGATGGGCCGAGGCCGCGCCGCCGCGCATTGCGTGTGGTCGGCAAGTAACCGGAGAAGCACGATGGCTGGACGGATCGACGCGAAACTTGCCGAGCTCGGCATCACCCTGCCGCAGGCGGCCGCGCCCGTGGCCAACTACGTGCCTTTCGTGCGCACCGGCGACCTGGTGGTGATCTCCGGCCAGCTGCCGCTGGCGGACGGCAAGATCATCGCGCTCGGCAAGGTGAGCGAGGGCGTGACGATCGAGCAGGGTGCGGCCGCGGCGCGGCAGTGCTTCATCAACCTGCTCGCCCAGCTGAAGGTGGCGTGCGGCGGGGACCTGGACCGCGTGCAGCAGGTGGTGCGGCTGGGCGGGTTCATCGCGGCGCCGGCCAGCTTCTCCCAGCATGCCGTGGTGATGAACGGCGCCAGCAACGTGGCGGTGGATGTGTTCGGCGATGCCGGGCGGCATGCGCGCAGCACCATTGGCGTGCCCTCGCTGCCGCTGGATGCGGCCGTCGAGGTGGAGGGGATGTTCAGGATCGCATGAAGGAAGGAAGCGGTTCTTTTTTGAAAAAAAGAACCAAAAAACTTTTGTCCGTTTGCCGGCATCGGGCGCAAACGGATGAAGTTTTTTTGCTTCTTTTTGTTCACAAAAAGAAGACTCTTCCTTGGACCTGACCCTCAGCCTCCACAAGTCGATCGCCGACATCCCACCCGAGGACTGGCTGGCCTGCGCCGGGGCGGACAACCCCTTCGTGAGCCACGCCTTCCTCGCCGCGGTGGAGGAAAGCGGCAGCGCGAACGCGCGCACCGGCTGGCTGCCGCAGCACGCCGTGCTGCGCGACGAAGCCGGGCGGGTGATGGCCTGCGCGCCGATGTACGCGAAAAGCCACAGCTACGGCGAATACGTGTTCGACCATGGCTGGGCCCATGCGCTGGAACGCGCCGGCGGGCGCTACTATCCGAAGCTCCAGGTCGCCTCCCCGTTCAGCCCCGTGCCGGGCCCGCGGCTGCTGGTGCGCGATGGCGTGCCGCTTTCCGTGCTGGGCGGGGCGCTGGAGCAGGCGAATGCGGAGCTCGGCACCTCCGGCGTGCATGCCACCTTCTGCACGAAGCCGGAATGGGACGCGTTGGGCGAGGCCGGCTGGCTGCAGCGGCTGGGCATGCAGTTCCACTGGCACAACCAGGGCTATTCCACGTTCGATGATTTCCTGGCCGCGCTGTCCTCGCGCAAGCGCAAGACCATCCGCCGCGAGCGGCGCGACGCCAATGCGGCCGGGCTGGAGTTCGTGACGCTGCGCGGGCCAGAGATCGGCAAGCGCGACTGGGCGGCGTTCTACGGCTTCTACACCTCCACCGTGGATCGCAAATGGGGCAGCGCGTACCTGACGGAGGCATTCTTCCCGCTGCTGGGCGAGAAGCTGGGCGAGGCGGTGGTGCTGATGATGGCGCGCGCCGGCGGCAAGTGGGTGGCCGGCGCGCTGAACCTGGCGGGCGCGGACACGCTGTATGGCCGCAACTGGGGCTGCCGCGGCGACTGGCCGTTCCTGCATTTCGAGCTGTGCTACTACCGCGCCATCGATTTCGCCATCGAACACAGGCTGGCCCGCGTGGAGGCCGGCGCGCAGGGCGAGCACAAGATCCAGCGCGGCTATGTGCCGTGCGAGACCTATTCCGCGCACTACATCGCCCATCCCGGCCTGCGCCGGGCGGTGGCGGAGTTCCTGGTGGAGGAGCGGGCGGAGCGGCAGGCGCAGATGGACGCGCTGGCCGAGTACGCCCCCTATCGCGAGACGGAGTGATCCGCCCGGCGGCTTGTGCGCAGCCGCGCTCCGGCCCAAGATGACGGCATGTTCATCTTCTCGCAATGTCCCGGCGCCCGCGCGAGGGCCCGATGACCGACATCCGGCTTGAGGCGATCAGCAAGCACTACGGCGCCTTCAAGGCGGCCGACAACGTGGACCTTGCCGTGGCGCAGGGCGAGTTCGTCACGATCCTGGGGCCCTCCGGCTCCGGCAAGACGACGCTGCTGAGCCTGATCGCCGGCCTCAACCAGCCCAGCACGGGCCGCATCCTGATCGGCGGGCGCGACGTGACGGGGAGCAGCCCGCAGCAGCGCAACGTGGGGCTGGTGTTCCAGAGCTACGCGCTGTTCCCGCACATGAGCGTGTTCGACAACGTCGCGTTTCCGTTGCGCGTGCGCAAAACTCCGGCGGACGCGTTGCGCCGGAAGGTGATGGCCGCGCTGGAGCTGGTGCAGCTGCATGGCCTGGCCGGCCGGCGCCCGGCCCAGCTTTCCGGCGGCCAGCAGCAGCGCGTGGCGCTGGCCCGCGCCTTCGTGTTCGAGCCCGACATCCTGCTGCTGGACGAGCCGCTCGGCGCGCTGGACCGCAAGCTGCGCGAGGAATTGCAGGTGGAGCTGAAGCAGCTGCAGCGCCGCCTGGGCGTGACCACCATCCTGGTGACCCACGACCAGGAGGAGGCGCTATCGCTGTCTGACCGCGTGATGGTGCTGGACCGCGGCCAGGTGCAGCAGATCGCCGCCCCGCAGGAGGCCTATCTGCGCCCGGCCAACCGTTTCGTGGCCGATTTCCTCGGCATCGCCAACTTCGTGCCCCTGCCCGGCGGGCGGGAGGGCGTGATCCGGCCGGAGCGCATCCGCCTCGCCGCCGCGGGCGGGCTGCCGGCGCAGGTGGTGGAGGCGGTCTATCTCGGACAGATCATCCGGTACCACCTCACCGCCGAGGGCCGCAACTTCGTCGCCGCCGCTCCGTTCGTGGGGCAACCCCATGCGATCGGGGACACCGTGAGCCTGACCTGGGTCGAGGCGGATGTCTGGCCCGTGGCCTGACGCGCCCTGCCCCGCAACATGGAGGACATCATGAAGCGTCGCACTCTTCTGGCAGGGGCCGCCGCCCTGCGCCTCGTCGCCGTCATCCGCCCCGCCTCGGCGCAGCTGCGCGAGATGCGCATGGTGGAATCGGGCGGCAAGTCCGGTGAATCCATCGATGTCGGCTATGCCGCGCCGTTCACCGCCAAGACCGGCATCCGGCTGGTGCGCGAGAGCCCCGGCAACCTCGGCAAGCTGCAGGCGATGATCGCCAGCGGCCGCATCACGGCGGCCAGCTTCGAGCTGGGCAGCGGCACCATGGTGCAGGCGCGCAAGCTGGGCCTGATCGAGAAGCTGGACTGGGCGGCGATCAACCCGATGCCGATGTTCCCCGAGGCGAAGAACGAGTTCGGCTTCGGCTACCAGTATTTCTCCACCATCATGGCCTGGCGCAAGGCGGCGAAGGCACCGCAGAACTGGGTGGATTTCTTCAACACGAAGGACTTCCCCGGCAAGCGCGCCATCCCGGACTACCCGGCCTATGCCATCGCCTTCGCCCTGCTCTCCGAGGGCGTGCCGCAGGACAAGCTGTTCCCGCTGGATGTGGACCGCGGGCTGAAGAAGCTGCTGTCGATCCGGCGCGACATCTCCGTGCTGTGGAAGGCCGGCGCGCAGGCGCCGCAGCTGCTGAAGGACAACGAGGTGCAGTACGCCATCGCCTGGTCCGGCCGCGTGGTGGAGGAGCCGGACCTTGCCTACAGCTTCAACGGCGGCATGGCCGATCTGTCGTTCATCTGCACCGTGAAGGGCGCGCCGAAGGCGGAGCAGGAGGCGATGAACAAGCTGTACTACGAGATGTCGGTGCCGGAGAACCAGGCGAAGGCGGCGGGCGTGATCGCCTATACCGGCCCGAGCCCGGCGCTGGATCCGCTGCTGCCGAAGGACAAGATCGGCATGTTCCCGACCGCGAAGGCGAACAAGGACGTGCAGTGGGTGCAGAACGCCGAGTGGTGGGCCGAGAACGGCGAGAGCGCCAACAAGAAGTGGGAAGAGTTCAAGCTCTCCCTTTGACGTGACGCGGCGCCCCGCGAGGGGCGCCGCTTCCCTGGAGGACGCCCCTTGGCCGCCATCCTCGCCGAGCGCCGCCACGGCTTCGGGTTCGTCACGCCACTGCTGGTGGTGATGCTCGCGGCCTTCAACCTGCCGATCCTCTACATGCTGGCGCTCGGCTTCTGGTCGAAGCAGGGCGGGTTCACCACGGAGCATTACGCCGCGCTGTTCGACGCGCCGATCTACCTGCGCGTGCTGGCCAACACGCTGCGCATCTCCGTGGTGGCCACCCTGGTGAACGTGGCGATCGGCTACCCGTTGGCCTACTGGATGCGCGGGCTTTCGCCGCGGGCGCAGTTCATCGCGGTGGCCTGCGTGATCACGCCTTTCTGGATCAGCATCCTGGTGCGCACCTATGCCTGGATCGTGGTGCTGGGCAACAACGGCATGGTGAACCGGCTGCTGCAATGGACGGGCCTTACCGACGCGCCGGTGAGCTTCCTGTATAACGAGCTGGGCGTGATGATCGGCATGGCCAACGTGCTGCTGCCCTTCCTGGTGCTGCCGCTGTTCGCCGCCATGCTGCGCATCGACGACCGGCTGATGCAGGCCGCCGCCTCCATGGGCGCGCCGCCGCGCACCATCTTCCTCAAGGTGTTCCTGCCGCTGACGATGCCGGCACTCGCTTCCGGCGCGCTGCTGGTGTTCATCCTGTGCCTGGGCTTCTACGTGACGCCGGCGATCCTGGGCGGCGGCAAGGTGCCGATGATCTCCAACCTGCTCGATTTCCTGATCAACCAGATCCCGCGCTGGGAACAGGCCTCGGCGGTGTCGACCATCCTGCTGGTGGTGACGCTGCTGATCTTCGCCGCCTACCGCGCGCTGGACCGGAAGGTGGGCGCATGACCAGCCCGCTCGGCGCGCGCATCGTGGCCTTCCTGGGCATCGCCGCACTCGCCTTCCTCGTGCTGCCGCTGCTGATCGTGGTGCCGATGAGCTTCTCCTCGGCCCGCTCGCTCAGCTTCCCGCCGCCCGGCTTCTCGCTGCGCTGGTATGAGGGGTTCTTCGGCGACCCGCGCTGGATGGAGGCGCTGTGGACCTCGCTGTCGCTGGCCTTCATCTCCTCCATCCTGGCCGTGGTGCTGGGGGGGCTGGCCGCCTACGGCCTGCGCCGCGGCACGTTCCGGGGGCGGGACGTGCAGGAGGGCAACTTCATGGCTCCCCTGATCGTGCCCACCATCATCGCGGCCGTGGCGATGTATCTCGGCTTCGCCAAGGCGAACCTGCTGGGCACCTTCGCGGGCCTGGTGCTCGCCCACACCGTGCTCAGCGTGCCGCCGGTGATGATGGTGCTGGGCGTGGCCATCCGCAGTTTCGACGTGCGGATCGAGCAGGTGGGCTGGAGCCTCGGCGGAAGCTGGTTCTACACCGCGCGCACGGTGCTGCTGCCCAACATCGCGCCGAGCCTGTTCGCCGCCTGGATCTTCGCCTTCATCGGCAGCTTCGACGAGGTGATCGTGACGTCCTTCATCGCCGGCACCTACGAGACGATCCCGAAGAAGATGTTCAACGAACTCATCCTCGAGGTGAATCCCACCATCACCGCGGTCGCCACGCTGCTGATGGCCTTCACCATCCTGGCGCTCGGCATCAGCGCCTGGATGCTGCGCCGCGCCGGCAAACTGCGCGAGACGCTGCTGTAGCGCGGGGCGCACGCCGCTGTATGTTGCCGGTGGGCAACGCAGCGGGGGGTGGGCGTGATCGAGCGCGATGTGGGCGGGTTCCTGGCGGGCGACGACGACGCCCTGCGTGACCGGCTCGCCACCGACGCCATTCGCCACCACCGCACCAACGAGGCCACCCAGCTGCGCGCGTGGGAGGTCTCGCTGCGTTGCCTGCGCGCCGCCCTGTCCGGCTGGGCGGAGGCCGCATCGTGGCGCCTCGTGCTCGAATTCCCCCTGCGCCGCCTGGGCCGGCGCATCGATGCCGTGCTGGTCACGCCACGGGCCGTGCTCGTGCTGGAGTTCAAGGCCGATGCCACCGGCTTCGCGGCCGCGGACCGGCGGCAGGTGGAGGACTACGCACTCGACCTGCAGGATTTCCATGCGGGCAGCCGCAACCGCGTGATCGTGCCGATCCTGGTCGCCACCCGGGGCACCCCCCCGCCAGCCACCTGGCCGCTGGCCATTGGCGGCGTGGCGGAGGTGCTGTGCGCCAACGCCGCCTCCCTGCCCTCTCTGCTGCGCGATCTCTGGCCCCGCCTGCCGGCGCATGCGCAGGTGGATGTCCATGGTTGGTCCAGCGCGCCCTACCGCCCGGTACCCGGCATCGTCGAGGCTGCGCGCATGCTGTACCAACGCAACAACGTGGCCGAGATCGCCGATGCCGGGGCGGACGCGCGCAACCTGCGCGAGACGACGCAGGCCATCCTCGCCGCCTGCCGCCGGGCGCGCGACGAACGCCGGCATGTCGCCTTGTTCGTCACCGGCACGCCAGGCGCGGGCAAGACGCTGTGCGGCCTCAACGTGGTGTTCGGCGCTGAGCGCGAGGACCGCGCCACCTTTCTCACCGGCAATCCCACGCTGGTGCACGTGCTGCGCGAGGCGCTGGTGCGGGATGCGGTTGCCAGCGGCGAGCAGGCGCGCGCGGCGCGGCAGCGCATGCGCGGGGCGATCCAGGCGCTGCCGCATTTCCGCGACCACCACATCGCCCACCCGCACGAAATCCCCGCCGAGCACATCGCGGTCATCGACGAGGCGCAGAGGTCCTGGTCCCGCGACCAGGCCGTGCGCGCCAGCGCCGATCGCCCGGTGAAGTTGACGGACAGCGAGCCGGGCCACCTGCTCGACATCATGGTGCGGCATGCCGGCTGGGCCGTCATGGTGTGCCTGATCGGCAACGGGCAGGAGATCCACACCGGGGAGGGAGGGCTCGCGGAGTGGGGCGTGGCGCTCGCCGCGCGCCCGCACTGGCAGGTGGTGGCCGCGGGGAACCACGCAGGCCCGCCCCGCCAATCCCTGACGCCCCTGCGCGAGATCACGATCGAGCCGGCATTGCACCTGGATATCGGCGTTCGCAACGTGCGCAACCCCGATGCGGCGGCATGGGCCGATGCGGTGGTGCGCGGCGATGCCGCGGCCGCGCGGGAACTCGCCGGGCGCCGGCCCCTGCCCTTCGCCCTGGTGCGCGACCTCGCCGGGCTGCGTGCCGCGCTGCGGGCGGAGGCGCGCGGCCAGCGCCGGGCCGGGCTGGTGGGCAGTTCGGGCGCAAGGCGCCTGCGCGCCGAGGGCCTGGGCGTGGAGGTGGAGCACCGCGATGCCGGAGAGGTCGCGCGCTGGTTCCTCGACCACTGGCCCGACGACGTGCGGGCCAGCGACGCCCTGGAGACGATGGCGACCGAGTTCGCCTGCCAGGGGCTGGAACTGGACGTGGTCGGGCTGTGCTGGGGCGGCGACTTCGTGCGGCTCGGCGGCACATGGCAGGTGCGCCGGTTCGCCGGCACCGACTGGCAGCGCATGGCCAACGAGGAAGCACGCGACTGGCGCATCAATGCCTACCGCGTGCTGCTCACCCGTGCCCGGCACCTGACGGTGATCTGGGTGCCGCGCGGCAGCGCCGAGGACCGCACCCGCATGCCGGCGGAGATGGAGGCCGTCGCCGCCTTCCTGCGAAGCTGCGGCATCCAGGAAACGGAACGGCCCGGCGAGGTTTCCCCCGCCGGGCCGCCGGTTCAGGCGTTGCTGGTGTAGCGAATGATCGTCGCAGGCGGCACGCCGTAGACGTGAATCATTCGCTCAGGCAATGAAGCGGGATTACTTCCACTTCGCCCAGAAGAAGCGCGGCATCTCGTCCGGGAAGGCCTTGAAGTCGAGCTGGCGGTTCAGGCCGTACACCGTCACGAAGGTGCCGATCGGCAGCCAGTAGGCGCGCTCGGTGATCAGGCGGATCGCCTTCGAGTACGCCGCCTTGCGGGCTTCCGGGTCGGCGGTGGAGCCGCCGGCGCGCAGGGCGTCGGTCACCTCCTGGTCGCGGGCCAGGTCATCCACGTTCTGCCAGAAGAAGTAGGGCATGATCGCCGAGACGTCGTTGATCGAGTAGCTGCCCCACGAAGACATGTAGAGCGGCACTTCACCCTTCTGGATGCGCGTCTGCGCGGCCACGCCGGTCATGGTGGTGACCTTGGCGCGGATGCCGACGGCCTGCAGGTTCGCCTGGATGGCGCCGGCCCAGGAGTTCAGCATGCCGGGGTTCACCAGCTCGATCTCGAAGCCGTTGGGGTAGCCGGCCTCGGCCAGCAGCTGGCGTGCCTTGGCGGGGTTGTAGTCGTACTTCACCGCAGCCGCCTGGTCGCAGCCGAACTGCGTGTAGTAGCAGGGCGCATCCGGCACGCGGCTGCCGAAGCGGATCAGGTTCTTGGTGAAGCCCTCGCGGTCGATCGCGTGCCAAAGTGCCTGGCGCACCTTGAGGTTGGTCATCGGCCCGCGCGGGTCGCTGCGGCCGGCGGCATCGAGATACAGGTGGGCGATGCGGAAGGCTTCCTGCGTCAGCGTGGTGGCGTTCGGCAGGGCGGCGATGCGCTCCACGAGGTCGGCGGGGAACTGCCAGATCCAGTCGACCTGGCCGCCGATCAGGGAGTTCACCATCAGGTTCGCGTCGGTCACCTGGCGGACCACCACGCGGCGGATCGGCGCCTTACCCTTGCCGCCGCCTTCGTAGTAGCCGTCGTAGCGCTCCATCTCCACGGTGCCGCCGGCTTCCCACTTGGCCACGCGGTACGGGCCGGAGCCGATCGGTTCGCGGTTGTACTGCTCCTTGCCGACGCGCTCGCGATAGGCCTGCGGGTAGATCGGCATCACGAAGGAGACGTATTCCAGCGCGGCCGGGAAGGCCTGCTTCATCTTCAGCCGCACCGTCAGCGGGTCGATCGCCTCCACGCCGGCGATCCAGGTGAAGTTGCTGGGCACGGAGATGCCGCTGGCCGGGTCGGTGATCAGCTTGATGGTGTAGACCACGTCCGCCGCCGTCACCTTGTCGCCGTTGTGGAAGGTGGCGTTGGGGCGCAGCTTGAATTCCAGCGTGGTGTCGTCGATCTGCTTCCAGCTTTCGGCCAGCAGCGGCTTCATCACGAAGCCGTTCGGGTCGCGGAACACCAGCCCGTCCCACGCGTGATGCGCCAGGATCAGCCCGGTGCGCTGGCTGTTGTAGTACGGGTCGATCTGGACCACCGGGTCCATCCACATCGCGCGCAGCGTGTCGGCGGATTTCTGCGCCGCCGCGGGTTGGGCGAACAGCGCGGCCGCAGCCGCCACCGTCGCGGTGAGCAGGGAGCGCAACTTCATCTGGAAGCCTCCATCAATCCTTGTTGTGGCGACAGGCTAGGGCCGGTGCCGCCCCGTGCGCAACGGGGGTGTCACGTTTCAGTGTCGGGACACGAGCCCCGCCGGGTCGCCCGCCACCTCGCAGCACGCATCCAGCACCATGGTGAGCCGCCGCGCGGTGTCGTAGCGCGGCCACGGCAGAGCCAGGGTGGAGGCATCGCCGGTGTGCGCGAAGACGCTCCAGGCCGCGCGCATCGCCGCCGACAGCCCGTCCATCTCCGCGGCATCGCCGCCCTTCAGCATGCCGGCATCGGGCCAGGCGGCGAAGGTGCCGAACACGAAGGGCAGCTCGATGCAGTGGCAGGCGCGGAACGGGCTGCCCTGCGGCGCCCAGTCGAACTGGAAGGCCTGGGTCGCCACCCCGGCATCGGCCAGCGCGGAGGCGAGGCGCATGGTCGGCCACAGGAAGGTGTGGTCGCTGACGAGGTCGGCCAGCCAGTCCATCAGCGTGCCGCCGGGCCGGCGGGCCTTGTAGCGCTCCATCGCGTCCGCCCGCTTGCCCAGCGCGGCGAAGCGTTGCGCGCTCGCGGTCCAGTCCGGGTTGGCCATGGCGGGGTTGGAGGCGAAGAAGGCGTGGATCTCGTCATGCGTCGCGCCGATCAGCACCTGCTTGCCCTGCGCGCCCTGGGCGATGCCGGCGAACAGCGCTTCCTGCGTGATCGGCTCCGGCGTGGTGGGCATGAAGGGCGGGTTGGTCTCGGCGAAGCGGGCCCGGGCCTGGGCGACCTTGCCGGTGGCGGCCAGCAGCGCATCGACGGGCACCTCGCGCAGCCGGTGCGAAATGTCGGCCGCGTCGGGGTCGAGCCCGGCTGCGCGCAGCACCTCGGCGCCGATCGGCTCGGCCTCCGCGCGTGAGAGCGGCGGGCGGCCGAAGCCGCCGGATTGCAGGATGGCGCGGTGGAACAGGGGGCGGGCGCGGGGGTCCATCAGCAGGCGGCCGATATTGGCGGCACCGGCGGACTGGCCCATCACCGTCACGCAGCCGGGATCGCCGCCGAAGGCGCCGATATGCGCGGCCACCCAGCGCAGCGCCTCCAGCTGGTCGAGCATGCCGAGGTCGTCCGCCGGCAGGGCCGGGTGCTTCAGCCAGCCCAGCGCGCCCAGGCGGTAGTTCACCCCCACCACCACCATGCCGCCCTCGCGCGCCAGCCGCGCCCCGTCGTACCAGGCCAGCGACCCCGCCCCGCTGACCCAGGCGCCGCCATGCAGCCAGACCAGCACCGGGCGCTTGGCCGCATCGGGCGCGGGCGTCCAGATCGAGAGCGTGAGGCAATCCTCGCCCATCGGCACGCGGTAGTCGCCCATGGCCGGCGCGAGGCGGGAGGGGGTTTGCGGTGCGATCGGGCCGTGCCGGGTGGCATCGCGCGTGCCGGCCCAGGGCATGGGCGCCACCGGCTCGGCGAAGCGCAGCGCGCCCACCGGGGGCTGCGCATAGGGCACGGCGCGGAAGGCGGCCACGCCCTGGTCGGTCAGCCCCTGCAGGGCGCCGAGGGCGGTGTTGGCAACGGGCATGGTTCCTCCGGGACTAGACGCCGAGGAAACGGTGCGCCACCTCCGGCGCCGCGTCCAGATCGGCGGGCGTGCCGGCCCAGACGGTGCGGCCCTTCTCGATCACCGACATGCGGTCGGCCAGCGTGCGCAGCGCGGCCAGGTGCTTGTCCACGATCAGGATCGACTGGCCCTCGGCCTTGAGGCGCGCCAGGCACCCCCAGATCTCGGCGCGGATCAGCGGCGCCAGGCCCTCCGTCGCCTCGTCCAGCACCAGCAGGCGCGGGTTGGTCATCAGCGCCCGGCCGATCGCCAGCATCTGCTGCTCGCCGCCGGAGAGCGTGGCCGCCATCTGGCCGGCGCGTTCGGCCAGGCGCGGGAACAGCGCCTCGATGCCCGCCACATCCCAGGCGCCGGGGCGGGAGGTGGCGACCAGGTTCTCCCGCACCGTGAGGGTGGGGAAGACCTGCCGCCCCTCCGGCACCAGGCCGATGCCCATGCGGGCGATGGCGTGCGGCGGCAGGCGGGCGAGGTCGCGGCCGAGGAAGACGATGCGCCCCTGCCCGCGCAGCAGCCCCATCAGGCAGCGGATCGTGGTGGTCTTGCCCATGCCGTTGCGGCCCATGAGGCTGACCACCTCGCCCTCCGCGATGGCGAGGTCGATGCCGTGCAGCACCTGGCTGTGGCCGTAGCCGGCGACGAGGCCCTGGATCGCCAGCATCAGGCGGCCCCCAGATAGGCTTCGCGCACCGCCGGGTCGGCGCGGATCGCATCGGGGGCGCCGCTGGCGATCACCCGCCCGCCCTCCAGCACCGTGATGCGATCCGCCAGGGCGAACACCGCATCCATGTCGTGCTCCACCAGCAGGATCGCGACTTCCTGCTTCAGCGCGGCCAGCAGCGCGGTCATCGCCGCGGACTCGGTGGCGCCCAGGCCGGCCATTGGCTCGTCCAGCAGCAGCAGGCGCGGATGGGTGGCGAGCGCCATGGCGAGTTCCAGCTGCCGCCGCTCGCCGTGGCTGAGGTCCTCCGCCGCCACATCGGCGCGCGCGGCCAGGCCCACGCGCTGGAGCATGGCGCGGGCGGGGGCCAGCAGCCGCTCGTCGCGCGCGGCGGGGCGCCAGAGGCGGAAGGAATGGCCCTGGCGCACCTGCTCCACCATGGCGACGTTGGCCAGCGCGGTGGACTGCATCAGCACCTGGGTGATCTGGAAGCTGCGCGTCATGCCCGCCTTCACCCGCGCCGGGACCGGCAGCGCGGTGACATCCTGGCCGGCGAGGCGGATGGTGCCGGCATCGGGGCGCAGCTCGCCGGCAATCTGGGCGATCGCCGTGGTCTTGCCGGCGCCGTTCGGGCCGATCAGGGCGTGGATTTCGCCGGCCTGCACGTCGAGGTTCAGCCCGTCGGTGGCGACGAGGCCGCCGAAGCGCTTGGCCAGCCCGCGGACCTCCAGCAGCGCGCTCATTTGCCCCCGAGCGCCCCCCACACGCCGCGCCGCGCCAGCAGCACCACAGCGACCAGGATCGGGCCGAGCACGATCTGCCAATGCTCCGTCCACTGCGCCAGCACGGCATGCAGCACCACCATCGCCGCCGCGCCGAACACGGCACCCCAGAGCGAGCCGAGCCCGCCCAGCACCACCATCACCATCAGCTCGCCCGACATCGTCCAGTGCAGCACGTCGGGGCTGGCGAAGCGGAACAGGTTCACGTGCAGCGCGCCCGCGAGCCCCGCGATCGCGGCCGAGAGCACGAAGGCGGCGAGCTTGTAGGGGAAGGGCGCGAGGCCCATCGCCATCATGCGCCGTTCGTTCTGGCGGATGCCGTCCAGCACCGTGCCGAAGCGGCTGGCGGCCACGCGGCGCAGCAGCAGCAGCACCAGCACCAGCGCCACCAGGCACACGTAGAAGAACGCCACGTCGTCGCGCGGGGCGATGCCGGGGATGGTGCTCCGGCGGCGCAGCGTGAGGCCGTCATCCCCGCCATAGGTCTTCAGCGCCACGAACAGGAAGAAGAACATCTGCGCGAAGGCCAGCGTGATCATGATGAAGCTGATGCCGGAGGTGCGCAGGCACAGCGCCCCGATCACGGCGGCCAATGCCGCCGGCACCAGCACCGCCAGCGGCCACACCGCCCAGGCCTGCAGCGCCCAGGGGCCTAGGTCGCGCGCGTGGAAGGCCAGGATGCCCACCGTGTAGGCGCCGAGCCCCAGCCAGGCCGCGTGGCCGAAGCTTGGCAGGCCGGTGCGGCCCATCAGCAGATCGAGCGAGGCCGCCGCGATCGCCATCACGCAGGCCTGGCTGCCCAGCGTGACGAAATCCGGCCGGCCGACGGCGCCGGCGATCCAGGGCAGTGCCGCCAGCAGGGCGAAGCTGATGGCCAGAACGATGATCTGGCGGGGCGATTCACGCATGGGCGGGGAACAGCCCGCGCGGGCGCCACAGCAGCACGATCGCCATCAGGATGAACACGGCCATGGAGGACAGTCCGGAGCCCAGCGCATCCGCCTCGCTCGCCGGCAGCACCGCGCGCAACGCCGCCGGCAGGAAGCCGCGGGTGAGCGTGTCCACCATGCCCACCAGCATCGCACCGGCCAGCGCCCCGCGCACGGAGCCGAGGCCGCCGATCACGATCACCACGAAGGTCGTGATCAAAATGCGCTCGCCCATCCCCACCTGCACCGCCAGCAGCGGGCCGGTGAGCGCGCCGGCGAGCCCGGCCAGCAGCGCACCGAGGCCGAACACCGCCGTGTAGAGCAGCCCGATCCGCACCCCGAGCGCGCCCACCAGCTCCCGGTGCGTCGCCCCTGCGCGGACCAGCATGCCGATGCGGGTGCGGGAGATCAGCAGATAGAGCCCGGCCGCCACCACCAGGCCGGTGGCGATGATCGCCAGCCGGTACACCGGATAGGGCACGCCCGGCACGATCTCCACCGAGCCCGAGAGCCAGGCGGGCGGGCCGGCCATCAGCGGCTGGCGGCCGAAGATCATCGCCACCGCCTCGTTGCAGAACAGGATCACGCCGAAGGTGGCCAGAACCTGGTCCAGGTGCTCCCGTGCATAGAGCCGGCGCAGGATCGCCGCCTCCAGCGCCATGCCGATCACCGCCGCCGCCGTGAGGCCTGCCAGCAGGCCCAGCAGGAAGGAACCGGTCTGCAGCGTGGCCCAGGCGGCGGCATAGGCGCCGATCATGTAGAGCGAGCCATGGGCGAGATTGATCAGGCCCATGATGCCGAACACGAGCGTGAGCCCGGCCGCCATCAGGAACAGCATGACGCCGAATTGGAGGCCGTTCAGGAGTTGCTCTAGAAGCAAAATCATAAGGAAGGATTCTTCTTTTTGTGAACAAAAAGAAGCAAAAAAACTTCCCCCGTTTGCGGCGGAGAGTCCCGGCCTAAACGGGGAAAAGTTTTTTGCTTCTTTTTTTCAAAAAAGAAGCGCTTGCTTAGATCTTGCACTGCTCCGCGTAGGCATCGCCGCGATCCGCCAGCACCCGCCCCTGGGTCTTGAGGAACAGCTTGCCGTCCGCGCCGCGTTCCGGGCGGATGGCGTACCAGTCCTGGATCGGGTGCTGGTTCGGGCCGAAGCGGAACTTGCCGCGCGTGGCCTGGAAGTTCGCCTTCAGCATCTCGCGGCGGAACGCCTCCGTGTCGTCCACGCGGCCGCCCGTGCCGCGCAGCGCGGCGGCGATGGCCAGGGCGGTGTCGAAGCCTTGGCTGGCGTAGTAGGTGGGGATGCGGTTGTAGCGGGCCTGGAAGTCGGCGACGAACTTCTTGCTCACCGGGTTGTCGAAGTCGCTGTTCCACTGGGCGGAGACCTCGATGCCCAGCGCGGCGTCGCCCACCGCGTTCAGCGTGGTGCTGTCGAGCGAGGGGGAGGAGACCACCATCGGGATGCGCCCGCCGAGGCCCGCCTGCTGGTACTGGCGGATGAAGGCGATGCCGAGGCCGCCGGGGTGGAACTGGAACACCGCATCGGGGTTGGCGGCCCGGATCTGGGCCATCTCGGCGGCGTAGTCGGTCTGGTCGAGGCGGGTGTAGATCTCGCCGGCGATCTCGCCCTTGAAGAAGCGCTTGAAGCCGGTGATGGCGTCGCGGCCCGCGGGGTAGTTCGGCGCCAGCACGAAGACGCGCTTGTGGCCGAGGCGGTTGGCGTTCTCGCCCGCGCTTTCGTGCAGCGTGTCGTTCTGCCAGGAGACGACGAAGTAGTTGCGGTGGCAGCCGCGGCCGGCCAGCGAGGAGGGGCCGGCGTTGGCGCTCACGTAGATCCCGCCTTCATCCAGCACGTCCGGCGCGATGGCTTCCATGACGTTGCTGAACACCACGCCGGTGAACAGCTTCACGCGCTCGGTTTTCAGGAAGCGGTCGACGATCTGCTTGGCCTGGGCCGGGCGCAGGCCGTCATCCTCGACCAGCAGCTGCACCGGGGTGCCGCCGAGGGTGTTGTTCTCGATGGCGAGCTGGAAGGCGTCGCGGATGTCGGCGCCGAGGTAGCCGCCGGGGCCGGACAGGGTGGTGACGAAGCCGATCTTCAGCGGGGCGGCCTGGGCGCGCAGGATGGCGGGCGCGGCGAGGGTGGCGGCGGCGGCGAGGGCGGCGCGGCGGGTGAGGACGGACATGGGCTTCCCTGGGGCTGGATTTTGGCTCGTTATAGCGAGGCGGGCGGGGCAGGCAAGAAAGCGCGTTCTTTTTTGAAAAAAAGAACCAAAAAACTTCTCCCCGCTCGCGCCCGGTCTGGACCGGTTGGCACGGGTGCCAAGTCGGAAAGTCTTTTTGCTTCTTTTTCTTCAGAAAAAGAAGAGTCTTCCTTACGGCAACTTCACATCATGCCGAGGCGCGTGCCAGTTGGCGGCAGCGGCCTCCGCCCGCGGCACGTCCTCGGCCAGCAGCAGGCGTTCGCGGCACAGGGCGGAGGCGGCCGCGGTGATGGCCGCCACGTAGGCGTCGCGGTCCGGGTAGCGTTCGGCGACGGCCGGGCGGGGGTCGCCGGTGACCTCGCGTTCCTCCGCGCTGTCGGCCAACGGGATGGTGCTGCCGCTGAACTCGTGCATCGCGCCGGTGCCGTGGCCGCGGGCGCGCAGGTTCCAGCCGGTGTAGGTGGCCAGCGGGGCCGCGACCATGGGGGCGCGGATGCCGGCGACCTCGTTGCCGTCGCGGTCCACCGCCGGGACCAGGATCGCGTAGTGCTGGCTGTGGTCGATGCGCGGCGGCTCGCGCAGGAGTCCGCTGGCGGCGCCGGGGCCGTAGTCGATGGCGGGCAGGTCGCTGGGCTCGGTGGGCAGGGCCACGCCGGGGATGGCGGGGAACTGGCGGCGCCAGGTGTCGTAGGGGACCAAGGTGCCGTCGGCCACGGTGGGGATGCGGCTTTCGGGCGGGGGCGTGCCGTCGGTGGCCCAGCGGTCCAGCGCATCGAGGGTGGCGCGGAACAGGGCGGAGGTGGTCACCACGTTCAGCAGGTTCTGGCAGATGCCGCGGGACGGGGCGCCGGCCAGCGGGTCGGCGCTGTGCTGGCTGCCGGACCAGAGGTGGATGCGCACGCCGGAAGGGATGGGCAGGTCGTTGCCGCGCGTGTCGGTGTGCACGAGGGAGCCGCGGCGCTGCCAGTATTCGGTGGCGCTCTGGGTGTGGATCACCAGCGGGTCGGTGGCGGGGCGCTTCAGGATGGCATCGGTGCGACCGGTGATGTGGTCGGTGCTTTCGGCGTAGGCGAAGGGGAAGCTGTCGGCGGGGTTGAAGTGGTCTTCGTATTGCTGGCCGGCGGCGACGGTGAGGTTGGCGAAGCGGGCGGTGTTGAGGCGGCCCGCGCCGGCGACGTGGGGGAGAAGGCCGTCGAAGACGCGGCGGCCTTGGAGATCCTCGTTGAAGCCGTGGTGGATGAAGTCGCGGATGGCGCGGCCGGTTTGCGAGCGGCCCCAGCCATAGGCGCGCTCGATGCCGGGGGTGGGCGAGGCAGGGTCGTGGCGCAGGTGGCTGACCAGGTCGCGCACGGCGGCGTGGCCGAGGCCGAGGACCAGGGGGGCCTCGCCCTCGTAGATCAGCTCGTAGATCCAGCCGGGCTGGAAGCCGCCGGGGAGGTGGATGCTCTCCCGGCAGGGGACGATGCCGAAATCGGTGCCGGTGGTTTCCATGCCGACGCCGCCCTGGGTGCGGGCGAAGTGCCAGGCGCTGGGGTGCAGGGTTTCGGCGGGGCTGCCGGGGTAGCGGCGGCGGGTGAGGGTGGCCTTGGTGGTGTCGAGCGAGACGGCGGGGTGGCTGCGGGTGGAGGCCCAGCCGGAGAGGGGCACGGTGGAAAGGCCCGGGCGGCCGATGATCTCGGTGCGCAGCCGGCCGCGGACGGGTTGGCCGTTCTCGTGGGCCACCGGGAGGTCGAGCAGCATGCGGCCGTCGCCCGCGAGGAGGTCGCCCTGCCAGGCGGCGAAGACGATGCTGTAGCCGCGGCGGAACAGGAAGCCGTTGCCGGCATGGGCGAGCGTTGCGGGGTCGTTGCTGTGCGGGGCGTCGCAGAAGAACTGGATGGCGCGCTTGTTGCCGCGGTTGCCCCAGTCGAAGAACAGGCGGCGGTTGCCGCGGGCGGGGTCGGTGGGGCGGAGGATGAAGATGTCGGTGGTGTAGCGGACCAGGCCGTCGGGGCCGGTGGGGGCCAGCGCGATGTCGGTGATCGGGCGCTGGCCGGGGGCGGCGGGATCGACGGCGCCGTGGAAGCGGCCCTTGAGGACCTCATAGGGGCCGGTGTCGCCGAAGGCGGTGCCGGCGGCGAAGGGCTTGCGGTCGGTGATCTCGAGCTTCATGGGCTCCCCCCGGCTGTTGGGCCGGGGGGAGGATTGGCTACTTGAGGCGGCGCGTCCAGTCGACGAGCTTGCCGAGCATGGTCTCGACGAACTTGCGGGTGGCCTCATCCGTGATGTTCGCATCGGCATCGAGGCGCTGGGCGGCGTTGCCGATGGCGACGACGGGCTGGACCAGGACGAGGCCGTTCACGTTGGCCAGGATCTGG
>CANHCJ010000033.1 GCA_947458025.1 Rhodospirillales bacterium | reverse complement strand
GCCCCGAGGCAAGGCCGTTGAGCGCCTCGTTGTAGCTGCGCACGGAGCGCAGCAGGCGCCGGTATGAAGCGGTCGCCGGTGGATCGACGGCCGGCACCAGGTAGGCCGCGTCGCCCACCGCGAAGCCGCCGCGCCGTGGGTTGAAAAGGAAGGCACGGCCATGGATCCCGCGCTCGGCTACCGCCAGCCGGTCGAGGATGGCCTCCCCGACCTCAGCGGCGCTCGACCAGGCATCCCGATAGACCGAGAACTCCGCGCCCCCGCTGTAGCTCGAGCAGCCAAGCTGAAACAACAACCCGCAGCCCAGCAGCAGCATGCGCAAAAAGTGCATAGTTCTATGCATGCACCCCACACTCCCGCGTTCTTGGGCGATTGGGTCCGTATGCGAGAACCCTATCGGCTATCGGGCCTGGACTGCAACGATTTTTGCGTCTGAACAACATCCCGATCGGACCCCAGCAGACGGGGGTCGCCGTCGGAGCGACAATCTGGCGCTCCCAATCGAGGTCTGGATGCAGTGCCTCCACAGTCCATGCGTCCTTCAAGGGATGCCACGTCTCTCGCCATTAGGAGCTCCCTTTTGGGGCCACGGTCAGCCGCTGCGGTGGAAGAAGCTTCGGCCTGCGTGATCAAGACACCGGTGCTATGAGCAGCGACGGATCGGAATGGCTGTCTGATCTGGCTGGGCCATTGATCCCGAGATCCGACCAGATCGTGCGCGACGCCCGTAATCATGTAGCCAGTTGCTATTCGCCCGCGCGTCATGTGAAGTGTGTTTCGCTATCGTCGTCGTGCAGGGAGACCGGTGCTGGCCGAGACGCGCGCAATCCTGATTGGAGTGGACGGCTACGCCTTCCGCCCGCTGGCCTCCGCAGTGAACGACGCGGTTGCGCTGCGAGACGCGCTGACCGGCGCGGACGGTCTAGTCCCGATGCTCGCAGCGGAGCACGTGACGCTGCTGGTGAGCCCGGCTGAGGGAGTTGCTGCGCCGGAGGGCAGCGCCCCCGCAACGCGCGATGCGATTCTCGCAGCACTCGAGCCGCATTATCGCGCCATGGACCCGGTCGACCGGCTGATAGTCTTCTTCGCAGGGCACGGTATGGTGGCGAGCCCGGATGGGCGCGTCCGTGAGACGCTGCTCTTGCCCGCCGACACACGCGGGCCGGAGGAAGGTCGAAACATGCTCTCTCTTGATTATCTGCGGCGCCTCTTTGCCGAGCGTGGTCCACGCCAAACACTTTGGATCGTCGATGCTTGCCGCGACATGCCCTACCTGAAGCGTCCGCACGGCTACGAGATCGACTGGTCGGAGGAGGCGCCGCAGGGCCCGCGCAGGCAGGCGGCGCTGTTCTCGGTGGCACAGGGTGGTCAGGCGTTGTCCGAGGCCGGCGGCCAAGGACGCTTCACGGGCCACCTTCTCGAGGGATTGCGCGGCGCTGGGGCGGCCAAGGTCTACGTAAAGGGGCGTAACTGGTGCGTCACGCCGCTGTCCCTGCACGAATACGCCAGCCGGCGCGTAGCCGCGGTGTTGGAAGGCTTCGATGCCTGGACCCTGACAGTGCAGATGCCACAGTTCGAGACCGCCGGCAGCCAGCCCCTCGACCCGCTGCGCGATCTTCCCCACCCGCCACCCGCCCGCTTCACCGTGCGGGTCGCGCCGCCGGAAGCCGGGCCGGCCGTCGAGGTCCGGCTGGAAATCCAGCCCGGCCTTGCAGTGCCTGGCTGGCCCTCCGAAGCGCCGCCCGACATCTATGAGTTGCGCGCTCAGTTGAAGCCTGGCGTCGAGGTGTGGGGCGAACCCGCCCCGGCGCTGCGCGTCGTCGACCTACGCGAGGAGCGGGAGGCGGTGCTGACCGTGCCGTCGCGCGCGGCCGTGCTCCCCTCAGTCGCCGTGACTACAGGAGAGCGTGGCATCGCCCCGGCACGGCTTGCGGCGCGGATCGCGCCGGAGCCACCCCCGGAGGTACGGAAGGACGGCTACCTGCTCCAAGGGCTGCCACCCGGCCTCGACGGCGTTTTCGGCGCAGACACGGCCCCTGGCGCCATGGCCGCGCGGCTGACGGTACGTGCGGCGGACCCTGGCGCACGGATCTGCCTTTCTTCGGTCGGCGGGTTCGCAGCCGCACGACAGGTCGCGTCAGGCGAGACGGTGCAACTGCTGCCCGGCGCCTGGGACGTAGTGGTGTGCCTAGGCGCAGAGACGATCGGGGCGACGCGCGTGCTGCTGGCCGCTGGCGAGGTGCAAGAGGTAGCGGCGGTCGCACAGATCACGCCGGCCACGGCAGCGCTTCTGACTGATGCATTGGCGGGCGGCCCTGCGCCGGAGCGCATCATGCCATCCGAGACAATCGGGCCCATGCAAGGCGCTATCCTGCCAACGCTGCTGCCGCTGCTCGCGGTGAAGCCCTTTGATGCTGCGCAGAGCGTGCTGTTCAGCTTCGACCACCTCGAGGTTCCCACGCTCGGCCCAGCGCCAGAGGGCACCGTCGCTCTGGCCGTTGCGCTGGACGGCGTGCGGGCTGATCGTGCCACGCTGTCGGCGACAGGACTTGGAACCGTCTGGCTGGACAGCGCGGGGCGCGTAGCCATCCTCGCCGGCCCGGCGCCGCCGCCCCGTGAATTGTTGCGGATCGATATCGGAGACCGCGCGGTGGAGATTGCCGGGCCCGTCCTCGCGGGCGGCCTCACAGCGCTGGCCGTCACCGCCTGGCCGGACGGCCGGCTCGACGGCTCGATCTCCGTCTTTCGACAGCCGCTCGGCGCTAGCTGGGATCCAACGGAGCCCGCCGAGCCACCCGGCGCCATAGCGCGGGCCTTAGCGCTCGGCGCCCGCGCCTACCAAGCCGGCGCGAACCTCGAGGAGACACCGCACGACGTCGTCATGAAGGTCGCCTACGCCAAGTGGATCGACCCTATACTCGGCGCGATCGCGTTCCATGCGCATGACCAACGTCTCACGGCCGAGGGCGCGATGCTGCCCCAGAATGTTGCCGCGGACCTTCGGTCGATGCTGGAGAGGATCCGCCAGAACATGGCGACGCACTTTGGCGCCCTGCCAGACAGCCGCATCATCGCCGCCATGCTGCCCCACCCCACAGACCGGCAGGCGGCGCTGGCCGCCTTGCTCGACGACACGACGCTTGGGCAGCCGGCGCTCACCGCATCACTTGCTGCGCTCGCAAGAGCCGCTATGAGTGCGAAACGGAACAACCACTGGGCCACGGAACGACTCGACCGAATCGCGCCGGGCCAAGTATTCAATTTAGCCTGGGCCTGAGGTGGCACTACAGCCACCCGCTACGCTAGCCTTCCCGCATTGGTTTAGGGAGCGATGCCGGTGACGCTGTCTGAAATCCTCAATCGCATCTGGAGCGAGCCGAATCGACAAATGACCTGGGGCCGCATTCCCGCGGCGCAGGTCATCGGCCAGCGCCCGCCCGCACCTTTTGCGGTTAACGACGACTACGTGATCGTGCGCCTCGCCTCCATGTTCCTGCGCGACAGCCGTACCCTATGGCTGAAACTTTCACCACTAGCGCATGCAACTGTATCTCTGGACGGGCTCAAGGTGCCGCGGACGGAAACGGCCGTGGTCGGGCCGGCGCAGTTCGGCGACCTCGCGGCCGCACCTGCGGACCGAAGCGTGGTCCTGCACCAGCGCCTTGCGGGCCCAGCTGTTTGGCGCGGCGGTGACCTTAACATCGCCGCCGGCCTTTTCGCGGTTCCGAAAGACAAGGCGGCCGTCGCGCTGCTCGACACGCTTGGGCAGCTGGCGGCGCTCGGTATCCCGGGCCTCGCTCAAGCGGGAGACATTGCAAAGATCGTCAAGGGCGGGGTCGAGGGGCTTATCGGCCTCGACGGCACAAAGCCCGTGCTGGGCGCCAAGGTGGCGCTCGGCGACAGGCGCGGCGACACGCCAGAGGGATCGGAAGCCGCGCCCTGCATCCTGGTCGGCGTCGCCGCGCCGGCCGGGAAGGTCGACATCGAGCGACTCTGGGTGAGGGGGGGGCGGATGATGCACGGCCGGAGCGCTGATAGCCTCCGCCCATTCGAAGAGCACGACCACCTGCTGATCGCTGTGGAGCGCGGGCCGCCGCGCGAGGACTTCCGCGGCCTACCTTCGCTGACGCCGCATGAGGCGGCCTTTGAAGCTCCGCTCCGCGATATCGCGCTCGACGAGACGACGACAAAGCAGCGCCTGACGGCCGCATTTGTGGCCTTCGACGCCGACCTGTCACTGGAGCCAGAGCTAACCGAACCGGACAAAGAGAGAATTCGAGGCCTTATCATTGCTGAGCTGCGAGCACGCGTGGCGCGTAAGTTCGGTCGCCTGTTCGTCGAGACCCGCTCGGTCGCCGGCATCCTCCGGAAAGTGGACATGGACAGCTTCAACTTCCTCGACGTGGGCGAGGGTGGGCCGGAGGCGGCGCGACCTACCAAGTCCGGTGCCCGTCCGTTCTGACAAACCGCGCGTGGGTTTTCATGAACCCCAAGGGGGTGCCCAGGGCAAAGTGCGACGGTTCGAACCTAGCCCCTCTCCCTCCGCCAACCCTCCCGCCCCCCACCCGCAGGCATCCCCGGCGCGCAGGTTGCCCCTGCGGTCTGGCGCAGCACGTGCTGTCATGCGCCATGCGGACGGGCGCGCGGCATCGGCCTACACCCGCCTGACGCCATAGAACTGCGCGAACATCTTCGGCAGGTCGACGAGGTTGCTGCGGTGGGCGGTGGCCTGGAAGAAGATGCCGACAGGAATGAACGGCACGTCGCGGAACGCGGCCTGCTGCATGCGGCGCGCCAGGGCGCGTTCGGCCTCGCCCGCGACGCCCTGGAGCCATTCGTTGCGCATCGCTTCCAGATCCGGGCTTTCGGGCCACCCCCACTGGCCGGTGCGGCCGACGCCGCGCATGAAGGCGTGCACCGCCGGGTTCAGCGCGTTGATGCCGGCGGTGTAGGTGCACAGCGCGCTCCAGCCGCCCTTCTCGACCGGCTCCTGGGACTGGATGCGCTTCAGCGTCGCGCCCCAGTCGGTCGCCTGGTAGTCGAGGTTGACGCCGAGCTTGCGCAGCAGGTCGCCGGCGATCTCGCTCATGGCATTGAGCGCCGGAAAGTCCGTGGGGGCGACCAGCGCCAGCTTCTCGCCGGCATAGCCGGAGGCCGCGATGGCCTGGCGGGCGGCGGCGAGGTCGCGCGGGGCGGTGAGCGCGGCCATCCCTTCATCGGATGCCATCGGGCCGCCCGGCAGGAAGAAGCCGATGCCGTCGCGCCACAGGCTGCGGTCGGTGCCGGCGGCCGCGATCATGAAGTCGGCCTGGCTGACCGCGCCCAGCACGGCGCGGCGGAAGGCGGGGTTGCTGAACGGCGGCTGCGCGTGGTTGAGGCGGATGATGGAATAGAACCCCACCGTGTCGAGCAGCTGCACCGTGAGGGCGGCGTGGCGGCGCAGCAGCGGCAGCAGGTCGGGCGTGGGCTGCTCCCACCAGTCCATCTCGCCGGCCTGCAGGGCGGCGGCGGCCGTGGCCGCGTCGGGGATGGTGTGCCACTCGACCCGGTCGAAATGCGCCACCTTGGGGCCGGCCATCACGTCCGGCGTGCCGCCGTCGCGCGGCACATAGGCATCGAAGCGGGCATAGACGTTGCGCGCGCCCTGCACCCGCTCGGCGGCGAGGTAGCGGTACGGGCCGCTGCCGACGATCTCGGTGACGGGCCGCGCGGCCTCGGCGGGGATGAGGCGCTCGGGCATGACGAAGGCGGGGAAGCCGCCGAGCTTGGCCAGGGCCGCATCGACCGGGAAGGGGCGCTTGAGGCGGAAGCGGATGGTGGTGTCGGTGGGGGCGGAGAGCTCGTCGGTGGCGGCCATCAGCGCCTGGCCGTAGGAGTCGCGCGCGCCCCAGCGGCGCAGGCTGGCGACCGCATCGGCCGCGCGCACCGGCTCGCCGTCGTGGAAGCGCAGGCCGGGGCGCAAGGTGATGGTCCAGTGCCGGCCGTCCTGCTCCACCACGTGGCCGGCGGCCATCTGCGGGTGGGGGTTGAAGGCGGCGTCGATGCCATAGAGCGTGTCGTAGACCATCATGGCGTGGTTGCGGGTGACGAAGCCGCCGGTGGCCAGCGGATCCAGCAGGGTGAGGTCGGCCTGCGGGATGAACTTCAGCACCCGCGCCCCCTGTGCGGCGGCCACGGACGGCATCGCCAGGCCGGCGGCGATCCCGGAAAGCAGCGTGCGGCGCTTCATGGCAACTCCTTGGCGGACATCAGCTGTCCGGGTTGGCAGGCTCCCGCGCGGCTGCGATGCGGACGGGCGCGTTCATGCCCGGTCCGGCCAGGGGCCGCGGTATTCGGCCAGCAGGTGGTCGAGAAAGGCGTGCACGGCAGGGATGTCGCGCGATTCCTCCAGCGCCACGGCGTAGATCCCGGCGCGGCCCTCCGGCCCCGCGATCTCCACCGCCGCCAGCCGGCTGTCGCCCTCGGCCTCGTGGTCGAACAGCACGCCCACGCCGAGGCCGGCGACGATCGCCTCCTTCATCGCCTCGCGGCCGGTGACCTCGAAGCGCTGGTCCGGCGCCACCCCGGCGGCGGCGAACACGCGCTCTGCCACCTGGCGCGTGACGGAGCCCTCCTCGCGGCCGATGAAGGGCAGGCCGGCCAGGGAAGATGGCGCCAGCCGCTTGCGCCCGGCCAGCAGATGGTCGCGCGGCACGCACAGCGCCAGGCGCAGGTCGTGGATGCGGGTGCAGGAAAGCCCGGTGGCCGGCGCGGCCATCGCCACCAGCGCCACGTCCACCCGGCACTGGCCGACATCGGCGAGCAGGGCCGAGGTATTGCCGACGCGGGTGGACAGCGTGATGCCGGGATGCGCGGCCAGGAACCCGGCGATCCGGCGCATCGCCACGTGCGGCCCGGAGAGCCCGACCGACAGCCGGCCGCGGCGCAGGGTGCGCAGCGCATCGGCGGAGACCTCGAACTGCTCCAGCCGCCCCAGGATCAGCCGCGCGCGCACCAGCAGGTCGCGCCCGGCTTCCGTGAGGTCCAGCTTCGGGCGGCGGCGCAGCAGCGGCACGCGGCAGGCGCGCTCCAGCCCGGCGATCTGGATCGAGACGCTGGGCTGGCTGACGCCGAGCGCCTCGGCGGCGCGCGACAGGCCGCCGGCATCGACCACGGCGACGAAGGTGCGCAGCGCGGCCAGCGTTATGCCGGAGTCGCGCCGGCCCTCCTCCGCCTGGGCCTCAGCCATCGCGGCGGACGTTCCAGAAGGTGGGGAAGCCGTCCAGCACGCCCGCCAGGGTGCGGCGATAGGCGGTGGGCTGGAAGAACGCGCCCAGCGGCATGAACGGGACGTCGACGAAGGCCTGCTGCTGCACCCGGTCCGCGATCGCCTTCTGGGCCGCGAGGTCCGGCGCGTCGAAGAACTCGGCGCGCAGCGCCTCCAGCTGCGCGCTGGTCGGCCAGCCCGGGGCGGCGTTGCGGCCGGTGCCGCGGGTTGAGGGATGGACCATCGGGTTGGTCCAGCCGATGCCGTCCTGCATGTTGACGTAGATCGACCAGCCGCCCTGCTCCACCGGCTCCGTCTTGGCGCGGCGCTGCAGCACGGTGCCCCAGTCGGTCACGGCATAGTCGATGTTCATGCCGAGCTTCTTCAGCATGTCGGCCGCAACGTCGCCGGCGGCCTTCATGGCGGGGTAGTCGAGCGGGGCCATCAGCACGGTGCGCTCGCCCTTGTAGCCGCTCTCGGCCAGCATCCGCTGGGCGCGGGCGAAGTTGCGGGTGCCGGTGAGGACCTCCATCCCGGCCCCGCTGGCCATCGGCGTGCCGGGGGTGAAGACGCCGAGCGGCAGGTTGACCAGGCTCGCATCGGAGGTGACGGCCTGCATGTATTCGGCCTGGTCGATGGCGGCGAGCACGGCGCGGCGCACGGCGGGGTTGTCGAACGGCGGCTGCAGGCAGTTGGGGCGCAGCAGCAGCATGTTGCCGCCATGGTCGGTGGTGCGCACCACAACGTCTGCGCGGCGCTTGAGCATCGGCAGCAGGTCGAGCGCGGGGGAATCCCACCAGTCCTGCTGGCCGGCGGACAGGGCGGCGGCGGCGGTGGCGGCATCGGGGATGGTGGTCCATTCCACGCGGTCGAAATGGGCGACCTTCGGGCCCGCCGTCCAGTCCGGCGTGCCGTCGGGGCGCGGGCGGTAGCCGGCGAAGCGGGCATAGGCGTTGCGCGCGCCGGGCACGCGTTCATCGGGCAGGAAGCGGTAGGGGCCGCTGCCGATCACCTCAGGGATCTGCCGGAACGGGTCGGTCTGGGCCAGGCGCTCGGGCATCATCATGCAGGTGAAGGTGGGAACCTTGCCGAGCACATCGGCCAGGAGCGGGAAGGCGCGCTTGAGGCGGAACTGGATGGTGCGGTCGTCGGGGGCGGAGAGCTCGTCGGTGAGGTCGATCAGCGTGCGGCCGAGGGAATCGCGCGCGGCCCAGCGGCGGATGCTGGCCACGCAGTCGCGCGCCAGCACCGGGGTGTTGTCGTGCCAGAGCAGCCCCTCGCGCAGGGTGATGCGCCAGAGCCTGCCGTCGTTCTCCACGGTGTGGCCCGCGGCCATCTGCGGCGAGGTCTCGAAGCGGCCGTTCTGGCCGTAGAGCGTGTCGAACACCATGTAGGCGTGGTTGCGCACCACCCAGGCCGAGCTGAAATGCGGGTCGAGGAAGCCGAGATCGACCGGCGGGATGTAGCGCAGCGTGGTGCGCGACTGGGCCCGGACGACGGCGGGTGCCGCCATCGCCGCGGCCGCGAGCAGCAGTGAACGGCGCTTCATGGCGCGCTCTCCCCCAGTTGATCCAGCCAGATCGGATTGCTCCAGGCGCGCCGCCCGGCCTCGTCGGCTACCACCACGCGGACATGCCCGCCGGCGCGGAACGGCTCCAGGGGCAGGCGGGCGGTGCGCATCGCGCTGCCATGCACCGCGATGCCGGCGGAGGCGCGGCCCACCGCCATGATGTCGCGCGCCGGGCTGCACTCGACCGCGATCTCGTTGCCCTGCACCGAGAGGGCGTGGATCTCGGGGCCCTGGGAGGAGTAGTAGGCGCCGGCCTTGAGCGCGGCCACCAGCGCCTCCGGCTCCAGGGTTTCGGCGCGCACCATCACCCAGGCGCCGAACCAGTCCTGCACCTGGAAATGCGCGTCGTCCGTGGCGCAGGCCAGCAGGCGGCGGCCGCGGGCCAGCAGCGCATCCAGCAGCTGCGCCCCGTCGCCGCGCGCCACCTTCACGGCGCTGGTGTGGTTGTAGACCTCCACGGCATGGGCGGCTGCGATGCTCTCGGCGTCCGCGACCGTGAGCCCGTACCACTCCGGATGCGCGATCGCCACGAAGGCCCCGGCAGCGGCACAGCGCGCCGCCAGCGCCGGCCCGGATTCCTCCGGCGGGGTGGGGGCGAAATCGAGCGGCAGGCCGACCGAGAGGATGTGCCACATCTCGCCCAGCTCGGTGCGCGGGGCATGCACCTCCGCCCCCAGGATGGTGGTGAAGCCGTTGGTGCGGAAGCGCCGCGTATCGGTGATCGGGAAGCCGAAGCGCGGCAGGAAATGGTCGGTGAGCGCAAGGAAATCGTACCCCGCCTCGCGGTACATCGCGCAGACCGTCTCCGGATCGCGCACCGCGTCGGATGCGGTGGAGTGGGTGTGGATGTTGCCCTTGTAGTAGCGCCCCGGCCCCGCCAGCAGATCCATGGGATCGTCCCCCTTGCCTGGCGCCACATTATGCTACGATTATGATAATCGGAAGCGCATACCGATTACACTATGATGACACCGGCCGCGAAGGAGCCTCGCCCATGACTGCCGACATCCTGTCCCAGATCGCCCAACGGCTGGACATCAACGGCCGCCACCGCTACGGCCTGTCGGACATCAACCAGATCCAGCATGGGCTGCAGGCCGCGCTGCTGGCCGAGCAGGCCGGGGACCCGCCCAGCCTGATCGCCGCGGCGCTGATGCACGATATCGGCCACATGCTGCACGACCTCGGCGAGAACCCGGCCGCGGAGGGCATCGACGACCAGCACGAGGATGTCGGCCACGCGTTCCTCGTGGCGCATTTCGGCCCGGAGGTCACCGAGCCCGTCCGCCTGCATGTCGCCGCCAAGCGCTATCTCTGCGGCAAGGAGGCTGACTACTTCGCCAAGCTGTCCAGGGATTCGGTGCTGAGCCTGTCGCTGCAGGGCGGCCCGATGTCCGCCGACGAGATCGCCGCCTTCGAGCGCCTGCCCCACTGGCAGGAGGCCGTGCGGCTGCGGCGCTATGACGAAGGCGCGAAGGTGAAAGGGCTGCAGACGCCGCCGCTGGCGCACTTCATGCCCTATGTGGCCGCGGTGCTGCGCGCCTAGCGCGGTAGCGGCAGCCGGGCTGCAGGACGCCAGGCCCGGTGGGCGGGGAGAGGAAGCGCCGCGGGCGCCTGCCTCAGCCCGCCCGGCCAGGCTCCGGCAGGCGCCGCATCTGCCAGGCGAGGAGCCCGGCGGCGAGTGCGAAGCCGATCAGGTGGGGATAGGGCAGCGCGTCGTCCAGCACGCCCTCGATCACCGCGGGGAAGACCAGCAGCAGGCCGGCGAGCACCAGCCCGGCTCGCTCCCAGCCGGCGAGCGCGCGCACCAGCCAGCCCTGGCAGGCGGCGGCAAGGGCTGCGAGCCCGGCGGTGGCCAGCATGATCTGCCAGGCCACGTCCACCCAGGTCATGCCCGGCTTCATCTGCAGCAGCAGCCCCACGCCCTCGGGGTCGGTGACGAAAACGAAGGGCAGCACGAAGGCGGGCAGCGTGTATTTCCAGGCCATCAGCGTGGTGCGGTACGGCCCCGCCCCGGTGATGGCGCTGGCCGCGAAGGGCGACAGCGCGGTGGGCGGGGAGACCTCGCTGAGGACCGCGTAGTAGAAGACGAACATGTGCGCGGCGTAGTTCGGCACGCCGAGCTTGATCAGGGCCGGGGCGGCGACCACGGCGCAGATGATGTAGCTGGCCGTCACCGGCACCGCGAGCCCGACCACCCAGACGATCAGCGCGGTGTAGATGGCGGTGACCACCAGCGAGCCGCCGGCGCCCTGGATGGCGATGTCGGAGAATTTCAGACCGAGGCCGGTGAGGGTGATGACGCCGACGATGATGCCGGCGCAGGCGCAGGTGGCCGCGATGCCGACCGACTGCACCGCGCCGGCCGCCAGCGCATCCATCAGCCGCCGCGGGGTGAGCGCCGTCTCGCGCCGCAGGTAGGAGAGCGCCACGGCCACGAAGGTGGCGTAGAGCACCGACATCGTCGCCGAATAGCCCAGCACCATGAAGACGATGATCGCGATCAGCGTGGTGAAGTGGAAGCCGTAGAGCCGCAGCAGCTTGCCGACGGGATCGACCTTCATCGCCTCTGCCGCCTGGGCATCCCCTGCCGCGGCGCGGGCGGCGATGTGGCGCTGGTCCAGCTCCACCATGAACAGCAGCGAGGCGTAGTAGAGGCAGGTGGGCACGATGGCCATCACCAGCACGTCGAGGTAGCCGATCTTGAGATACTCGGCGATCAGGAACGCGGCCGCGCCGAGCACCGGGGGGGAGATGATGGCGCCGAGGCCGCCGGCCGCCAGCAGGCCGCCGGCGTCATCCGGCCGGTAGCCGACCTTCTTCATCATCGGCCAGGCCACCGTGCCGAGCGTGACCGTGGTGGCGACGCCGGAGCCGGAGGGGCCGCCGAGCAGGAAGGAGGAGAGCACCACGGTGCGGCCGGCGCTCTGCGGCTTGCCGCCGGTGAGGGCGAAGGAGAAGTCGACAAAGAACTTGCCGGCGCCGGAAGCCTGCAGGATGGCGCCGTAGATGGTGAACAGCACGATCAGCGAGGCCGAGACATCCACCGCCGTGCCGAAGATGCCCTCCAGCGTGATGGTGAGGTGCGGGATCATGCGCAGCGCGTCGTAGCCCTGGTGCCGCCAGGGCGGCGGCAGCAGGTTGCCGTAGAAGCCGTAGAGCAGGAACAGCACCGCCACCACCGGCATGATCCAGCCGGTGGAGCGGCGGCAGACCTCCAGCACCAGCGCGATCAGCATCCAGCCGACCACGATGTCCATCGGGTCGGGGAAGATGTAGCGGTCCTGCAGGTCGTCGCCGCCCGAGACCAGGTACCACACGACGTAGAGCGCGGCGGCGATCAGGGCTGCGTCCCACAGCATCAGGCGATGGCGGAAGCGGCGCGCCACGGGGAAGAGCGCGAAGCCCAGCACCATGGCGAAGGCCACGTGGACGTAGCGCAGCGTGGCCGTCGGCACGATGTCCCACGCCGCCCAGAGGTGGAACAGGGACATGCCGAGTGCCACCGCCACCGCGGCATGGCCGAGCAGGCCGGGGAGGCGGTTCTGCGCCCCCTCCTCCTGCTCGATCAGTTGCTCCACCCTGCGGGCGGTATCTTCATCCAGGGCGCCGGGGGGAACTTCCGGCGGCAGGGTGGAGTGGGACATCCCGGGCTCAGGCCAGCGTGGCGCCGGCGGACTTCCAGAACGCCTCCGCGGCCGGGTGCCAGGGGATGCCCGCGGCGCTGGTCTTCTGGGCCGCCAGGGTGAAGTTGCGCGCCTCGGCGTGCACCTTCGCCCAATCCTCGCGGTTGCCCCAGGTGACCTGCAGGATCTGCGTGACCAGCTCGGCCGGCATGTTCTCGTGCACGGCGAGGATGTTGGCGACCGAGAGCTGGCGGTTGTCGGCGGCCTGGCCCGGGTAGGTGCCGGCCGGGATCACCTCCGGGAAATACACCGGGCCGTTCTCGGCCACGATGCGCTGGTGCAGGTCGGCGTGGTCGACCAGCTGGATCTGCGTGCCGGGGGTAGCGGCGAGGTCGGTGATGGCGCTGGTGGGCACGCCAGAGACGAAGAAATACGCATCGAGCTTGCCGTCGCGGATGGCGTTGGTGGATTCCGCCGGCGAGAGACGCTCACGCGCGCGGAAATCCTTCTCGCGGTCCAGGCCCGCGGCGGCGATGACGCGGAAGGCGAACAGCTCCGTGGCCGAGCCCGGCGCGCCGGTGCTGACGCGCTTGCCCTTGAGGTCGGCGACCGACTTGATGCCGGTGGCGGCCGTGGTCACGATCTGCATGCGGTTGGTGTAGAGTACCGCGATGGCACGCGCCGGCACCGGGCGGCCACGGAACGGGCCCGCGCCGGCCAGCCCATCGACCGCCGCATCCACCTGGCCGAACACCATGCCGGCGCGCCCGGCGCCCAGCAGCTGGAAGTTCGCGACGGACCCGCCGGTGACCTCTGCGGTGGCGCTCATGCCCGGGATGCCGCGGGAGAGGTAGTTGGCCAGCGCCCCGCCGAGCGGGTAGTACACGCCGCCCGTGGTGCCGGTGGCGATCGACATCTGGATCGCAGCGCGGGCCTGGGTCGGCAGCAGGAGGGCGGCGGCGCCGAGGGCCAGGCCCCGGCGGCCGAGGGTGAAGGTCATGGATGGCGTCTCCCGTCATCGGGCCGCAGCGGCCCTGCGCCGCGTAGAAGGGGTGTCACGCCGCTGTAGTCAAGTCTGCTGCCGCAACAAGATGTCACGCCACGGCCTGAAGGCCGGCCCGCGTTCCGCGCCATGCCGCGTAGACCTTGGTCAGCTCGGCGCCGAACAGGAAGATCTGCACCGACCAGTAGATCCAGAGCAGCAGCAGGATCACCGCCCCCGCCGCGCCATAGCTGGAGGCCACGGCGCTGCGTGCAAGATAGAGCGCGATGAGGAACTTCCCTGCATTGAACAGTAACGCCGTGAGGATTGCGCCCACCGCCACGTCTCGCCAGGCCAGGCGCACGTCGGGCAGCACCTTGTAGATGGCGGCGAACAGCACCGTGACCAGCAGGTAGGAGACGGCGATGTTCACGGCGCCCAGCACCAGCGTGCCCCAGGCCAGGCGCGCGGTGATCCATTCGCCCAGCCCGGCCAGAAGCGCGCTCGCCACCAGCGAGACCAGTAACAGGAAGCCGAGCGCGGCCACCAGGCCCAGGCTGGCGATGCGGGCCCGCACCAGGCGCGAGACGGTGGTGGCGCGCGGCGGCGCCCGCCAGAGCGCGTTCAGCGCCGCCTGCATTTCCGCGAACACGCCGGATGCGGTGACCAGGAGGGTCACGGCCCCCAGCAGGGAGGCCAGGATGCTCTCCGGCACGTGGGAGGCGCCCTGGAGGGCCGCCTGCACCAGCGCGGCACTTTCCCGCCCCACCAGGCCGGTCAGCTGCGCCGCGACCGCGCCGCGCGCCGCATCCTCGCCGAAGGCCAGTCCGCCGATGGCCACCACGATGAACAGCAAGGGGCCGAGCGAGGTGACGGTATAGAAGGCGATCGCGGCGCCGCGCGTCAGCGCCTCATCTTCGATGAAGGCATAGGCCGCATCGCGGATCAGCCGCCACGCCACAAAAAGCAACCGGCCCTCCCCCACATCGCCGCGCCCGATCGGACGAGGCGGCAACGCGGGGAAGCGGGCGGCGTTCCGTCAGGGCCCCGGGCAGGCCGGGGCAACAGCAATCAGGCGGCGGCCTTCGGCTTGCGGCCGCGGGTGCCGGGCTTCTTGGCGGCGCGGGGGGCGGCGGCGGATTCGGCCGGCTTGCGGCCGAGCCCGATTTCCTTGGCCAGGGCCGAGCGATGTTTGGCGTAGTCGGGCGCGACCATCGGGTAGTCGTGCGGCAGGCCCCAGCGCTCGCGATACTGCTGCGGGGTCATGTTGTACGAGGTGGCGAGATGCCGCTTCAGCATCTTCAGCTTCTTGCCGTCTTCGAGGCAGATGATGTGATCGGGGAAGATGGACTTCTTGATCGGCACCGCGGGCTCCAGCTTCACCGGCTCCGGCGTGTCCTTGCCTGCGCCGGCGAGGGTCTTGAACACCGACTGGATCAGGCCCGGCAGAGCATCCGGCTGGACCGGATTGTTCGCGACATGGGCAGAGACAATCTGGGCAGTCAGACCCAGAAGGTGGGCGTCCTTGGCATTATCGCTCATTGCATTCGCCTCGTGAAGGTTTCCGCCCGTATATGGGAAGGATTCGGGAGTTGCAATCCACAATATTCCAGAGATGCCTGCTTACGGCAATTTTGGCGCGACTTTCACGCCCGCGATGCCGCCGGACACCCCCGGGGCCATACGATGGCGCGAAAAACATCAAGTAATCCCCTCGGATTTGCCCGGCCGCCCCCCGAGTCGCATCCCGATACCTGCCGCCGTTCCCGAGGATACTTGGAGTCCTATGTCGAACGCAGGGCGGGCCCGGGCCGCCCGGACGGCGCCGCAACCTTCCGCCGGCAAATAATGGCCCGAGGTCATTCCTTGCCCGGATGCGCCGGCGAACTTCCGGGCCCCGTTTCCATCCGCCCGCGCCCGATCTAGGGTCGGCGGCCAGGAAACAGGGACCTCGACATGACCAACCGTACCCGCGTGCTGCTCTGGACCGACACGCCGGACGCCTATCTCCAGGCCATCGACGCCGCCGGGCTGGCCCCGCGCGTTGCCGTGGAGACCCTCGCCCGCAAGGACCTGCCCTCGGCGGAACAGCGCGCCTCGGTGGAGGCCATGCTTGCGCTGGCCGCCCTGCCGGGGCTGCTGCCCAGCATGGCGAAGCTGCGCTGGATCCAGGGCCTGACCGCGGGGATCGAGGGCTGGCTTGCCCTGCCCGACCTGCCGGCGGCGCTGGCCCTCAGCTCGGCGCGCGGCACCCACCGCGAGAGCATGCCGGAGAACATCCTGGGTGCCCTGTTCCACATCGCCAAGCCCTATGCCGCCATCGTGGACGACAACCGGGCGAGCACCTGGACGCGGCGCATGGCCATGCCGCTGAACGGCCGCACGCTGGGCATCCTGGGCCTTGGCGCCATCGGCCAGGACCTGGCGCGCATGGCCAGCGTCATCGGCATGCGCGTCATCGGCACCCGCCGCACGCCGGGGGAGCTGCCGGGCGTGGAGCGCGTCTACGCGCCGGAGCAGACGAGCGAGGTGCTGGCGCAGTCGGATTTCGTTGTGCTGCTGCTGCCTTCGACGCCGGCCACCGACAACTCGGTGGACGCCGCCATGCTGGGGCAGATGAAGAAGGGCGCCTGGCTGCTGAACTTCGGCCGCGGGGCGCTGATCGTGGATGCGGACCTGATCGAGGCGGTGGAGAGCGGCCATCTCGCCGGCGCGATCCTCGATGTGTTCCGCACCGAGCCGCTGCCGAAGGAGCATCCGTTCTGGGCGGCGAAGGGCATCACGGTGCTGCCGCATATCGGCGGCGGCCATCCGGAGCGGGACAAGACCGTGGCCAAGCTGTTCGTGGACAACCTGGCGCGGTTCCTGGACGGCAAGCCGCTGCGCGAGCTGGTGGACCGCGCCGCGGGTTACTGAACTTTCCCCCGTTTGCTGCTCGCCCTGGCGCGGGCGCAAACGGGGAAAGTCTTTTTTGCTTCTTTTTTCTTCAGAAAAAAGAAGACCCTTCCTTCAAGCGATATGCTTCAGGTACTGCGCCACGAAGTCACACCCGACCTCGGCGCTGTAGGCCGCGATCAGCTTTTTCGTGATGGGCCCCGGGATGGCCCCGTCCGCCACCTTCTGCCCGTTGAAGCTGCTGACCGGCAGGATGCACAGGCTGGTGGAGGTGAGGAACATCTCGTCCGCGGTTGCCGCGTCGAACATGTCGATGTCGCGTTCCTCGAACGGCACGCCGAGCTTGTGGGCCATGTCGATCGTCATCTGGCGGGAGACGCCGGGCAGCACGAACTTCTCGCGCGGTGTCTGCAGCCTGCCGTCGCGGACGATGAAGATGTTGCTGCCGATGCCTTCGGCCAGGTTGCCGTTCTCGTCCAGCAGCACGGCCCAGGCATCGGGGTCTGCCGCCTTCACCGGCTGCTCGGCCACGATCATGTTGAGGTAGTTGTGCGTCTTGGCGCGCGGGCTGAGCATGTCGGGCGCGGTGCGGCGCACCGGGGGCACGATCACGGTGGCGCCATCGCGGTACATGCGCGCGCGGGCCTTGAAGGGCAGCGGCATCATCTCGATCACCACGTTGGGGCCGGTGTGCTCCCAGCCTTCGTCGCCCACCGCGTTCACCCCGCGGCTGACGCGCTGGCCCACCCACCAGTCGCCGCCTTCGGGGCGCAGGTGATTGTTGCGCTCCACGATCTCTTCGGAGAGCGCCACCATCTGCGCCGGGGCCATGCCGGGGTCGATGCGCAGGTAGCGCAGGGAGCGGTAGAAGCGGTCGATGTGTTCCTTGATGCGGAAGATGTGGCCATCGAAGGTGCGGGTCATGTCGAAGGCGCCGTCGCCGTAGAGCCAGGAACGGTCGCGGAACGGAACCATCACCTCGCGCTCCGGCACCCACTGCCCGTTGAACCAGGCGATGCGCTCGTTGGCGAGGCGATGGGCGGGCTGGGACATGGGGATCCTCCTGGGAGTCAGCCGGACGCTGAAGACAGGCGCAAACTATCCAGCCATTCCCCCACCCGCGCAACGCCGGCGGCCGGCCCGGTGCCAGCCGAGGCGCGCGCTTGCCATCGTCATGCCGGGAAGCCGGCCAGCGCCCGCACCTCCGCCGGGCTGCGCCCCGCCGCGCGCAGGTCGCGCAGGGTGGCGGCGCGGTCCCGCTTGGCCAGGCGCTTGCCGCTGGCATCGGTCAGCAGGGCGTGATGGGCATAGGCGGGGGTCGGCCAGCCCAGCAGCGCCTGGAGCAGCACGTGCACATGCGTCGCCGCCAGCAGGTCCTCGCCGCGCACCACGAGCGTGACGCCCTGCAGGGCGTCGTCGTGCGTTACGCACAGGTGGTAGCTGGCCGGCACGTCCTTGCGCGCCAGCACCACATCGCCGAAGGCGGCGGGATCGGCCGCCACCCAGCCCGTGCGTTCGTCGTCGAAGCCCAGCGAACGCCCCGCGGCCGCCAGCGCGGCGGCCATGTCCAGCCGCAGCGCGTAGGGCACGCCGGTGGCGATCCGTGCCGCCCGTGCCTGCTGCGAGAGACCCCGGCACGTGCCGGGATACACCGGGCCCTCCGGCCCGTGCGGCGCGGCGGCGGAGGCCGCGTGCTCCCGCGCGATGTCGGCGCGGGTGCAGAAGCAGGGATACAGCAGGCCGCGCCCGCGCAACCCGTCCAGCACGGCGCGGTATTCGCCGAACTGCGCGGACTGCACGCGCACGGGCCCGTCCCAGTCGAGCCCCAGCCAGGCGAGGTCCTCCAGGATTCCCGCCGCGAATTCCGGCCGGCAGCGCGTGGCGTCGATATCCTCCAGCCGCAGCAGGAACTGCCCGCCCGCGGCGC
>CANHCJ010000032.1 GCA_947458025.1 Rhodospirillales bacterium | reverse complement strand
CTGGTCCACCCCCGCCGGCAACCTCGCCCTCTCCGTGCTGCTGCGCCCGCGCCTGCCGCTGCGCGATGCCGCCCGCCTGTCGCTGCTCTGCGGCGCGGCGCTGGCGGAGGCGGTGGCCGAAATCCTCCCGCCAGGCCCGCGCCTCGCGCTCAAATGGCCGAACGACCTCATGCTGAACGGCAACAAGCTCTCCGGCATTCTGCTGGAAAGCCACGGGGACGGGCACGGCGGCATCGCCTGGGTCATCCCCGGCATCGGCGTGAACCTCGCCCACGCCCCCATCCTGCCCGACCGCGTCGCCGCCTGCCTCGCCGAGCACATGCCCCCGCCCGACCCGGAGGCCTTCGCCCCCCGCCTGCTCGCCCGCCTCGCCCACTGGTACCACGTGCTGCACGCGGAAGGCTTCGCCCCCGTCCTGCAGGCCTGGCTCGCCCACGCCCAGCCCGCCGGCAGCAAGATGAGCCTCAAGCTGGGATCAGACGTGCTGCAAGGCATCTTTGCGGGGCTCGACGCCGATGGCAGCCTGCTGATGACCGTCGATGGCACCACCCGCCGCTTCACCACCGGCGAGGTCCTGCTGCCCGGCGGCGACTGAGCTTACGGAGACCCACCATGCTGCTCGTCGTCGATGCCGGCAACACCAACACGGTCATGGCGGTGCACGACGGCAATGGCTGGGTCGGCCGCTGGCGCATCTCCACCAACGCCCAGCGCACCAGCGACGAATACGCCGTCTGGCTGCTCACCCTGCTCGACAAGGCGGGCCTCAAGCGGGAGCAGATCAACGCCGCCGTCATCGGCACCGTGGTGCCCGCCGCCCTCTACGACATGCGCCGCTTCTGCCGCGACTGGCTGGAGGTGGAGCCCCTGGTGGCCACCGCCACGCTCGACTGGGGCTTCGAGATCAAGATCGACAACCCGCACGAGGTCGGCGCGGACCGCCTGCTGAACACCCTGGCCGGCCACAAGCACTATGGCGGCCCCGCCGTGGTGATCGATTTCGGCACCGCCACCACCTTCGACGTGATGGACAAGGACGGCGCCTACCTGGGCGGCGTCATCGCGCCGGGCATCAACCTCTCGATCGAGGCGCTGCACCGCGCCGCCGCCCGCCTGCCGCGCATCGGCATCGGCCGCCCGCAATCCGTCATCGGCCGCTCCACCGTGCCCGCCATGCAGTCCGGCATCTACTGGGGCTACGTGGGCATGATCGAGGGGCTGGTCACGCGCATCCAGGCCGAATACGGCGGCGGCCTCAAGGTGCTCGCCACCGGCGGCCTCGCCCCGCTGCTGGCCGAGGGCACCACCGTGATCGAGACGATCGATGCCGACCTCACGCTGGAAGGCCTGCGCCTGTTGGCAGCGCGCAACCCGGCCCCCATATTGAGCCGGGACCGGTCGCGCCTGGTCGAACGCGACTGATGGGGCGCAACCGAATCCCCGCCGGGCGTTGACTTTTCCCCGCCGCACGGTGCCTAACCCCCTGCCGGCGGGCTCCTGGCCGGCACGTATGTGAACCGCCTGTGCCGATTGCCGTCCCGTACCGGCGGTCGGCGCAGGCGCTTTCGTCCCGGGGCCGGCTTCCTGGCCGGCCGCGCGGCGCATGAATTGAAGGCGAAGCATGGACGCAGCGACTTCGGACCTGGCCTTCCTGCCGCTCGGCGGCTCCGGCGAGATCGGCATGAACCTCAACCTCTACCGCTGCGCCGGCACCTGGCTCGCGGTCGATTGCGGCATGGGCTTCGGCGGCGCCGAGAACCCGGAAGTGGACATCATGGTCCCCGACCCAACCTTCATCGCCGAGCGGCGGGACAGGCTGGCCGGGCTCGTCATCACCCACGCGCATGAGGACCATATCGGCGCCGTTGCCTGGCTGTGGCCGCAGCTGCGCTGCCCGATCTACGCCACCCCCTTCGCCGCCGCCGTGCTGCGCCGAAAGCTGGGCGAGGCGCAGCTGCTCAACCAGGTGAAGCTCACCGTGATCCAGCCCGGCGGCAGCTTCCGCCTGGGCCCCTTCGACCTCTCCTTCATCCGCATGGCCCATTCCATCCCGGAATCGCAGGCCCTGGTCATCCGCACCCCCGCCGGCATCGTGCTGCACACCGGCGACTGGAAGCTGGACGACGAACCCCTGGTCGGCCCGCGCACCGACGAGGCCGCCCTGCGCGCCCTGGGCGACGAAGGCGTGCTGGCCATGGTGTGCGATTCCACCAACGCCATGGTGGAAGGCCATTCCGGATCGGAAGGCGAGGTGCGCCGCAGCCTGGCCGATCTCGTCGCCTCGCTGCGCGGCCGCATCGCCGTCACCTGCTTCGCCAGCAACGTCGCCCGCGTCGAATCCGTGGCCCTGGCCGCCCGCGCCGCCGGCCGCTCGGTGGCCATCGTCGGCCGCTCGCTGCGGAACCTGGAAGCCGCCGCCCGCGAATGCGGCTACCTCAAGGGCATCGCCCCCTTCCTCACCGAAGACGACGTGGCGGACATCCCCGACGAGAACCTGCTCATCCTCATCACCGGCAGCCAGGGCGAGCCGCGCAGCGCGCTGGCCCGCGTCGCGCAGGACACCCACCCCCGCGTGGAGCTGGGCGAGGGCGACACGGTGGTGTTCTCCAGCCGCATGATCCCCGGCAACGAGCGCGCCATCGGCACGGTGCAGGACAACCTGGTGCGCCGCGGCGTCACCGTGCTCACCGACCACGACCACTTCGTCCACGTCTCCGGCCATCCGGCGCGCGAGGAGCTGAAGCGGCTCTACGGCCTCGTCCGCCCGCGCGTCACCGTGCCGGTGCACGGCGAATGGCGCCACCTCTCCGCCCATGCCGCGCTCGCCCAGGATCTCGGCATCACCCCCATCCTGGTGGAGGACGGCGACATCCTCTCGCTCGCCCCCGGCCGCCCGGAGGTGGTCGATTCCGCCCCGGTGGGCCGCCTGGTGGTGGATGGCAACCGCCTCGTGCCGCTGCAGGGCAACGTGATGGGCGCGCGCCGGCGCATGCTGTTCAACGGCGTCGCCATCGCCTCGCTGGCGGTGGACGAGGCCGGGCGCGTGCGCGGCATCCCGCGCCTCTCGGCCCCCGGCCTGCTCGACCCGGAGGATCCCGAGACCGACCGCATCGCCCGCGACTTCGCCGAGGCGATCGGCGACCTCCCCGCCAGCCTGCGCCGCGACGACGACAGCCTCACCGAGGCCGCCAAGACCGCCCTGCGCAAGGCGCTCGGCCGGCGCCTGCAGAAGCGCCCGCTGGTTGATGTTCACCTCCTGAGGGTCTGACCCATGCATCCCGTCACCGGCATCGCGATCTACTTCGTGCTCTGGTGGATCGTCCTGTTCGCGGTGCTGCCCTGGGGCACGCGCCCGGTGACCACCCCCGATTCGGAAACCGGCTGGCGTGGCGCTCCGGAACGCCCGGGCATGCGCAAGAAGGTGATCGCCACCACCCTCGTCACCGGCGTGATCTGGGGCCTGCTCTATCTCGGAATCACCAGCGAGACGCTGAGCTTCCGCGAGGGCGTGCTGTCGATGCCGCAATAAGCGGCAGCCTAGGCAGCATCCGCCCAAAAAAAGCGGCAAATTCCGTCTGAATGACGAAAAAACAGTCGGTGCCGTGCGAATTTTCGATGGACGGAGGGGGGTGCTGAAGCCATCATCACGGCGAGGGAGAGGCCTGGCCTCTTCCTGCCGTGTGACTGGCGTTTCCTCCCCAAACTTGGCCCGCTGCGCTGCCATGCGCGCGGGCCCTCTTTTTTTCTAGGGGATCGACCCAGGACTGTCACGTGTTTTCGTGCTCCGCCCCCGGCGGGCGCGACATTTTTTTTCGTCATTTGCGTTGTGCGTTGCACAAAATTGCGCGGCCCCGTGCCTTCTGGCCTCCCGGCGGCGCACGGGCTAGGGTGCGCACCCCACCCTTCCCGGATGTGCCCCCACGATGCGCCTCTCCCGCAGCTTCGTCCCCACGCTCAAGGAAACGCCGGCCGAGGCCCAGATCGCCTCCCACCGCCTCATGCTGCGCGCCGGCCTCGTCCGCCAGACCGCCGCCGGCATCTACGCCTGGCTGCCCGCCGGCCTGCGCGTCCTGCGCAACATCGAGCAGATCGTGCGCGAGGAGCAGGACGCCTCCGGCGCCCAGGAAGTGCTGATGCCCACCCTGCAATCCGCCGATCTCTGGCGCCAGTCCGGCCGCTACGACGGCTACGGCCAGGAAATGCTGCGCTTCAAGGACCGCCACGACCGCGAGATGCTCTACGGCCCCACCAACGAGGAGATGATCACCGACATCTTCCGCACCGGCGTCAAAAGCTACCGCGACCTGCCGCAGAACCTGTACCACATCCAGTGGAAGTTCCGCGACGAGGTCCGCCCCCGCTTCGGCGTCATGCGCGGCCGCGAGTTCCTCATGAAGGACGCCTACTCCTTCGACCTCGACCACGCCGGCGCCGTCGTCGCCTACCGCAAGATGATGCTGGCCTACATGCGCACCTTCCAACGCCTCGGCGTCCAGGCCATCCCCATGGCCGCCGACACCGGCCCGATCGGCGGCGACCTCTCCCACGAATTCATCATCCTCGCCCCCACCGGCGAATCGCAGGTCTTCTTCGACGCCGCCTTCGAAAAGATCGACGTCTCCACCGCGCGCTACAGCTTCGCCAGCGACCAGGACCTCGCCGATTTCTACACCACCATGACCACCCCCTACGCCGCCACCGACGAGAAGCACGACGAAGCCGCCTGGGCGAAGGTGGCCGACAAGCGCGAAGGCCGCGGCATCGAGGTCGGCCACATCTTCTACTTCGGCACCAAGTACAGCGAACCCATGGGCCTCAAGGTCGCCGGGCCGGACGGCCAACTGGTCGTCCCCCACATGGGCAGCTACGGCATCGGCGTCTCCCGCCTGGCCGGCGCCATCATCGAGGCGCACCACGACGACGCCGGCATCAAGTGGCCCGACTCCGTCGCCCCCTGGCGCGCGGCCATCCTCAACCTCAAGCCCGGCGACACCGCCTGCGACACCATCTGCGAGGAAGCCTACGCGGGCCTGGCCGGCAACGCCCTCTACGACGACCGGCCGGACCGCGCCGGCGCCAAGTTCGCCGACGCCGACCTCATGGGCCACCCCTGGCAGATCATCGTCGGCCCGCGCTCGGCCGCCAACCGGCGCGTGGAGCTCAAGCGGCGCATGACGGGGGAACGGGAGGAAGTGTCGGTCGAGGACGCGCTGGCTCGCGTGGCGAAGTAAGAGTCTTCTTTTTGTGAACAAAAAGAAGCGAAAAAACTTTATCCGTTTGCAGGTCACCGCCGCCCGATCAGGGGGACGAGGCGCCAAGTCGGAAAAGTCTCTTTGCTTCTTTTTCTACAGAAAAAGAAGAATCCTTTGATGTTCAACGCCTTCGAACGCGCTGTCGCCGGCCGCTACCTCCGCGCCCGCAAGGGTGAGCGCTTCGTCTCCATCATCGCCATCTTCTCCCTCGTCGGCATCGCCCTCGGCGTCGCCACCCTCATCGTCGTCGCCAGCGTCATGACCGGCTTCCAGACCGAGGTCGTCTCCCGCGTCCTGGCCGCCCGCGGCCACGTGGTGCTCCAGGCCTTCGCCGGCGAGAAGATCGAAGGCTACCGCAAGCTCACCACCGACATCGCCGCCCTCCCCGGCGTCCTCGCCGCCACTCCGGTGCTCGATGGCCAGGTCCTCGTCACCGGCGAGCGCGGCGGCGGCACCGGCGCCCTGATGCGCGGCATCGCGGAAGCCGATTTGCGCGCCATGTCGCAACTCCGCATCGTCGCCGGCAGCCTCGACGCCTTCCGCGGCGACGACGCCGTCGTGGTCGGCGCCGGCATGGCCACGAGCTTCCGCCTCGCCCCCGGTGCGCGCATTACCCTCGTCTCCCCCCAGGGTGCGGCCACCGCCTTCGGCACCATCCCGCGCGTGCGCGCCTACCGCGTCGCCGCCGTCTTCGATGCCGGCCTGGCCGACTTCAACAACAATGTCGTCTTCCTCCCGCTGCCCGCCGCCCAGCTCTTCCTGAACACCGGAGACGCCGTCTCCGGCATCGAGCTGCGCGTGGCCGATCCCTCCCGCGCCCGCGCCATGGTGGAGCGCATCCGCCCGCTGCTCGGCCAACGTCAGCTCCTGCTGCGGGACTGGACCCGCGCCAACGACCAGATCGTCGCCGTGCTTCAGATCCAGAAGAACACGATGTTCATCGTGCTCGGCATGATCATCCTGGTCGCCGCCTTCAACGTGATTTCCTCGCTGATCATGCTGGTGAAGGACAAGCGGCGGGACATCGCCGTGCTGCGCACCCTCGGCGCCAGCTCCGGTGCCATGCTGCGCATCTTCATCATGTGCGGCGCCTTCGTGGGCGTGGCCGGCACCGTGCTCGGCACTGTCCTCGGCGTCACCGTCTGCTGGAACCTCGAGGAGATCCAGCACGCCATCGAAAGCCTCACCGGCGGCCAGGTGTTCGACAGCTCCGTCTTCCTCCTCACCGCGCTGCCGAACAACGTCCACTGGCCCAGCGTCGCCCAGGTGGTCGGCCTCGCCCTGGCCCTCTCCCTCCTGGCCACCCTCTACCCCGCCTGGAAGGCCGCCAGCACCGACCCGGTGGAGGTGCTGCGGAATGAGTGAACCCGCCCTGGAGCTGCGCGGCGTCGTCCGCACCTACCGCAGCGGCGAGACGGATCTCCACGTCCTGCGCGGCGTCGACCTCGTGCTCCACCCCGGCGAGATCACCGCCCTCGTCGCCCCCTCCGGCACCGGCAAGTCCACCCTGCTGCACCTGGCCGGCCTGCTGGAACGCCCCGATGCCGGCCAGGTCCTCGTCGCCGGCCGCGACGCCGGCACGCTGGACGACGCCGCCCGCACCGCCATCCGCCGCGATTCCATCGGCTTCGTCTACCAGTTCCACCATCTCCTGGGCGAATTCACCGCGCTCGAAAACGTCATGCTCCCGCAGATGATCGCCGGCATCCCCCGCCCCCGCGCCGCCGAGCGCGCCCGCGCCCTGCTGTCCGATTTCGGCCTGGCCGCCCGCACCGCCCACTTCCCCGGCAAGCTCTCCGGCGGCGAGCAGCAACGCGTCGCCATCGCCCGCGCCCTGGCCAACGCCCCCGCCATCCTCCTGGCCGACGAACCTACGGGCAACCTTGACGTCGCCACCTCCACCGTGGTGTTCGACGAGCTGCTCGCCATGGTCCGCACCCACAACGTCGCCGCCCTCATCGCCACCCACAACCCCGACCTCGCCGCCCGCATGGACCGCACCGTCAGGCTGCGCGACGGCACTCTGCACGAAGCCTGATACCAGCCTGCGCAATGGCCGACCCTTCCGGCCATTGTGCCGGTTGGTATCGCGCGCGGGGCTGGCCGGTATGGGTCTAGCCGATCACCCCCCGCACCCAGGCCTGGTACATCGGCGACTCGCCCTCCGCACGCCGCGCGCCGCCCCGCTCCGCCCGCCACTCCCGCGCCGAAAGGCCGAACGCCCGCCGGAACGCCCGGCTGAAATGCGCCTCGTCGGCAAACCCGTGCAGATAGGCCAGCTCCGAAATCCGCCGCCCCTCCCGCGGGTCCGCCAGCAACGCCTTGATCCGCCCCAGCCGTCGCGCCTGGATATACCCCGCCACGCCGCCGAGGTGGCCGAACAGCCGGTACAGCGCCGAGCGCGAAAGCCCCAGCGCCAGCGCCACGCTGTCCGGCGAAAGCGCGCCATCCGCCAGCCGCGCCTCGATATGCGCCCGCGCCCGCAACAGCAGGGAGGCATCGATCGACCCCGCCGCCACCTCCCGCCGCTCGCGGGAGGGCGCCAGGCACGCCGCCGCCAGCTCCACCATCGCCCGCTCCATCGCCACCGCCTGCCCGATCTCCAGCGCCGGCAAGTTCTGCAGCAACGCCTCCATGAACGTCGCCAGCACCGCGGCTGCCGCGCCCGAAAGCCGCGCCCCGTGCGCCGCCAGCGCCCCGCCAGGCACCAGCGCATCCACCGCATCCCGCGGCAGCATCACCCGCAGGCTGGAACTGTCGGTCACCAGGTTCGCCACCGGCCGGGCCATGTCGAACAGCCCCACCTCCCCGGGCCGCAAGGTCAGCTCGGCCTCCCCCGCCGCCCCCTGCCACATTCCCTGGCGCATCAGCAGCAACGAATACTGGTCCAGCCCATCCACCCGTGCCCGCCGCACCGGCCGCGCGAAATGCAGCATCGGGAACCGCCGATGGCTCACCACCGCCTGCCCCATCCGCCACACGTCGGAGGAGGCGATCAGCCCCTCATGCTCCGCCATCCCCGGCGCGGTGATGTCATGCGTCACCCCCACCGCCTCGCGCCACGCCTCGAACTGCCGACGCCGCGCATGGCGGGCCGTGTCGAAGCGCAGATGCGGCACGCGGGGGCGGGTCGTCACGGCGGGGTCGAACATCCCCGGCAGGTTACCGTTGGCAAAATCCCGAAACAACGAAACAGATCGTCAAGATTGCGGGACACCGGAGCAATCGCCACCAGGGCTGCCCGCCGGCATGGCACGCAGCGCCAAGAAAACGGGACGCAGCGGCAAGTGGCAGTCCGGGCCATCCGCTACTGTGCCGCCCGCTCACCCGCGGAGTTCCGATGCGCCCTCTGTTCCTCCTTCCCCTCCTCCTCGCGGCCGCCCCCGCTCATGCCTCCCACCTCGAGGGCCCCCCTGGCACGCCCCCAGGATTCGAGTTCATCATGCCCACCTCGTCGCCAACGTCCGGCCGGCCGTTCTATGTCGAGATCCACAGAGCGGGCCAATGGGATACCGCTGGGCTGCACGCCCAGGCAATCGCGAACGGCAACACGCTCGACGATTGGATCGCCTATTTCAACGTCAGCCTCGACGGCCAGATCATCTTCACAAGCACGCTGGCGTCATTCAACAATTCGCAGGCCGGGTATGGCCAATGGGACAGGCCCTTGGGGTGGGGCCTGGAGGTGCCGGGATTGCAGGCTGGCATCCACGAGTTCGTCGCCACCTACGCCGGAGACACCGGCAATCCCCCCGTCGAGTCCACATTCTCCTTCCTGGTCCACCCCTACCAGTTCACCCTCAACCCGCCCCGCCGGCCCAAGCCGCTCGAACCACGCCCCGGCACCGATCCGGACGTATCGCCCGCCGGCTTTGTCTTCCTGACCGACGAGGAAACCGGCGCCGTCGCCGTCGTCGACATCGCAACCCTGCTCGTGACCGATCCCGACACCGGCAGGCCCACGCTCAACCTCTCCTCGCTCCAGGGCGACACGGTCGTGAGCTACCCCGGCGACGCCAACTTCCCCGCCTTCAACTTCACCTACAACGCGCCCGACACGCCCGTCCCCGCCCCCGCAGCCCCCTTCGCCCTCGCCCTCGCCGTGCTGGCCGTGGCGCGCTGGCGCGGTGCAGCACTGCCTCTCAGCTCTGTCGGCTCAGGGCCCTTTCGCTCATGGCCTGCATCCAGATAGGTCCCGCTGATGCGCCCGTTTCTCGCCGCCCTCGCCCTCGTCGCCCTCGCCACCCCCGCCCGCGCCGACCCGCCGCGCTTCGAGTTCGACCTGCAGAACGTCTTCCCCGGCCTCGACCGTCCCTTCACCTTCGGCCTGCTCCGCGCCGGCGACTGGGATATCGAAGCCCTGAAAGGCGGAGGTTACGCCATCAACGGGCTCCAATTCGTCACCGCCAGCGTCAAGCTCGACGGAATTCCCATCGCATCCCCCTGGCTCGCCTTCTATGATTTCGGAAACACCAACCCCAATAACTTCTGGACGATCGGCTCCGGCTGGCAGATCGCCGTCCCCGGCCTTGCCGCCGGTCCGCACCGGATCGTCGTCGATTACGCCGGCGACGCTGTGAACAAGCCCGCCCCCGCCGTCTGGGACTTCTCCATCCTCAACATCCCCGTCGCCACCCAGCCCATCTCGCCGCTGCCCAGGCCGCTCACCCCGCGCGACGGCGTCGACCCCAATCTCGTGCCCGCCACGGGCTTCGTCCTCCTCACCGATGCAGACACCGGCAGCATCCTGGTCAAGCCGATCGGGGACCTCCTCGTCGAAGACCCCGACACCGGCAGGCGCGAACTCGACCTCTCCTTCCTCCCCACCGACACCGTCGTCACCTACCCCGGCGACGCCAACTACCCCGCCTTCAACTTCACCTACAACGCGCCCGACACGCCCGTCCCCGCCCCCGCAGCCCCCTTCGCCCTCGCTCTCGCCGTGCTGGCCGTGGCGCGCTGGCGCCGGGTCCAGCGCAGCCTTCCGGTTCCTTCGCGCTGGGCCCTTGCGCTCCCCGCCTTCATGCTCCTGGCCACCCCGGCCTTCGCCATCCCGACCCTCACGATCCACCGGCCCACGCTGAACCCGTCCAGCACGGCCCCCTTCTCCTTCACCATCGAAAGGACCGGCGAGTGGGACGAGGCGGCCATCATCTCCGGCCCTCCCAAGAGGTTTGCCGGCTCCATCAGCGTCATGCTCAACGATACACTGCTCGCCTCACATATCGTCGGCTTCGGCCATCTCGGCTCGGTTCCGTTCACCTACTCCGTCTCCAGTGCCTGGGGCGTGCAGGTCCCCATCCTGCCCCTCGGCCCCCATCGAATCACCGCCAGCTACTCCACCGACCTCGCAGGGTCCGACACGACAAACCGCCCGGCCCCCGCAATCTGGGACTTCACCGTCTTCCCTGGCCCGTTCTCGATCAACCCGCCCGCTGCGCTGCCCAAGCCGTTCGATCTGCCGCCCGGCGTCGACCCCATCACCCTGCCCACCGGCTTCGTCATCCTCACGGACGTCCTGACAGGCGAGATCGTCCTCCAGGCCGTCGACACCGTCTTCCTGCTCGACCCCGACACCGGCAGGCGCGAACTCGACCTCTCCTTCCTCCCCGCCGACACCGTCGTCACCTACCCCGGCGACGCCAACTACCCCGCCTTCAACTTCACCTACGACGCCCAGGAGCCTGCCCCAGTGCCCGCCCCCGCCGCCCCCATGGCCATCGCCCTGGCCGCCCTCGCCGCGCTGCGAGTCCGCCGTGCAATCGTACTCGCCCTCCTCGCGGCCGTCCTGCCCTTCTCGGTCCAAGCCACGCCTGCTGGCTTCACGATCCAGCCCCCGCCTGCGCAGGTCAGGCCCGGCCAGCCGTTCCTGCTCGATATCCTTCGCACCGGGGATTGGGACCCGGAGGACCTCCGCGAGCAATCGAGTGGTAAAGCGGGTGATGTCACCGCCTCCTTCGACATCAGTCTTGATGGCGCGTTCCTCGCCAACCAGCCCCTCGCAATATTCACCGGTGTATGGCTACCTCTAAGCGGCGAGCCGGTTTACCTGTACCCGCAGGCTTGGACCGTTCCGGTCCCGGGCCTTGACCTCGGCCTCCACGAAATTGTTGTCTACTTTGCCGGGATAGGCGCTGGTTCATCACCGGTCTCCGCCACCTTGAACCTGTTCGTCGGCCCAGTCCTGTTCCCCCTCGGCGGCGGCGCTTTCCCGCTCCCCGTCTCCAACGGCCCCGGCGCCACCACCCGCCCCGCCCCCAAGGGCGACGTCACCCTCCTCGATCTCGTCACCGACGACGTGCGGATCCGCCCGATCGGCGAACTCCTGGCCACCGCCCCCAACGGCGCGCTCACCCTCGACCTCTCCTGGCTCACCGGCGACACCTACATCTCCTACCCCGGCGACACCGGCTACCCCGCCTTCTCCTTCACCGCACAGCCCACCCCCGCCCCCGCCGCACCCCTGCCGCTCGCCCTCCTCGCCCTCGCCGCCCTCCGACTCGGACGCCACCGCCTGCTACACTCCCCCCGAGACTCCGGGGCCCCCCAATGCCGCACGCCGATTTCGTCCACCTGCGCGTCCACTCCGCCTATTCGCTGAGCGAAGGCGCCATCAAGGCCGAAAAGATCGCCGCCCTGGCGGCCGACGCCCGCATGCCCGCGGTCGCCATCGCCGACACCGCCAACCTCTTCGGCGCCATGGAATTCAGCCAAGCCTGCGCGTCCAAGGGCGTCCAGCCCATCATCGGCTGCCAGGTCGCCCTCGCCCGCGAAGACAACCCCCGCCTCGCCCCCGACAAGCTCGTCCTCCTCGCCCAGAACGCCGAGGGCCTGGCCAACCTGCAGCGCCTCTCCTCGGCCGGCTTCCTCGAAACCGAGCCCCACCTCCCCCCCCAGCTCCTGCTGGAACGCCTCTGCGGCCTCTCCGCCGGCCTGCTCCTCCTCACCGGCGGCAGCTCCGGCCCGCTCTCGCGCCTCCTCGCCGAAGGCCAGCTCCCGGCCGCCCAGCACCTCCTCGCCCGCCTCGCCGAAGCCTTCCCAGACCGCGTGGCCATCGAGCTGAACCGCCTCGGCCTGCCCCACGAACGCGCCGTGGAACCCGGCCTCATCCGCCTCGCCGACGAGCGCGGCCTCCCGCTCGTCGCCACCAACCACTGCTACTTCGCCAAGCCCGAGATGCACGAGGCGCACGACGCCCTGCTCTGCATCGCCGAAGGCCGCACGCTCGCCGAACGCGACCGCCGCCGCGTCTCCCCGGAACAGTGGTTCAAGCCCGCCCCGGTCATGCGCGCCCTCTTCGCCGACCTGCCCGAGGCCTGCGACAACACGCTCGCCATCGCCCGCCGCTGCGCCATCATGGCCGAGCCCCGCAAGCCCATGCTCCCCGTCTGCCCCAAGGTCCGCGAAGGCGCCACGGAGGAGGAAACCCTGCGCGCGATGGCCCGCGAAGGCCTCGCCCGCCGCATGTCCCAGATCGGCGCCCCCCTCGACCGCCAGAAGATCTACGCCGAACGCCTGGAATTCGAGCTGGACGTCATCGCCCGCATGGGCTTCCCCGGCTACTTCCTCATCGTCGCGGACTTCATCCAGTGGGCGAAAGGGCAGGGCATCGCCGTCGGCCCGGGCCGCGGCTCCGGCGCCGGCTCGGTCGCCGCCTGGGCGCTCACCATCACGGATCTCGACCCGCTCCAGTTCAACCTGCTCTTCGAACGCTTCCTCAACCCCGAACGCGTCTCGATGCCCGATTTCGACATCGACTTCTGCCAGGATCGGCGGGACGAAGTCATCGCCTATGTCCGCGGCGAATACGGCGCCGACCGTGTCGCCCAGATCATCACCTTCGGCAAGCTCCAGGCCCGCGCCGCGGTGCGGGACACCGGGCGCGTCCTCGGCCTCCCCTTCGGCCAGGTCAACAAGGTCGCCGAGCTGATCCCCAACAACCCCGCCAAGCCCGTCACCCTCCAGCAGGCCATCGACGGCGAGCCCAAGCTCCAGCAGATGCGCGCCGAGGACGAAACCGTCCGCCGCCTGCTCGAAATCGCCCTCCAGCTCGAAGGCCTCTACCGCCACGCCAGCACCCACGCCGCCGGCGTCGTCATCGGCGACCGGACGCTGACCGAAATGGTCCCGATCTACCGCGATCCGAAATCCGATTTCCTCGTCACCCAGTATTCCATGAAGCACGTCGAGCTCGCCGGCCTGGTCAAGTTCGACTTCCTCGGCCTCACCACCCTCACCATCCTCCGCCGCGCCGTCGAGTTCCTGAAGCGCGAACGCATCCACGTCGACATCGACACCCTCCCGCTCGACGACACGAAAACCTTCGAGATGCTCCAGCGCGGCGACGCCGGCGGCGTCTTCCAGTTCGAAGGCCAGGGCATGCGCGACGTCCTGCGCCAGATGCGCCCGGACCGCTTCGAAGACCTCATCGCCGCCGTCGCCCTCTACCGGCCCGGCCCCATGGCCAACATCCCCGCCTATTGCCAGCGCAAGCACGGCGAGAAATGGGAAGCCCCCCACCCCGAAATCCACGACATCCTGGCCGAGACCTACGGCATCATGGTCTACCAGGAACAGGTGATGCAGATCGCCCAGCAGATGGCCGGCTACTCCCTCGGCGGCGCCGACCTCCTGCGCCGCGCCATGGGCAAGAAGGTCCGCGCCGAGATGGACGCCCAGCGCGAAATCTTCGTCAAAGGCGCCACCGAACGCGGCATCCCCGGCCCCAAGGCCGAGGAAGTGTTCGACCTCATGGCCAAGTTCGCCGACTACGGCTTCAACAAATCCCACGCCGCGGCCTACGCCCTGGTCGCCTACCAAACCGCCTGGATGAAGGCCAACCACCCCGAAGCCTTCATCGCCGCCTGCATGTCGCTGGCCATCAGCAACACCGATCGCCTGGCCGCCCTGCGCCAGGAAGCCAGCCGCATGGGCATCAAGTTGCTCCCGCCCGACATCAACCGTTCCGAAGCCGATTTCACCCTCGAAAGGCAACCGGGCGGCAAATTCGCCATCCGCTACGCCCTGGCCGCCGTGAAGAAGGTCGGCGAAGCCGCCATGCGCGCCGTCGTCGCCGCCCGCGGCATGGCCAGCTTCGAGGATCTCGCCGATTTCGCCAGCCGCGTGGACCCGAAGCAGCTCAACCGCATGCAGCTCGAAAACCTCGCCCGCGCCGGCGCCTTCGACGGCATCGAACCCGTCCGCGCCCGCGTCTTCGCCGCCGGCGAAACCATCCTGCGCCGCGCCCAGGCCCAGGCAGAGGAAAAAGGCAGCGGCCAGATCACCATGTTCTCCGGCGGCAACCGGCCCGAACCCCTGCGCATCCCCGAAATCCCCGACTGGGACCACATGGACCGCCTGGGCTTCGAGGCCGAGGCGATCGGCTTCCACCTCACCTCCCACCCGCTCGACGCCTACGAGGCCACGCTGAAACGCCTGCGCGTCGTCCCCAGCACCGCGCTCGAAGCCACCGCCCAACGCGGCAGCGCCCGCGTCAAGCTCGCCGGCTCCGTGGTGAACATCAAGGAACGCATCACCCGCTCCGGCAGCCGCATGGCCTGGGTGCGCCTGTCGGATGCCGGCGGCAGCTACGAAGTCACCTTCTTCAGCGAAACCCTCGGCCGCGCCCGCGAGCTCCTCGTCGCCGGCAACGCCGTCGTCGTCACCGCCGACCTCAAGCTCGAAGGCGAAAGCCTGCGCATCACCGCCACCGACATCCAGTCGCTCGACGGCGCCGCCGAAAAAGCCGGCGGCGGCATGCGCGTCTGGCTCCAGGAAACCGCCGCAGTCCCCCACATCCAAACCCTGCTCACCCGCGAAGGCCAGGGCCGCGGCCGCGTCATCCTCATCCCCCGCCTGGAAGACACCCAGGACGTCGAAATCACCCTCCCCGGCGGCTTCAACGTCACCCCCCGCCTCGCCCAGGCGCTCAAGGTGCTGCCGGGGGTGGAACGCGTCGAGGACATGTAGGTAGGAACAGCAAGACTCTTCTTTTTGTGAACAAAAAGAAGCAAAAAAACTTCACCCACGGCGCCCGCAATAACCCCCACCAACCCATCCCGTCATTGCGAGCGAAGCGAAGCAATCCAGTCCTTCCTCTCCGCAACACCAGTCGCAGTCAACTAAAACCCTATGTCCCCCGCCTAAACAATCCCAGGATACAAATCCCGCCACTCAGGATTCCCGGCCTCGATCAGCGCCAATTTCCGCGCCCGGCTCCCCGCCTTGATCTGCTTCTCCCGCAGGATCGCCCCCTCCATCGACCCCGCCATCTCGAACCACACCAGCAACACACACCCATACCGCGCCGTGAACCCCGGCACCGCCCCCGTCCGATGCTCCCACGCCCGCCGCACCAGGTCCGACGTCACCCCCACATAGATCGTCCCATTCCGCCGGCTCGCCATCATGTAGACCGCCGGCACCCGCTCCCTCGCCACCCCACCCCCCATCACCCCACCCCCGTCATTGCGAGCGCAGCGAAGCAATCCAGTCCCTCCACCCCCGCCTCTTCAGTGTCATTGCGAGCGCAGCGAAGCAATCCAGAGCACGCTCCGCCACCCGACCCTGTGTTGCACTCATCCGCGATGTGGGGACTGGGTGGGAAGAGAGCCAGCACCAGGGCTCTGCCCTGGACCCGACAAGGGCTTAGTCCTTGGAATCTTGAATTGGAGCGATGCGCATTAATAAAAAACCCTTCGGGGCGATAATTTGTCTCAACGAGTGATCCGCCAATATATCCCATAATCCTAGAAGTTGGGGCAATGCGCCGTCTACGTGGAATCGAACCATGATTTGAGATGTGCGCTTTTTCGTAGAATGGCTGGTTCCCAAAAATGAGAATTTCCGCTAAGGTCGTTGTTATGTGGAAATCTCGCTTTGTGGCGTTCTCAAAAGGGCCGGTAGCCTTCCTGGCTGATTGGGGAGGAGCGTTCGGGGTTGTTTATGCCATCATCAACTTGTTCACGACTTGGGCAGCAGGGAAGGTGGAGCCAGTATCGAATCTTGGATTGTGGGCCGTTATCTTGACAGGTGCTGTGACTGCTAGTGTCCTTGTTGTGTCGGTAGCGATCGGCCTTTCGGCCAAGTTATCGAAATCTTCCCCCCTTCCACGCGGCGAAGGCGGAAAGGGTGGGGGCGTTGACGACATCGACGGAGAAAACATTCGGGTGCACGGCGGCCGGGGCGGTTCCGGTGGGCCTCCTGGAGGAGGAGTAGGCGGTGCGGGGGGCGGTGCTAAATCCCTCCGAGGAACAAACATTGTCGTCATTGGAGGTGATGGAGGGAGTGCCGGTGGCTGGGACGGACGAGGCGGACGGCCCGGCGGAAGCACGGCAGAGGTTGCCGGCGCGCCGACAGAGCTATGGCACGTGGGACGAGACGGGGCCGGGACAAACGAACCTGAATACAACCGTCGATTAGCAATACTGATCGAAATACGGCAGCGATGGGCAGCGCAGTTTCCCGATCAGGTGATATTTGTATTGGCTGGTGTCGATCAGGTGCCGATCAGTTATGTCAATGCTCGCCTCGGTGAGATCGGCGAGACTTGGCGCATCGAACTGCAAGAAGGTGGCTACAAGATGCCCAACCTCGACCCGAGCCCACAGAAAATCTCTAATTGAAGCAGGTAACTAGCATGAATCAAATCAACGCAATCGGCACTACATCCATTACAGGGATGATGGTTACAGATGATGGTGCGCATATGCTGCTCAAGGTTGCCAAGCCAGATGGGCAGGAGATAATAGTTGCATTCCCAAAATGCCAACTAGCAAATCTGATAGATATGTCAGCTCTTGCGACAGAAAAATCTGCGGGGATTCAAAAAGAGGATCTCAGTATTCGTGATATTCACTCTACGACATGGTGGGAATTGAGTCGGAGCGTAGATTCTGGGTTAATCGTGCTGTCTTTGACATTCGGGTCTGGTGGACGCCTTCATTTCTCGCTGCCGGGCACGATGCCCGAGGCTCTCTTTGAGACACTAGGTACTATGTTGGGCCTCATCCAACCGCCGCCAACGCAAGGAGCAGCCAGCTGATCTGATCGTAAGCTAATCTTGCCGGGCGTTGTTTGGGGCGAGAGGTGGTCCATTGCCACTGCGACGCTTTGCACGGTCTTCCACAATCCGTAGGAGATGGCTCGCGAGAATGAGCATCTCACCAGCTTCGGCCGAGTCAGCAATCTTCACGGTACGGTGGCTACTTGGGTTCTTATATGAACCGATCGCCCCGGCGAAGAGGTGAGCAAGAGCTTCGCGTTCGGCGTCGGGCAATGTCATGTCGGTCAGAGGCCCGTCCTTCACAGCGAATGCCCTACGCATCATGTCGACGCCTAGAGCACGCGTGTCGAACGCGGCGGCTATGCGCACTGCTTCTTCGACCTGCCGAAATGCAGCGAACACCGCCAGATCGTACGCGCCACGCAGGAAGTTCGCCCAAGCATCCTCTGCGATTTTATGGTGAAGCAGGTTGCGCGGTAGCAGCGCAGCCTTGGAGAAGTTATCAAACTCAGCGTCGCTTGTGATCATCTCACCGGCGCGCGAGATGCTGAACCAGTTGCCAGTATCACGCGGCTTATGAACGATGATCCCTCGTGTAACTAACCAGGTCCATGCCTCCGAAATGGCGAGGCCGATCGCATCGCACTTGTCGCGCGGATAAACCTCCTGCATCTGATGTAGACCATTTATCAGGTTGTGAAGGTGGATTTGATCCCTGTGCCGCTTGAAAATGGGCAGTAGGACACGAGCGAGTTCCTGCGGTGCAAGAGACAGCAACACATCGGGATCAGGTACTGAATTTCGGATTTCACTGATCATTAGGTCACCATCAGAGGTTGTCTCATTTCGTCAGAGTAGATCATCCACGGTATTGCGACGCTGTTGAAGCCCCTTGTGTACACTCTCGATTTCCGCCTCTAAGCGAGGTTAGTTTGGACTAGAGTTTGGGAAGCACAGTGGGCCAGCCGATATGTGGCCTCAGTCAGAGCGGGGCGCTCAAGTGGGATCCACGTTGCGTCCGAAAAGTATGGTATATCAATTT
>CANHCJ010000031.1 GCA_947458025.1 Rhodospirillales bacterium | reverse complement strand
GCCGTCGCCTCCGCCGCGCCGGCCGAGGATTTCCTGGCCGGCACGCTGCCGGAGGCGGTGGCACGGCTGGAGGCGGCGATGATCCGCCGGGCGCTGGATCGCAGCGGCGGCAACCGGGCGGAGGCGGCGCGGCTGCTCGGTATCCATCGCCAGCTGCTCTACGAGAAGCTGCGCCAGCACCGCATCGATCTGTCTGGAAACCGGACGGAGGGTGTCGGGAAGGAGGACGGCTAGCCGCACCCTGCTCCCGAATAACCCTTGTGATTTCAATGTCCTATGCTCTGGCACGGCGCTTGCGAAGACAGATGCAAGGCCGATCCTGGCCGTGATCCTGGAGACCAAACGATGACTCGCAAGTCGCTTCTGATGCTGGCCGGTGCCCTCGTTCTCGGCGCCGGCGTGGTGCAGGGCGCCGGCCTGGCGATGGCCCAGCCGGCCCAACGCGGCGCCGGCAATGCGCCGGTGTACGACCCCGCCCAGCTGCCGGAGATCAAGGGAAAGGTGGCGCAGTACTCGCTCACCCCGCGCGGCATGGTGGACGGGCTGATCCTGGCCGACGGGACAGAGGTGCACGTGCCGCCCTTCGTCTCCACCCAGCTCGTCTTCGCGGTGAAGCCGGGCGATGCGGTGACGATCCACGGGCTGAAGGCCCGCGCCGTACCGATGGTGGCCGCGCGCTCCATCACCAACGACGCCACCGGCACCACCGTGCTGGCGATGCCGCAGCGCGGCCCCGGCCAGGGCGCGGCGCTGGAGGCGGAGGGCAAGGTGGCGGCCACGCTGCACACCCCACGCGGCGAGGCCAACGGCGTGCGGCTGGAGGACGGCACGATCGTGCGCCTGCCCCCGCCGGAGGCCAAGCGCCTGGCCGAGACGCTGGCCGTGGGCAAGAGCGTCGCGGTGCGCGGCGAAGGCTATGCCGGCCCGCTGGGCCGCGTGATCGCCGCCCGCCAGCTGGGTGAGACGAAGGACAGCCTGAAGGACGTCGCCGCCCCGCGCCACGGCGAGCGCCGCTTCGGCCCCGGCATGCGCCATGGCTGGAACGACGGCGAGCACGGCCCGCGCGGCGGCGGCCACCACGGCGGCCCCCGCATGGGCCGCGGCGACGGCGTGCCTGGCTGATGCTGCAGAAGGGAAGGGGGCCTCGCGGCCCCCTTTTCAGTTGAACCCCATGAAGTGCGGCATGCCCGAAATCGGCGGCGCCGCCTTCAGCGCCGCGATATCCGGCACCGGCCGCCGCGTGTGCGGGTCGGCGGCCAGCGCCTCCTCCAGCGCCGCCGCCACGCGGATCACCGTGGCATCGCCGCCGCGCGGCCCCACGATCTGCAGGCCGAACGGCATCCCTGCGCGGTCGCGGCCCACCGGCAGGCTGATCGCCGGGTGCCCCACCACCGTCACCGCATAGGCCAGCGCCAGCCAGTGGAAGTAGGTGCGCGTCGGCTTGCCGTCGATCTCCTTCGGGAACAGCTCCGTCCAGGGCCGCGGGCTGATGGTGATGGCCGGCGACAGGATCACGTCGTAGTCGCGGAAGAAGCCCTGCCAGCGCTGATACAGCTGCGTCTGCAGCGCGCTGGCGCGCGAGACATCCGCTATCGTGTATTTCAGCGCCTCGGTCATGTTGGCGACGATGTTGGGCCCCAGCTTGTCGCGCGCCTTGTTCCAGTTCTCGATGTGCCCGGCCACGAAGTTCGTGCTGCGCAGCACCTCGAAGGCCTCGTCCGTGCCGGTGCAGTCCGGCGTGGCATCGTCCGCGCTGCGGAAGTGGTGGCGCAGCAGCGCGACCTTCTCGGCGAACACCTCGCGGATATGGTTCTCCGTCGGCGCGAAGCCGAAATCCGGCGTGACCGCCACGCGCAGCCCGCCGAGGTCGATCGGCTGGATCGGGTAGAAATCCCCGGGCTCGCGCACGCGCTTGTTGTGGATGGTGGTGGCCAGCGGATCATGCGCCTGGTTGGTGGACATCACCGACATCAGCAACGCGAGGTCCGCCACGTTGCGCGCCATCGGCCCCTGCACGCCCAGGCCGGACCAGCCGAGCTTCTTCTCCTCGTCCGGCACCGCCCCCGGCGTCGGCCGGAACCCGACGATCCCGTTGAAGGCGGCGGGGTTGCGCAGGCTCCCGCCCATGTCGCTGCCCGAGCACAGCGGGAACTGGTTCACGGCGAGCGCCACGCCCGACCCGCCGGAGGAGCCCGCCGCGTTCTTGGTGGGGTCGAACGGGTTGCCGGTGGCGCCATACACCGCGTTGCGCGTGTTCGCACCCGCGCCGAATTCCGGCGTGTTGGTCTTGCCCGCGATGATGCCCCCGGCCGCGCGGATATTGGCCACCAGCGAGTGGTCCTCCTCCGGCACGTGGTCGCGGAACAGCGGCGAGCCCCAGGTGGTGCGCAGCCCCTTCGTCGCCGTGAGGTCCTTGATCCCCACCGGCAGCCCGTGCAGCGGGCCCAGCTCCTCGCCGTTCATCATCATCTGCTCGGCGGCCTTGGCGGCTTCGCGGCTGGCGGCATCGTCGCGCGCCACCACGGCGTTCACCGCGTGGTCGGTCTCGTCGATGCGCGTGAGGCAGCTTTCCAGCAGTTCCACCGGCGAAAGCGCGCGGCGGCCGATGAGGCGGCGCGCCTCCACGGCAGTGAGGTCGCAGGGTTCGGTCATGGGCGTGGTCCTCAGGCGGCCGAGGAAGGCCGCGCCTTCATGCGGGCGTGGTGGGCGACGATGTTGGAATTCGCCGCGTTGATCGGCTGGCCGACCCTGGCGCCGAAATCGAGGAAGCTGAACAGCAGGATGTCCGCCAGCGTCAGCCGGCTGCCGCAGATGAACTCGCGGCCCTCGATCAGCCCGTTCAGCCAGGTCAGCTTCTCCTGCGCGATCTGCTTCAGGTCGTCGGCCGCCTGCGGGATCACGTGGATGCGCGGCGCGAACAGCTTCAGCCCCTCGGCGAAGCGGAACCCGTTGGCCAGCGGCTCCAGGATGTTGAGGTCGATGCGGCGCACCCACATCCGGGTTTCCGCCCGCTCCTGTGGCGTGGCGCCGATCAGGGTCTTCCCGGTCGGGCCGATTTCGTCGAGGTACTCGCAGATCGCGGTGATCTCGGCGAGCACGAAGCCGTCGTCCAGCTCCAGCGCCGGCAGTTGCCCGGCGGGGTTCTTGGCCATGTAGGCCGGCTGGCGGTTCTCGCCGCCGCGCAGGTCGATCGTGGTCTTGGGCAGGTCCACGCCGCGCTCGGCGGCGAAGATGCGCACCACCTGCGGGTTCGGGCCGCCGGAATCGTAGAACAGCATTTGTTTTCCTCCCGGAAAAAGGAAGGCCAGGGCTCTGCCCTGGACCCGCCAGGGGCCTGAGGCCCCTGGACCCGCTCAACTGAAGGGGTCTGGGGCCTAAGGCCCCAGCGGGGTCCAGGGGCGGCGCCCCTGGCCTCAGTACCCCAGCGCCAGCCCGTCCTTGCGCGGCTCGCTGCCGCCGCACAGCACGCCGCGCTTGCGGTCGATCCAGATCGCCTGGCCGCCGCCATGCGGCCCGCCCTCGATCACCTCGTGGCCCAGGCGCGACAGCTTGTCGATCATCGCCGGCGTGAAGCCGCGCTCGGCCTCCACCTTGCCGGCATAGGGGAAGATGCGCGGCAGGTCGAAGGCTTCCTGGATGTCCAGCCCGTATTCCAGGAAGTTGGTCAGGAACCAGGAATGCCCCATCGGCTGGTAGTGCCCGCCCATCACGCCATAGGGCATCACCGCCTCGCTGTCCTTCGTCACCATGCCCGGGATGATGGTGTGCATCGGCCGCTTGTTCGGCGCGATCGTGTTCGGGTGCCCGCGGTCGAAGCGGAAGCCGTAGCCGCGGTTCTGCAGCATCACGCCGCTATCCTTGGCCAGGATGCCGGAGCCGAAGCCCTTGAACAGCGAGTTGATGAAGGAGCAGGCGTTGCCGTCCTTGTCGACCACGCAGAGATAGACGGTGTCGGCATGCACCGGAATGGCGCTCTCGCCCGGCGCCGGCAAATGCGGCATGGCGCGGTCGTCGCGGATCAGCCCGGCCTGGGCATTGAGGTAGTCGCGGCTCAGCAGGTGGTCCACCGGCACGCTCACCTGGCCGGGGTCGGCCAGGAAGGCGTCGCGGTCGCGATAGGCCAGGCGCGCGGCCTCGATGTGCCGGTGCACGCGCGTGGTGCCCAGCGGCCCGTCGGGCGCGGTGCCCAGCTTCTCCAGCATGCCGAGCAGCATCAGCGTCAGCAGGCCCTGGCCGTTCGGCGGGCAGGCCCACACCTCATAGTCCTTCCAGCCGATCTTGATCGGCTCGACAAACTGCGCCGCGGTGCGGCCGTTGAAGAAATCCTCCTCCGTGTGCAGCCCGCCGCGGCCACGCAGCGTGGCCACGATGTCGGCCGCCACGGAGCCCTCGTAGAAGCCCTTCGAGCCTTCCTTCGCGATCTTCTTCAGCGTCGCGGCCAGCTGCGGCTGGTAGAACATGTCGCCCACCTTGGGCGGCGGCAGGAAGTAGTCGGCCCCGCCCTTCTTCAGCTTCTCCGCCGAACCCGGCCAGTCGCGCCCCACCTTGGGGTGGATCGGGTGGCCCTTCTCGGCATAGGTGATCGCCTGCTGCAGCAGCGTATCGAGCCCGCGCGTGCCGAAGCGCGCCAGCAGCGTCTCCCACGCCGAGATCGCGCCCGGCACCGTCACGGCATGCGGCGAGGTGTCCTCGATGGAGGTGATGCCCTTGCTCTCGTACCAGTCTACATTGGCCGCCGCCGGCGCCCGGCCGGAGCCGTTCATGGCATAGACCTTCTTCTCCCCCGCCGGCGCATACAGGCAGAAGCAGTCGCCGCCGATGCCGGTGCTCGCCGGCTCGATCACGCACTGCACCGCAACCGCGGCCACCGCGGCATCCAGCGCATTGCCGCCGGCGCGCAGCACATCGAGTGCCGCCAGCGTGGAGCCGGGCATCGAGGTCGCGGCCATGCCATGAACGGAATAGACCGGGCTGCGTCCCGGGAAGTGGAAGTCGCGCATCGGGGCCCCTTTGGCGGCAGAATGACGCGGGACCGTCGCATTTGCGGCCCCCCTTGGCAACCACGCGGGGCGCTGGCAACACAGCGCCAGCAAGGCAGGGCAGGCATGGCGACGATCGAGGAGTTCGAGGCACTGGACATCCGGGTGGGCACCATCGTGGCCGCCGAGCCGTTCCCGGAGGCGCGCAAGCCGGCGATCAAGCTGCGCATCGATTTCGGCGCGGAGATCGGCGTGAAGCGCTCCTCCGCCCAGATCACCAAATACTACCGGCCGGAGGAGATCATCGGCCGCCAGGTGCTCGCCGTGGTCAACTTCCCGCCGCGCCAGATCGGCAAGTTCATGAGCGAGGTGCTCACCCTGGGCGTGCCGGACCCCGAGGGCGCCGTGGTGCTGATCCGCCCCGATCTCGAAGTGCCCAATGGCGGGAGGCTGTTCTGATGGCGCAACACTACTACACCGTCACCTGGGACCAGCTGCACCGCGACGCCCGCGCGCTCGCCTGGCGCCTGATCGGCAAGGCCCCGTTCCAGGGCGTCGTCGCCATCACCCGCGGCGGGCTGATCCCGGCCGCCATCGTGGCGCGCGAGCTGGAGATCCGGGTGATCGAAACGGTCTCGGTGGTGACCTACGACGAGGAGCAGAAGGGCGCGCCCGTGGTCGCCAAGCTGCCCGCGGCGGCCGGCGACGGAGCCGGCTGGCTCCTGATCGACGACCTGGTGGATACCGGCACCACCGCCCGGGTGGTCCGCGCCCTGCTGCCCCGCGCCCATTTCGCCACCGTCTACGCCAAGGCCGCCGGCAAGCCGCTGGTGGACGATTTCGTGACGGAAGTGAGCCAGGACACCTGGATCCTCTTCCCCTGGGACACGGAGCCCCAGTTCGCCCCCCCGCTGGCACGGCGCGACACGAAAGGGTGATCGGGCCGCCAGGCCCGACCCGCCGCCTGCCAGTCCGGCCCGAGGCGACGCGATCCGGCATTCCGTCGGGATCCGTTACGCATGGCCGCTCATCATCGTATGAGCATCAAGGCTTTACTTGAAACATTGCTGTTTATCATGTCGTAATTTTTTACATAAAAGTAAAAATACATACGCAATCATGTCCAAATCACTGAAAACAATCACCTAATGTAATGGCACATTAATTGCTCAAGGCAGACCGGCTTGGTCGCGTCATGCCTGAATGCATATGCACGAAGCCACACCATTGTATTATATTGGAGGTTGGCGTGCGAAATACGGTACTGAAGACAACAACAGCTCTCGCGGCACTGGTCGCCATCGGGCTCGCGGCACCGACTGCGGCCAAGGCGGATACGATCCAGCTCGGCTTCATCCTCGACGAGTCCGGCAGCATCTCCTCCTCGTCCTGGAGCCAGATCACGGGCGGGCTGGCCAATGCGATCAACACCCTGATCCCGATCGGGGGCGCGAACGTCTACGAGATCTCGGTCGTCAAGTTCGACAGCACGGCTGAAGTGGTGGTGAACCGCCAGCTGGTGTCCACCGCCGCACAGCGCACGGCCGTGGCCAACGCGGTGTCCTCCGCGGCGCAGGGCGGCGGCCTCACCAACTACCAGGCCGCCTTCAACCTGATGCAGACCGTGCTGACCACCGGCGGCAACCTGCCCACGCTGTCCTTCGTGAACTTCGCCACGGACGGCGAGCCGAACCAGCCCGGCAACGCCCAGGCGGCAGCCGTCACCGCGCGCAACGCGTTGATCGCGGCCGGCATCGACAACATCAGCATCGAGGGCATCGGCGTCAGCGCGTCGGCGGCGGCCTTCCTGCAGAACTCGATCTGCCATCCCGGCCCATGCGACACCACCGTGCCGTACAACTTCCCGGCGCAGGGCTTCTACATCGGCGTCGCCGATGCCCAGGGCTACGTCAATGCGATCGGCAACAAGATCCAGGTGGTCACCCAGCAGCAGACCCCGGAGCCCGCCAGCATCGCGCTGCTCGGCGTCGGGCTGCTCGGCCTGGGGGCGCTGCGCCGCCACATGGCGAAGGGGAAGTAGGCCCTCGCCCGCGCGGGGGCGCCGGCGGCTCTCCCGCGCGCTTGCGTCGCGTCGATGCCCGGCATGACGCAAGGCTTTACACCCTTCGGAAAGCTTAACGACCGCAGACGCGATAACGTGTTGAATCGACCGAAATTAAGATTCTGGCACGAAGTTTGCGTTGTCTTGGTGCACGCGCACCGGTCTCCCGGGCCGTCCCGACAAGGTGCCGTTCGCGGCCCTTCGTCCCATGGTCCGGTTTGGGGTGCGGGAGACGATTTGAGGCGGGAGCGGGGCCGCCGGCGCCAGCCGGTGGCCCCTATTCCCATGGCATCAGCGCCGCGGCAGCGCGTCCATGAAGCGGCGCAGCGGCGCCTCCCACTTCGCGGCATCGGTGCCGGAGGCGAGGTGGCCGTGCTCGCTGTCGATCTCGAAATACTCCGCCGCCACGCCGGCCGCCGTCAGGTCCGCCATCACGCCCGGCGCCAGGCTGGGCGGGAACAGCGCATCGGTGCGCGAGAGCACGTACAGCATCTTCGCCTTGATCCGGTTGAACTGCGGCGTGGCGTCCCAGCCCTGCAGCACCCGGCCCAGCACCAGCAGCGAATGCCCGTCGAAGGCATCGGCCCAGGCCTCCGCCCGGGCGCGGATCGCCTGATCCAGCGCCGCCTTGTCGGGGAACTGCGGCGCCAGCTCCGCCTCCGCGCCATAGCGCCGCAGCGTCTCCTCGCGGATATCGGCCATCGTCGCGCGGATGCCGCCGGCCTCGTAGTAGTGCCCGCCATTCCAGTTCGGCGAGGTCGCCATCCGCGCCTCCAGCTTGTCCGGCCCGCCATCCGCAGGGCGGCGCGGTGCGGTCACCGCCGGCACCAGCCCGTCCATGAAATCCGGGAAGGCGATCCCCCAGGCGAAGGCCTGGAACCCGCCATAGCTGGGCCCCACCACCGCGGCCAGGTGCTTCACCCCCAGCAGGTCCAGCAGCTTCTTCTGCGCCGTCACGATGTCCGTCAGCGTGATCTCCGGGAAATCCGGCCCATAGGCCCTCCCGGTCGCCGGGTTGAAGCTCATCGGCGCCGTGGAGCCGTAGGCCGAGCCGATCATGTTCGAAGACACCACGAAGAAGCGATCCGTATCGATCGCCTTTCCCGGCCCCACCAGGTCCGCCCACGACCCCTCGGAGGAAACCGCCCCGGTGGGGTGCGCGAACATGTGGCTGCTGGTGTAGCCATGCGTCAGCAGCACCGCGTTCATCCCATTGGGCGCCAGCCGCCCGTAGGTGACGAACGCAAGCCGCGCATTGGGCAGCACCTTGCCGCTTTCAAGCGGGAGGTCGCCGATCTGGCCGAGGAGGGTGCCGGGAAGAAGGGTCTGGGTCATGCCGCAATCCTGCGGACCGGCGGCGGGGAAGGCAAGACTCACCCCTCCGCCAGCTTCTCCCGGCTCGCCCGCACCCGCTCCACCCGCCGCCCGTCCATCGCCGCCACCTCGAACAGCCAGCCGCCGAAGGCGATCCGGTCGCCCTGGCGCGGCACCCGGCGCAGCAGCGCCAGCACCAGCCCGGCCAGCGTGTGGTAGGTGCCGGTGGAGGGCAGGGCGGGCAGGCCGAGGCGCGCCTTCACCTCGTCCACCGGCATCATGCCGTCCAGCATCAGCGCGCTCTCGTCCTGCTCCGTGCCGCGGTCCGGCGCTGGCGCCGCGCTCTCGGGGTCGCCCACGATCGCCTCCAGCAGGTCGTGCGCCGTCACCAGCCCCTCGAAGCTGCCGTACTCGTCCATCACCAGCGCCAGGCCCAAATCGTCCGCCCGCAGCCGCTCCAGCGCATCCAGCGCGGTCACGGTATCCGGCATCACGATCGGCTGGCGCAGCGCGGCCCCGATCGCCAGCGGCCGCCCGTCCAGCACCGTGTCCAGCAGCGCCTTGGCCTGCACCACGCCCACCACGTTGTCCACGCTGCCGTTGCACACCACGAAGCGCGAGCGCGGCCAGCGCTTCAGCGCCGCGGCGATCTCCGCCTGGCTGTCGGTGATGTCCACCCACGCCACCTCGTTGCGCGGGGTCATGATGGCGCGCACCGGCTTGTCGGCCAGCCGGAGCACGCGCTCGATCATGCTGCGCTCCTCCATCTCCAGCACGCCGGTCTGCTCGCCCTCCACCAGCAGCGCCTTGATCTCCTCTTCCGAGACGGTCTGCTGCCCGGTGCGCTGGATGCCGGCCACGCGCATCAGCAGCCGGGAGGAGACGCCCAGCACCCACACCACCGGCGTGGCGGCGCGCGCCAGCGTCTCCAGCGGCCCCGCGGCATAGGCAGCCAGGCGCTCCGGGTTCTGCAGCGCGATCTGCTTGGGCACCAGCTCGCCGATCACCAGCGAGAAATAGGTGATGCACACCACCACCAGCGTCACCGCCAGCGTCTCCGCGAACGGCGCCAGCAGCGGCACGCCGGCCAGCACGGGCGTGAGCTGGGCCGAGAGCCGTGCCCCGCCGAACGCGCCCGACATGATGCCGATCAGCGTGATGCCCACCTGCACCGCCGGCAGGAAGCGCTGCGGGTCCTCGGCCAGCCGCCGGGCCCGCGCGGCCCCGCGCACCCCCTGCGCCTCCAGGATGCCGAGGCGGCTGCGGTTGGAGGAGGCCAGGGCCATCTCGCTGAGGGCGAACAGCCCGTTCAGCACGATCAGCAGGAAGATGACGAGGATGTCGAGCGCGGCGGCCATTCCGTCGGGGTCCAGCGGCAGGGCGGAACCCTATACAGGATTCCGCCCCCCAGGCCCAGATCGTTCCCCGGGTCGGCGATCAGGCCGCCTTCAGCGTGTTCACGAAGCCGGCCACCGCGCGCTGCAGCGAGGCGGCCTGGGTGGAAAGGTCGGTCGCCGCCGTCAGCACCGTGGCCGCGGCATGCCCGGCCTCCCCGGCGCCCTGGCTCACCCCGTCGATCGCGCCTCCGGCATCGCCGGTGTGGCGCGCCGCCTCGTGCACGTTGCGGGCGATCTCGGCGGTGGCCGCTCCCTGCTCCTCCACCGCCGCGGCGATGGCGGTGGAAATGCCGCGGATCTCGCCGATCACGCCGGCGATGCCGTGGATCGCCCCCACCGCCTCCTGCGTGGCAGACTGGATATGGCCGATCTGGCGGCCGATCTCCTCGGTGGCGCGCGTGGTCTGGGTGGCCAGCGCCTTCACCTCGCTCGCCACCACCGCGAAGCCCTTGCCGGCCTCCCCGGCGCGCGCCGCCTCGATCGTGGCGTTCAGCGCCAGCAGGTTGGTCTGCCCGGCGATGGAGCCGATCAGCCCCACCACGTCGCCGATCCGCCGCGCGGCCTCCGAAAGCCGGGCCACCACCGTATCGGTCCGCTCGGCATCCTCGGCCGCCCGCGCGGCCACCTGCGTCGCCTGGGTCACCTGGCGGGTGATCTCGGCGATGGAGGCCGAAAGCTCCTCCGCCGCGGCGGCCACGGTCTGCACGTTGCTGCTGGCCTGGCCGGCGAGGTCGGAGGCGGCGCTGGCACGGCTGGCGGTGTCGCCGGCGATGGCATCCAGGCTCTCGGCGGTCGCCTGCAACTCGGTGGAGGCGCCGGCGATGCCGGTCACCAGCCCGGAGGCCTCGCCGATGAAGCTGTCGCAGGCGCGCGCCAGGCTGTCCGCCCGGCCGCGCGCTTCGGAGGCGGCGCGGCCATCCAGATAGACGGAGATCGCCACGTCCATGTCCAGCATCACCGCGGTGGTCACCGCCGCTGCGGTCTCGGCGGTGCGGCCGGGGCTGAAGCGGTTGGCCTGCGCGGCCAGCCGGATCAGCCGCTCCAGCACGTGGTTGTAGCCGGCGATGTACCAGCGCGGCTCCAGCCCGATCCTGGCATGCACCTCGCCGATGGTGCGCACGCTTACGTAGTATTCGTCGTCGAACGCGCCGGAGAACAGCCGCGCCCAGTGCTTCCCCTGCGCCGCTTTCAGCCCGTCCAGCCGGCTGCCGATCAGCTGCGCCAGCGCCGGCACGCTGCGGGCATGGGCGTAGAAGGACTCCAGGATCGCCGGCAGCCCCTTCTCCACATGTGGCCAGAAGGCGCGCAACGTGGCGCGGGTTTGCGGCGTGATGCCCATGAAGGCGACACGGTGCTGCCAGGAAGTGCCATTCTGGTCCATTCGGGCCTCGTGATATGCTGCCACGCAGCCTAGGGCCTTGTTCATGAATGAGATGTCACCAGCGCGCCGCCCTGGTACTGCTACGTAGAAATGTCCCTTCCCATGAGACGGTTTACCTTCTATTAGGAGTTCGTCTCAGGGAGAATTTCAATGACGGACATTTCCAGCGCCCGCATCATCCCCTTCCCCCGCCGGCCCGCCGAAGCGCCCGGCGGCCCCACCGCCGTGCCGGACCAGCCGCCGGCCATGGACAACCCCACCGAGCGCCTGCAACGCGCCCTGGCCGCGCTGGAGCGCGCCGTGGCCGAGCAGCGCGTGGCGGTGGGCCAGTGGCGCGGCGCCCTGCAGGGCCTGCGCGGCAACGTGGAGGCGCTGCGCGGCTCGCTCACCGAGTACGACCAGAGCCTCGGCTCGCTGCGCGGCCAGGTGGAGCAGGTGAACCAGAATGCCCGCGGGCTGGAGGCCTGGGCCGATGCGGCGCTGGAGGCGGCGAAGCCCCGGCCCGATCAGCCGAAGTAGCCGGTGATCTCCGCCCCCGGCAGGGCGCTGTCCACGTAGCCCATCGTGCCCTGGCCGTGCACCTCGCGCGCCGCCTGGATCAGCCCGGTCATGGCGGCGCGGTAGAGCGAGGTGGCCAGGCTCACCCGCCGCACCCCGCAGGCCGCCAGCGCCGGCACGGTGAAGCTGCGCTTCGGGATGCCGGCCATGAAGTTGAACGGCCGGTCCAGCGCCGCGCACACGCGTTTCACCGCATCGAGGTCGGGCAGGCCGGGCGCCATCAGCACGTCCGCCCCCGCCTTGGCATAGGCCTGCAGCCGGCGGATCGTGTCGTCGAGGTCGGTCACGCCGCGCAGGTGGTTCTCGGCCCGCGCCGTCAGCACGAAGCCGGTGCCGCGCACCGCCGCCGCCGCCGCTTCCACCCGCGCCACGGCGAGGTCGAAATCGTAGATCGGCCTGTCCTTGTCCCCGCTGGCATCCTCGATCGAGCCGCCGGCCAGGCCGGTGCCCAGCGCCAGGCGGTAGGTCTCGGCGGCCTCGCCGGGCGCATCGGCGAAGCCCTTCTCCAGGTCGGCGGACACCGGCAGGTCGGTGGCCGCCACCACGTCGCGCGCATGGGCCAGCGCCTCCGCGCGCGTCACCTGCCCGTCGCGGCGACCGAGGATGCCTGCGCTGGCGCCGCTGGAGGTGGCGAGCGCCGGGAAGCCGATGCCGGCCAGCACCTTGGCCGAGCCGGCATCCCAGGCATTGGCGATCACGAAGCAGCCGCTTTCGTGCAGGGCGCGGAAGGCGGCGAACTTCTCCTGTTGCGTGGCCATGGCGGCATCTCCCCTTGGTGTGCGCCAGCCTCGCCCGCGCCGCCCCGGCCGGCAATCTCCACACGGCGGCGCGGCGGCCAGACCACTCCTTGCCCCGGCGGGATGGCATGGTATCCAGGCCCAAGGGAGGGCCGAAGATGACCCAGGCCGAGATGATCCAGGCGCTGCGCGCCGCCCGCGTGGTGCCGGTGGTGCGAACATCCACCGCCGCCCATGCCGCCACCGCCGTGCGCTGGCTGCGCGAGGCCGGGCTGCGCATCTTCGAGTTGACCATGACCATCCCCGACGCCCCGGCCCTGATCCGCGAGCTGGCGGCCGAGAAGGATTTGCTGCTCGGCGCCGGCACCGTGCCCGATGCCGCCACCGCCGAGGCGTGCCTTGCCGCCGGCGCGCGCTTCATCGTCGCCCCCTGGACCGACCCCACCCTCGCCGCCCCCTGCCGTACGGCGGGCGCGCTGCTGATGCATGGCGCCCTCACCCCCACCGAGGTGCGCGCGGCCCTGGCCGCCGGGGCGGATGTGGTGAAGATCTTCCCCGCCTCCTCCGTGGGCGGGCCAGGCCACATCAAGGCGCTGCGCAGCGTGTTCCCCGGCGTCGATTTCTGCCCCACCGGCGGCGTGGAGCCCGGTAACGTCGCTGCCTACCTCGCCGCAGGCGCCAGCTTCGTGGGCATGGGCGGGGCGCTGGTGGACGAGCGCCGCATCGCCGCCGGCGACAAGGATGCGATCCAGGCGGCGGCGAGGGCCATCCTGTGACGGACATTGTGTGCATGGGCGAGCCGTTGCTGGAGTTCAACCAGCAACCCTCCGGCCCCGATGGCCGGCGGATGTACCTGGAAGGCTTCGGCGGCGACACCTCCAACGCCGCCGTGGCCGCCGCGCGCCAGGGCGCGAAGGTGGCCTACCTCACCGCCGTGGGGCAGGACGTGGCCGGTGAGCGCTTCCTCGACCTCTGGCGCGGCGAGGGCATTGATGTCTCCGGCGTGCGGCTTTCGGCCGAGCGGCCGACGGCGGTGTATTTCGTCACCCACTCCGCCGCGGGCCATGCCTTCCTCTATTACCGCAGCACCTCGGCCGCCGCCGGCTATGGTCCCGGCGATGTGGATGCGGGGCTCGTGCGGGGCGCCCGGGTGTTCTACGCCTCCGGCATCTCGCTCGGCATCTCCGCCTCGGCGGCCGATGCGGTGTTCCACGCCATCGACCTCGCCCGTGCCGCCGGCGCCACGGTGGCGTTCGACACCAACTACCGCCCGCGCCTGTGGCCGCCCGCCCGCGCCGCCGCGGTGATCCATGCCGCGATCGGCCGGGCGGACATCGCCTTCCCGGGCCTGGAGGACGCCCAGGCGCTGACCGGCCTCTCCGAGCCCGACGTGATCGCCGATTTCTACCTGCGCATGGGCCCCCGCCTGGTGGTGCTCAAGATGGGCGACCAGGGTGCGCTGCTGGCCACGCCGGGCACGCGGCTGCGCATCCCGCCCTTCCCGTGCGCGCCGGTGGATGCCACCGGGGCCGGCGATGCGTTCTGCGGCAGCTTCCTCGCCCGCACCGTGGCCGGGGACACGCCGGAACAGGCCGCCCGCTACGCCGCCGCCTGCGCGGCGCTGAAATGCCAGGGCTACGGCGCCGTCGCCCCGATTCCCACCGCGGCCCAGGTTCGCGCCGCCATGGAGGCCGCATGCTGGTAACCGAGCGCCTGATGCTCCGGCCCTGGTGGGACGACGACTGGGAGCGCATGGCGGCGATCAGCGCCGACCCCGAGACGATGCGCTACTACCCCGCGCCGCTCACCCGCGAGGACTCCGACCGGGCCATGGCGCGCATGCTGGTGCAGACCATGCAGGACGGCTTCGGCCCCTTCGCGGTGGAGGCGCCGCGCGTCTCGCCGCTGATTGGCCGCGTCGGCGCCCGGCGGGTGAAGGCCGGGCTGCCCTGTGCGCCCTGCGTGGAAGTGGTGTGGCGCATCGGCCGGGAATGGTGGGGCCATGGCTACGCCACCGAGGCGGCGCGGGCGGCGATCAGCGACGTGTTCGAGGTGCACGGCGTGCCGGAGGTGGTGGCCGTGACTTCGCTGCAGAACCGGGCCTCCATCCGGGTGATGGAGAAGCTGGGCATGACCCGCGATCCCGCCGAGGATTTCGACCATCCGGACGTGCCGGCGGGGCATGAACTGGCGCGGCATGTGCTGTACCGGTTGAAGCGGCCGGCGGGTGGGGTGCCGGTTTGGACAAGGTAAGAGGTTCTTTTTTGAAAAAAAGAACCAAAAAACTTTTCCCCGCTTGCACGCGTGCTGGCTGACTGGCACGCGCGCCAGCGGGGAAAGTCTTTTTTGCTTCTTTTTTCTTCAGAAAAAAGAAGACCCTTACTTCCTCTCCGCCGTCGCCGCCCAGGCCACCGCCGCGATCACCACCGCCCCGCCGATCAGCGTCATCGTGCCCGGGTCCTCGCGGAACACCAGCCAGACCCAGATCGGCGCCAGCACGGCTTCCAGCACCGAGATCAGCCCGGCATCGGCCGAGGGGATCAGGCGCACGCCGGTGGTGAACATGATGAGCGCCAGGCCCATCTGGAAGATGCCGAACACGGCCAGCAGCGCCATGTCCCAGGCCGGCACGGACATCTCGGCCATCGGCGCGCTGACGATCGCCACCACCACCACGCCGAGCAGGGTGGCTTCCGTGGTGGGCACGTTGCGCTCCATGCGGGCGAGCACGACGGTGAGCGCGTAGGTGAGGCCCATCACGGCGGAGATCAGGTTGCCCCACATGCGCCCGGCATCGCCGGAGCTGGAGACGATGAGGCCGACGCCGAGCAGCGAGAGCGCGATGGCCCAGGCGGTGCGCGGGGTGACGCGCTCGCGCAGGAAGAAATAGGCCAGCACCGCGGCGAACAGCGGGGCGGCGGCCTGGAAGACCAGCACGGCGGCGACCGTGGTGAGGGCGAGGGCGTTGATGAAGCAGATCATCGAGGCGGCGAAGCACAGCCCCATCGCCACCCCGACGCGGCCGAGGCGGCGGAAGCCCTCGGTCCAGCGCGTGCCGTCGCGCCAGACCAGGTAGGCGAGCAGGCTGGCGGCGGCGAAGACGGAGCGCCAGAACAGGGTGGTCCAGGGGTCCACCTCCACCCAGCGCGCCAGCACGCCGGCGGTGCTCCAGACGACGATGGCGCCGGTGACGAGAAGGGCGCCGCGGCGGTAGTCGCTTGCGGAGACCGGCTGTGTGGTGGCGCTCAGCGCCAGGGCTCCACCAGCACCTTGGCGTGGGTCTCGGGGTTGGCGAGGTCGGCGAAGGCCTGCCGGACGCCATCGAGGCCGACGCGGCCGGTGATGAGGGGGGCGACGTTCATCCGGCCGTCGGCGATGTACTGCAGCGTGTCGGCGAATTCCTGGGCGGTGTAGGCGAGGACGAACTGCAGGCTGAGCTGCTTGACGATGCCGAAGAACGGGTAGGACTGGTCCGGCTCCATGCAGACGCCGACGACGACGATGCGGGCGCCGACGGGCGCGCCCTCCATGATCTCGTTGATCACGCCGGGGACGCCGACGCATTCGAACACCACGGCCGGGCGGCGCTTCGGGCCGGCGCCGAACAGGGCGGCGTAGCGGCTGGCATCGAAGCCGGGCGGGGTGATGCTGTCGGAGAGCTGGGCGTAGGGGCTGGCCTGCTTCGGGTCGAGCACGATGTCCGCCCCCATCTGGCGGGCCAGCTCGCGGCGGCGGGGGGAGAAATCGGAGGCGATGATCGGGCTGACGCCGCGCAGCTTGAGGGCGGCGATGACGGCCAGGCCGATGGGGCCGCAGCCGACGACGAGGGCGACATCGTTGCCGGCGAGGTTGGCGAAGTTCACGGCGTGGACGCCGACGGCCATGGGTTCCACCAGGGCGGCGTGGTCGGGGTCCATGCCCGGCGGGATGGGGAGCAGCATGCGCTCGGCGAGCGGGACGTATTCGGCGTAGGCGCCGGCGATCTCCGGGTTGTAGCCGAGGCCCTGGACATTGGTGCCGGAGATGGTGAGCGGCATGGAGGTGACCATGGTGCCGGGGGCGAAGCGGCCGGTGGTGCCGGGGCCGTTCTGCACGATCTCGCCGACGAATTCGTGGCCGAAGACGACATCGCGGTTGGCGTCGATGGTCCAGCGGCTGCCGCCGCGGCGGGAGAGCTCGGCGAACTGGTCCGGGAACTTGGCGGCGTGGAGGTCGGAGCCGCAGATGCCGCAGGCGCGGACGCGGACGAGGACCTGGCCTTCCTGGAGGACGACATCCGGAATGGTGTCGACGACCAGATCACCCTTGCGGAAGACTGCGGCGCGCATGGCATAACCTCTTCTTGGACGGCGCAGCCTAGCAGGTGCGGCGCCGGTGCAGAAGGAGACGGGATGATGAAACGCCGCAGCTTTTTGGCCGCTTCCGCCGCCGCCCTGGCCGCCCCCAACGTGGCGCGGGCGCAAGGGCGATCGGTGCTGAAGATCATTCCGGAGGGGGACCTTGCGATCCTCGATCCGGTGTTCACCACGGCAACGGTGGCGCGCAACCACGGCTATGCGGTGTTCGACACGCTGTACGGGCAGGACGACACCTACGTGGTGCGGCCGCAGATGGTGGAAGGCCATGTGGTCGAGAATGACGGCAAGCAGTGGACGCTGACGCTGCGCGAGGGGCTGCGCTTCCATGACGGGGAGCCGGTGCGGGCGCGGGATGCGGTGGCGAGCATCAGGCGGTTCTCGGCGCGCGATGCGTTCGGGCAGGCGCTGATGGCGGCGACCGACGAGCTTTCCGCGCCGGATGACCGGACGATCCGGTTCCGGCTGAACAAGCCGTTCCCGCTGCTGCCGAACGCGCTGGGCAAGACCGGCACGCCGATGCCCTGCATCATGCCGGAGCGGCTGGCGATGACCGATCCGAACCGGCAGGTGACGGAGATGGTGGGCAGTGGGCCGTACCGGTTCGTGACCGGGGAGCGGGTGCCGGGCAGCCGGGTAGTGTACGAGAAGTTCGCCGGCTACGTGCCGCGCAAGGACGGGCCGGCGACGTTCACCGCGGGGCCGAAGGTGGCGCATTTCGATCGGGTGGAGTGGCATGTGATCCCCGATGCCTCCACCGCGGTGAACGCGCTGGTGAACGGGGAGGTGGACTGGGTGCAGAACCCGGCGACCGACCTGATGGAGATGATCCGGCGCAACCCGCGGCTGGCGACGCAGCCGGACGTGATCGGCGGGATCGGGGTGATGCGGTTCAACCACCTGCTGCCGCCGTTCGACAACCCGGCGCTGCGGCGGGCGTTGCTGGGGGCGATCGACCAGGCGGAGTTCATGACCGCGGCGATGGGCGAGGACCGGACGCTGTGGAAGGACCGGGTGGGGCTGTTCACGCCCGGGACGCCGATGGCGAGCGAGGCGGGGCTGGAGCCGCTGATCGGGCGGCGGGACCTGGACCGGGTGCGCCGGGAGATCCAGGCCAGCGGCTACAAGGGCGAGCGGATCGTGATGCTTGGGGCGGTGGACTACCCGGCGACGAACGGGCTGGCGCTGGTGGGCAGCGACCTGTTCAAGAAGCTGGGGCTGAACGTGGATTACCAGGCGGTGGACTGGGGCACGACGATCCAGCGGCGGGCGAACAAGGGGCCGATCGACCGGGGCGGGTGGAACATCTTCTACACCTACCTCACGGGCACCAACAATTTCGACCCGGCGGCGAACCTGGGGTTGCGGGCGAACGGGGACCGGGCGTGGTTCGGCTGGCCGGACAACCCCCGGATCGAGGCGCTGCGGGCGGCGTGGTTCGATGCGCGGGAGATCCCCGAGCAGAAGCGGATCTGCGAGGAATTGCAGGTGGAGTTCATGAAGGCTCCCGCGCATCTGCCGCTGGGCATCAATTTCGGGCCGACGGCGTTCAGCCGGAGCATCACGGGGGTGCGGATGGGCTTTCCGCAGTTCTATGACGTGCGGCGGGTCTGAATAAGTTTCGATAGCGTAATGAAATAGGCGTGCGGCGGCGGAGCGGGGTTTGGCCCCGTTCCGCCGTTTTCGCGTTCGGACGCGCCGGTGGGCCGCGGGCGCGGCGGGGG
>CANHCJ010000030.1 GCA_947458025.1 Rhodospirillales bacterium | reverse complement strand
GGCGGATAGCTTGGCGCCAGGGCGGTTCATCACGCTGGAGGGCGGCGAGGGCGGCGGCAAGTCCACGCAGGCGCGGCGCCTGGCCGATGCCCTGGCCGCCCAGGGCCTGCCGGTGCTGCTCACCCGCGAGCCCGGCGGCGCACCGGGGGCGGAGCACCTGCGCGGCCTGCTGCTGGGCGGGGCGATCGACTGGTCGGCCCCGGCCGAGACTCTGCTGCACTTCGCCGCCCGGGCCGAGCACGTGGAGCGCACCATCCTGCCCGCGCTTTCGGCCGGCATGTGGGTGGTGTGCGACCGATTCGCCGATTCCACCATGGTCTACCAGGGCTGGGGGCAGGGCGCCGACCGCGCCGCCATCGCCACCCTCACCGGCCTGCTGCGCGCCCGCCCCGACCTCACCTTGGTGCTCGACGTGCCGGTGGAGGTCTCGCTCGCCCGCCTGGCCACCCGCGGCGCCGCCGCCGACCGCTACGAAAAGCTCGGCGCCCCGTTCTTCCGCGCCATCCGCGAGGGCTTCCTCGCCGTCGCCGCCGCCGAGCCCGCCCGCTGCCTGGTGCTGGACGGCACGCCCAGCGAGGACCACGTGGCCGGCACGATCCTGGCCGCCGTGCGGGAAAGGCTGGGGGCGTGAGCATCGCGCGGGCACGGATGCTGCGCCGCAGGGCAACGGCCTCGGAGCAGCTTCTTTGGGCCACGCTGCGCGGCGGGCAGCTCTGCGGGCTCAAGTTCCGCCGGCAGGTGCCGATCGGGCCCTATGTGGTGGATTTCTTCTGCCCGGCGGCACGGCTGGTGGTGGAGGTGGACGGAGCGGGCCATGCCGATCCGCGCCGTGATGCCGTGCGGGACGACTGGCTGGCGCGGGAGGGGTATCGTGTCCTGCGGGTGTGGAACAACGATGTCATGGCCAACCTGGATGGGGTGCTGCAGCTGATCCTCGGCACGGCGCGCGGCGAGAACCCCTCACCCAACCCTCTCCCCCAAGGGGAGAGGGCTTTCGCTGCGGCACCACCTGCTCCCTCTCCCCTTGGGGGAGAGGGCCGGGGTGAGGGGTAGGGACACCAGCAATGTCCGGTCCTCCATCCCCGCGCGCGAATCCGCTGCTGCTCGGCCACGAGTCGGTGGAGTCGATGCTGGCGGAGTCGATGCGCTCCGGCCGGCTGCACCATGCCTGGCTGATCGCGGGGCCGGAGGGCATCGGCAAGGCCACGCTCGCCTTCCGCTTCGCCCGCCGTCTGCTGGCCGGCGGCACGCCGGGGGAGGACCTCGCCCTGCCGGACACCCACCCCACCTTCCGCCGCGTGGCCGCCGCCAGCCATGCCGACCTGCTGACGGTGGAACGCGAGTGGGACGAGAAGCGCAAGCGCATGCGGGCCGGCATCGTGGTGGACACCGCGCGGCGCATCCCGCCCTTCCTGCAGCTCACCCCGGCCGAGGGCGGCTGGCGCGTGGTGGTGATCGACGGCGCGGAGCATCTCAACCGCGCCTCGGCCAATGCGCTGCTGAAGATCCTGGAGGAGCCGCCGCCGCGCGCGGTGCTGCTGCTGGTGTGCTCCGCCGTGGGCGCCATGCTGCCGACCATCCGCAGCCGCTGCCGCCGGCTGGACCTCGCGCCGCTGCCGGAGGCCACCGTGGCCACGCTGCTGCGGCGCTACGCCCCGGACCTCGCCGAGGGCGACGCGGAGCGGATCGCCATGCTGGCCGACGGCTCGATCGGCCGCGCGCTGGACCTCGCCGGGCGCGGGGCGATCGGCTACGCCGGGCTGGTGGACGAGGTGCTGGCCGATATCGCCGCACTCGATGTGGCCCGCGCGCACGAGGTGGCCGACAAGCTCGGCCGCGACGACGACGCCTTCGCCACCTTCATGGAATTGCTGGCCGCGGCCATCGCGGCGGCGGTGCGCGAGGCGGCGCGCGGGCGGGCGGACCCGGAACAGGCAAGGCTGCTCGGCGCCCGGCCCCTTTCCGCCTGGATCGATTTGTGGCACGCGCTGAGACGCCTGCAGGACGAGACCGAGGGCGCCTACCTGGACAAGCGCCAGGCCGTGGTGAGCGGCCTGCGGATGCTGGCCACTGGCGTGGCGCCCCCTGGCCGATGAAAGCGCCATGAAACCAAAATACTACATCACGACCCCGATCTACTACGTGAATGGCGCGCCGCATATCGGCCACGCCTACACCACCATCGCCTGCGACGTGATGGCCCGCTTCAAGCGGCTGGACGGGTTCGACGTGTTCTTCCTCACGGGCACCGACGAGCACGGCCAGAAGGTGGAGCAGGCCGCCGCGGCCGCGGGGGTCAGCCCCCAGGCATTCACCGACGGCACCTCGGCGCTGTTCCGCGGCCTCACCGAGCGCCTGGCGATCTCCAACGACGACTTCATCCGCACCACGGAGGAGCGCCACAAGGCCGCCTGCCAGGAGCTGTGGCGCCGGCTGGTCGATCGCGGCGAGATCTATCTCGGCGGCTACGAGGGCTGGTACGCGGTGCGCGACGAGGCCTTCTACGACGAGGAGGAACTCACCACCCGGCCAGACGGCACCCGCGTGGCCCCCTCGGGCGCGCCGGTGGAGTGGGTGGTGGAGCCCAGCTACTTCTTCCGCCTCTCCGCCTGGCAGGACAAGCTGCTGGAATACTACGATTCCGCGCCCGACGTGATCCTGCCGGCCACCCGCCGCAACGAGGTGACCAGCTTCGTGAAGTCGGGGCTGCGCGACCTCTCCGTCAGCCGCACCAGCTTCAAGTGGGGCATCCCGGTGCCGGGCGACCCCGCCCACGTGATGTATGTCTGGGTCGATGCGCTGACCAACTACATCACCGCCGCCGGCTTCCCCAACGAGGCCGACCCGCGCTGGGGCTTCTGGCCGGCGGATGTGCACGTGGTGGGCAAGGACATCCTGCGCTTCCACACCGTCTATTGGCCGGCGCTGCTGATGGCCGCGGGGCTGGCGCCGCCCAGGCGCATCTTCGCCCATGGCTGGTGGACCGTGGGCGGCGAGAAGATGAGCAAGTCGCTCGGTAACGTGCTGGACCCGCAGGAACTCGCCGACACCTACGGGCTGGATTCGCTGCGCTACTTCCTGCTGCGCGAGGTGCCCTTCGGCAACGACGGCACGTTCAGCCGCAAGGCGCTGGTCTCGCGGCTGAATGTCGAACTCGCCAACGACCTCGGCAACCTCGCCCAGCGCTCCCTGTCGCTGATCGCGCGCAACTGCGAGGGAAAGCTGCCGGAAGCCGGGCCGCGCACGCCCGACGACGAGGAGATGCTGGCCGCCGCCGCCGCGCTGCTGCCGTCGGTGCGGGCGCAGATGGACCGCCAGGCCTTCGGCGAGGCGCTGGAGGAGATCTGGAAAGTGATCCGCGCCGCCAACGCCTATATCGACCGCCAGGCCCCCTGGGCGCTGCGCAAGACCGATGCGGTGCGCATGGCCCATGTGCTGCGCGTGCTGGCCGACGTGATCCGCACCGTGGCCACCCTGCTGCAACCCTTCATGCCGGAGAAAACGGCGGCGATGCTGGACCAGCTCGGCGTGCCCGAGGATGGCCGCGCCTTCACCGCCCTCGCCGCCCCGCTGCCCGCCGGCACCGCGCTGCCGCCGCCGCAGGGGGTGTTCCCGCGCTTCGTGGAAGAGGCCGAGTAGGCGCCTGATGCTGATCGATTCGCACTGCCACCTCGACTACTTCCAGGGCGAGGACCTCACCGCCGTGCTGGCCCGCGCGGCCGCGTCCGGCGTGGGCGAGATGGTGACCATCGGCACCCGCCTCAGCCGCTCCGCCGAGATGCGCGCTCTGGCCGAGGCCCATCCCAGCGTGTGGTGCACGGTCGGCATCCACCCGCACAACGCCGGTGCGGAGGATCTGCCCACGCCCGAGGCCATCGTGGCCGAGACGCACCACCCCCGCGTGATCGGAATCGGCGAATCCGGACTCGACTACTTCTACGACAAGGCCCCGCGCGACCGGCAACAGGCCGGCTTCCGCGCCCATATCCGAGCCGCCCGCCTCGCCGGCCTGCCGCTGTGCATCCACGCCCGCGATGCCGATGACGACATCGCGAACATCCTGCGCGAGGAGGCCGCCGACGGCCCCTTCGATTTCCTCCTGCACTGCTTCAGCTCCGGCCGCGGCCTGGCCGAGGCGGCGCTGGCGCTGGGCGGCTATGTCAGCTTCTCCGGCATCCTGACATTCCCGAAATCCCAGGAACTCCGCGACATCGCCCGCGACGTGCCGAAGGACCGGCTGCTGGTGGAAACCGACGCGCCGTACCTCGCCCCGGTGCCGTTCCGCGGCAAGCGCAACGAGCCCGGCTACGTGGCCCACACCGCCCGCGTGCTCGGCGAGGTCCACGGCCTGGGGGCGGAGGAGATCGCCGCGCTCACCACCGCCAATTTCCGCCGGCTGTTCCGGAAGGCGGCGTGATCCGCATCACGCTGCTCGGCACCGGCGGTTCCGCCGGGGTGCCGATGATCGGCGGCGATGACGGGGCAGGGGACTGGGGCGAATGCGACCCCGCCGAGCCGCGCAACCGCCGCACCCGCACCAGCATCGCGGTGCAGGCCGCGGGCCGAACGCTGCTGGTGGACACGGGGCCGGACATGCGCGGCCAGCTGCTCGCCGCCGGGATCGCGCGGGTGGATGCCATCCTCTACACCCACGCCCATGCCGACCACATCACGGGGCTGGATGACGTCCGCATCCTCAACCGCATCGCCGGCCGCCCGCTGCAGGCCTTCGGCACCGCGGTCACGCTGGCCGACATCACCACCCGCTTCGCCTATGCCTTCCGCCCCTGGCGCCCGCCGGGGTTCTACCGCCCGGTGATGGAGCCGGTGGAAGTGGCGCCGGAGGACGAGATTGCGCCCGCCGGCATCCCGGTGCGGCTGTTCGCGCAGGACCACGGCATGGTCACCACGCTGGGCCTGCGCATCGGCGGCTTCGGCTATTCCACCGATGTGGTGCGGCTGGATGAGCGCGCCTTCACGGTGCTGGCCGGCGTGGACACCTGGGTGGTCGGCTGCTTCCAGCGCCAGCCGCACAACACCCACGCCAGGCTGGAGGAGGTGCTGCGCTGGGTGGACCGCCTGCGCCCGCGGCGCACGATCCTGACGCACATGGGCACCGACATGGACTGGGCCTGGATGCAGGCCAACCTTCCCCCGGGGGTGGAGGCGGGGGTGGACGGGATGGTGCTGGAGCTGCCCGGCTAGGTTTCGCTTGGAGCGCGGCAGGCGCCACGGCATGCTGCGCCGCAACGCCAAGCCTCCGGAGCCCCCCATGGACACGCTCGCCGCCACCGCCATCCGCCATCCGCTGGATCCGCTGACGGAGGCGGAGATCGCCGCGGTGCAGCGCCTGGTCACCGGCCATGCCGGGTTCCGCGACACCATGCGCTTCACGCTGCTGGAACTGGTGGAGCCGGCCAAGGCGGCGGTGCTGGCGTTCCGGCCGGGGCAGGGGATCACGCGCTCGGCGCGGGTGGTGCTGCTGGACACGCAGTCCGGCGCGATCCTGGAGGTGCTGCTGGATCTCACCGGCGGGCGAGTGGAAGCCTGGCGCCAGGTGGAGACCGAGGGCCAGCCGCCGATCATCCTCGACGACTTCATGAAGCTGGACCGCATCGTGAAGGCCGATCCGCGCTGGGTGGCCGCCGTGAAGCGGCGCGGCATCACCGATGCCGACCTGCCTTTGGTGCAGGTGGACCCGTTCTCGGCCGGCAATTTCGGCTTCCCGGAGGAGAAGGGCCAGCGCCTGGTGCGTGCCGTCTCCTATTGGCGCGAAAGCCCAAGGGACAACGGCTACGCCCACCCGATCGAGGGGGTGGTGGCGGTGGTGGATCTCGTGCACGAGCGCATCCTGACGCTGGTCGACGACCCCGTGGCGATCCCGATCCCGCGCACCAAGCGCAACTACGACCCGGACTCGCTGCCGCCGCCGCGCACCGACGTGAAGCCGCTGTCGATCGTGCAGCCGGAAGGCCCCTCCTTCACGGTCGATGGCTGGGACGTGTCCTGGCAGAACTGGCGCTTCCGGGTCGGGTTCACCCCGCGCGAAGGGCTGGTGCTGCACCGACTTTCCTTCGTGGATCAGGGGGTTGCGCGGCCGATCATCCATCGCGCCTCCATTGCCGAGATGGTGGTGCCCTATGCCGACCCCACCACCAACCATTTCTGGAAGAACGCCTTCGATGCCGGAGAGTACGGCTTAGGAAAGCTCGTCAACGCCTTGCAATTGGGCTGCGATTGCCTGGGCACCATCCACTACTTCAACGTGCCGGCGGCCGACGACCACGGCGCGCCGTTCGTGATGGAAAACGCCATCTGCATGCATGAGGAGGACTACGGAACCCTCTGGAAGCACTACGAATTCCGCAACGATGTGCGCGAGGTCCGGCGCTCCCGCCGGCTGGTGATCAGCTTCTTCGCCACCGTGGGCAACTACGATTACGGCTTCTACTGGTACCTCTACCAGGACGGCACGATCCAGCTGGAGGCGAAGCTCACCGGCATCATCCAGACCGCGGCCGTGATGCCCGGCGAGCCCTATCCCTGGGGCGGCATGATCGGCGAGGGGCTGGGCGGGCCGACGCATCAGCATTTCTTCTGCGCCCGGCTGCACATGAGCCTGGACGGGGAGGGGAATACGGTCAGCGAGCACGAGTTCGTGCCGCGGCCCTGGGGCAAGGACAACCCGTACGGCAATGTGTTCGACACCACGAGCCGCGTGCTGGCGCGCGAGCGCGACGCGGCACGGGAGGCGGATGGGCGCACCGGGCGCTACTGGAAGATCTCCAATCCGAACAAGAAGAACGTGGTTGGTGCTGCCCCGGCGTACAAGCTGGCGGTCACTGCCTCGCCGCTGCTGCTGGCCCAGGAAGGCAGCGCCATCCGCACCCGCGCCGCCTTTGCCACCAAGCACCTGTGGGTGACCGCGGCCGACCCGGCGGAGCGCTTTCCGGCCGGCGACTTCCCCAACCAGCATCCGGGCGGGGAGGGGATCGCAGCCTGGATCGAGGCGAACCGGCCGATCGAGAACGCCGACATCGTGCTGTGGCACAATTTCGGCCATACCCATGTGTGCAAGCCGGAGGACATGCCGATCATGCCGGTGGAATACGCGGGCTTCATGCTGAAGCCGAGCGGCTTCCTCTCGGCCAACCCGGCGATGGACCTGCCGCGCGATACCGAGGCCAGCACGTCGGCCTCGTGCTGCACGCCGGCGCCGAATTCCTGCTGCGAATGAGGGAACGGGCGTAAAGTCATGGAACAAGGCATCATTCCGCCGGGCGTGGCCGGGCACAACCGCTCCATGGTGGATCCCAACTTCGCGGTAATGCCGCCGGAAGGGATCCTGGAAAGCCGGCTGCCGGGCTGGCCCGGCACCTCGGTGTTCTTCCAGACCTCGCCGCAGATGGGGGCGAAATTTGTCCAGGCGCTGCTGGTGATGCCGCCGGGCGGCACCGGGATGCCTGGCCGGGTGGACGGGATTTCGCATTTCTACTATATCACGGAAGGATCATGCGTCATCACTATGGGCGGCGAGCGCCACGTGCTCTCCGCCGGTGGCCATGCCTTCCTGCCGCCGGGCACGGCGCATGCGCTGGCCACCGAAGGCGGGGCGCGGATCGCCTGGATTCGCAAGAAGTTCGACGATGCCGGGCTCGGCGCGCCGCCGGCCATCGTGCGGCCGGTGAACGACGTGGCGCACACGCTGCGCCACACCATCGGCCGCAGCTGGCAGCACCTGCTGCCGGAAGAGGACCTGCGCTACGACTTCGCGGTCAACATCCTGCACTTCAAGCCCGGCACGCATTTCGCGATGATCGAGACGCACATCATGGAGCACGGGCTGCTGATGCTGTCGGGCCAGGGCATGTACCTGCTGGGCCGCACCTGGCACGAGGTGTGGAAGAACGACTTCATCTGGATGGGCCCGTACTGCCCGCAGCAATTCTATCCCACCGGCTGGGGCGACGCGGCCTATCTGCTCTACAAGGACGTCAACCGGGACGTGGACCTGGGCTGAGGCGCGGCATCGCCTCTTTCCATAATATACCTTATGCGACTTCCATGCGTGGCGATGCGGCGCGCCACGGCCCGGCCCCCGTTCCGCTAGCTCCCCGCGACCAGGCGCTTCTCCATCACCGGCTCGCCGTTCTTGGTGGCGCCGGTCGGCGCGTAGCCGAGCGCGAGATACAGCTCGGGCGCCGCCGCGCTCAGCAGCAGCCTTCGCGCGCCCAGCCCGGGCGCCGCCGCCTCCAGCACCTGCATCAGCCGCACCGCCAGCCCCTGCCCCCGGCAGGACGGGATGACGAACACGCCGCCCACCCAGGGCCCGACCTCGTCGCCGGGCCGCTCCACCTCCATCAGGCTGGCCGTCGCCACCGGCGTCTCGCCGCGCAGCGCGATCCAGGCCATCGGCAGCCGGTCCGTGTTGGCGCGCTGCCCGAACAGCGCGATCGCCTGGCCCGGGGTGCGGCCGGGATAGCGGTAGCCCCATTCGCGATACAGCCACAGCGCCGCCACCGGCGCGGCCCGGGGCACCTCGGCCAGGGGGACGATTCGAATCGGTTGGGACATGCCGTCAAAGTGGCGCGCCGGCGCCGGCTTGGGAACCGCTGTTAACGGGTTGTTTCGCCCCGTCCCCTACCGTGCACGACCATGCTGGCCCGATCCACCGACGGCGTGACCAACTGGATGCACATGTTTCGCTGGATCGTGAAGGCGATCCGCGACGACTACGGCATCGAGGAGTCGCGCCTCACCCGCAGCGCCATGCTGGAGACCGACCTCGGCCTCTCCATCGAGCAGGTCGAGGAACTGCTGGAGATCATCGCCGCCAGCTTCGCCGTGCGCTTCCCGCCGGGCACGCTGGACGAGGTGCTGCGGCTTGAGGAATTGTGCATGCTGGCGAGCTGGATGAAGGGCCTCTACAAGCGCCCGCCCTTCATCTCCGACGGGTTCGAGGCGGCGTCGCGGCAGTTGAACCCCGCCGCCGGCGCCTGACCCCCTGCCCCTTCCCGGGCGCGCGGGAGCCTGCCGATGCGCGCCAACCGGGTGATCCAGGTGGTGGGATGCCATGCCGAGGGCGAGGTGGGCGACGTGATCGTGGGCGGCGTGCTGCCCCCGCCCGGCACCACCGTGTTCGAGCAGCGCCTGGCGATGGAGCGCGACCACGACCACATCCGCCAGCTGCTGATCTGCGAGCCGCGCGGCAGCGTCGCCCGCCACGTGAACCTGATCGTGCCGGCAAAGCGGCCGGATTGCGCGGCCGGCGCCATCATCATGGAGCCGACGGAATACCCGCCCATGTCCGGCTCCAACACCATGTGCATCGCCACCGTGCTGCTGGAAACCGGCATGGTACCGATGACCGAGCCCGAGACCCGCCTGCGCCTGGATATGCCGGCCGGCCCCGTGGAGGTGCTCGCCCGCTGCGAGGGCGGGAAGGTGCTCTGGGTGGAGCTCACCAACGTGCCCTGCTTCGCCACGCATCTGGACGTTCCGCTGGAGGTGGAGGGTTTCGGCACCATCGCCATCGACATCGCCTATGGCGGCATGTTCTACGCCATGACCGACGCGACGAAGCTCGGCTTCGCCCTGGCACCCGGCGAGGCGCGCGAGCTGGCCGTGCTGGGCGAGCGCATCCGCCTGGCCGCCCGTGCCCGCTACCCGGTGGCGCACCCGGAAAATTCTGATATTTCAGGCGTCTCCATCGTGCAGCTGCACGCCCCCTTCACCGCCCCGGGCGGCGAAAGCCGCAACACCTGCATCATCGCGCCCGGCCGATCCGATCGCTCGCCCACCGGCACCGGCCTCTCCGCCCGCCTCGCCGCGCTGGCCGCCCGCGGCCTGCTGAAGCCCGGTGACCGCTACGACCACACCAGCCTGATCGGCAGCCGCTTCGAGGGCCGCATCGTCGCCACCGCCCAGGCCGGCCCCCTGCAAGCCATCATCCCGGCCATCCGCGGCCGCGCCTGGATCACCGGCTTCCACAGCTACGTCGTCGATCCCTCGGACCCCTACCCCGCCGGCTACCGCGTCGCCGACACCTGGGGCGTCACGGACGGGGTGCGCCAGGGCGAGTGATGGCGCATCATCCCGGCCACGACGCCGGGGGATCGCGCCATGGACCAGTGGGACCACATCATCGTCGGCGGCGGCTCCGCCGGCTCGGTGCTTGCCAACCGCCTCTCGGCCGACCCGTTCCGCCGCGTGCTGCTGATCGAGGCGGGCGAGGACACCCCGCCCGGCCAGGTGCCGCCCGAGGTGCTGGATAGCTTTCCCGGCAAGGCCTACCTCAACCCCCGCTTCCTCTGGAGCGAACTGCGCGTCACGACCGAGGCGATGTCGCACAACCGGCCCGGCGAGCGCCCGCGGCTGCGGCGCTATGTGCAGGCGCGCGTGCTCGGCGGCGGCTCTTCCATCAACGGCCAGCTCGCCAATCGGGGCCTGCCGGAGGACTACGCCGAGTGGGAAGCCCGCGGCGCCGAAGGCTGGGGCTGGGACGCCGTGCTGCCCTTCTTCCGCCGCGTGGAGGCCGACCAGGATTTCGGCGGTGACCTGCACGGGCAGGACGGCCCGATCGGCGTGCGCCGGATCTTCCAGGACCAGTGGGCCGAGCACGCGAAGGTCTACTCCGAGGTCCTCACCCGCACCGGCCTGCCCTACCTGCCCGACCAGAACGGCTGCTTCGAGGACGGGCACTTCCCCGTGCCGATCTCCAACGTGAACGACCATCGCGTCACCGCCGCGATGGGCTACCTCACCGCCGAGGTGCGCGCCCGGCCCAACCTGCGCCTGCTCACCCGCACCCAGGTCACCGGCCTCTCCTTCGACGGCCGCCGCTGCACCGGCGTTTCCTCCACCGCCGGCGACTTCGCCGCCCGCGAGGTGATCCTGTGCTCCGGCGCCATCCACTCCCCGGCCCACCTCCTTCGTGCCGGCATCGGCCCCGCCGCCCAGCTGCGCGGCCTCGGCATCCCCGTCCTGCTGGACCTGTCCGGCGTCGGCCAGCGGCTGATGGACCACCCTTCCATCGCGGTGGCCTCCTTCATCCCGCCGCATGCCCGCATCAACGGCCGCAGCGCGCGCCACATCTTCCTGGTGCTGCGCTTCTCCTCCGGCCTGCCGGGCATGCCGGGCGGGGACATGGGCGCCACCCTCTCCAGCAAATCCGCCTGGCACGCCGTGGGCGACCAGATCGGCACCATGAACATGTGGGTGAACAAGACCTTCAGCGAGGCCGGCACCGTCACCCTCTCCACCCCGGACTGGCGCGCCCACCCCGACGTGGACTTCAACCTGCTGTCCGACCGGCGCGACCTCGAGCGCCTGATGGCGAGCTTCCGCCGCTTCGCCGCCCTGCACGCCCTGCCGGAACTCCAGGAAGTCGCCTCCGACGCCTTCGCCGCCAGCTACTCCGACAAGGTGCGCGCCGTGGCGGACATGACGGTGAAGAACCGCCTCACCACCGCGATCCTGGCCAAACTGCTCGACGGCCCCGCCGCCCTGCGCCGCAAGCTGATCGACAGCCTGATCGTGGAGGGCGACAGCCTGCCCACCCTGATGCAGGACGACGACGCGCTGGAGGCCTTCGTCCGCCGCGCCGCCGTGGGCGTGTGGCACGCCAGCTGCACCTGCCGCATGGGCGCGGAGGACGACCCGATGGCCGTCACCGACACCCAGGGCCGGGTGCGCGGCCTCGCCGGGCTGCGCGTGTGCGATGCCTCGATCTTCCCGGTGGTGCCGCGGGCGAACACCAACTTTCCGGTGCTGATGACGGCGGAGAAGGTGGCAGCGACAATAATAGAAGGAAGTAAGTAAGTATCTTCTTTTTCTGAAGAAAAAGAAGCAAAAAGACTTTTCACGTTTGATGCGGATGGGCCCGCATCAAACGGGGAAAAGTTTTTTGGTTCTTTTTTTCAAAAAAGAACCGCTTCCTACCCCTTCTCCCGCCGCTCCAGCAGCTCCCGCAGCGCCCGCAGCTCCGCCTTCAGCTGCTCCTGCTCCTCATGGCTGAAGCGGTCCCGGTCGCCGATCAGGCGCGAGACCAGCCGGGTAACGATGATCGGCGCGATCACCAGCGGCACCGCGTGCATCAGGATCACCGCGGTCGCGCGGCCCAGGAAGGTGGCCGGGGCGATGTCGCCGTAGCCCACCGTCATGGCGGTGACCAGCGCCCACCACAGCGCATCGTCGAACGGCTTGCCCTCGGCCAGCGTGAACACCGTCGCGCCAATCAGGATCAGCGCGCCGTAGATCAGCGCTAGTTCGCGGAACGTGTCGGTGTAGCGGTCGATCTTGTCCATCCCCCTGCCCTCCCTGTGCGGGAAGGCAGGGTGAAGCCGGACCGGGCCTCCCGTCCAGCGCGCCGTGCTACTTGCGGCGCAGCTGGGTCACGTCGCGCACCGCGCCGCGGCTGGCGCTGGTGGTCAGCGCCGCATAGGCCTGCAGCGCCGCGCTCACCTGGCGCGGGCGCGGGCCGGGCTGCCAGGCGTCGGGGCCCTTCGCGTCCATCGCGGCACGGCGGGCGGCCAGTTCCTCGGCCGAGACGGCGAGGTTGATGCTGCGGGCCGGGATGTCGATCTCGATCCGGTCGCCCTCGCGCACCAGGCCGATCGCGCCGCCCTCGGCCGCCTCGGGCGAGCAGTGGCCGATCGACAGCCCGGAGGTGCCGCCGGAGAAGCGGCCGTCCGTCACCAGGGCGCAGGCCTTCCCGAGCCCGGTCGATTTCAGGTAGCTGGTGGGGTACAGCATCTCCTGCATGCCGGGGCCGCCCTTCGGGCCCTCGTAGACGATCACCACCACGTCGCCGGCCTTGATCTTCTTGCCCAGGATGGCCTTCACTGCGTCGTCCTGGCTTTCGAACACGCGGGCCGGGCCGCTGAACTTCAGCACGCTGTCATCCACGCCGGCCGTCTTCACGATGCAGCCTTCCTCGGCGATGTTGCCGAACAGCACCGCCAGGCCGCCATCCTTGCTGAAGGCGTTGTCCAGCTTGCGGATCACCCCCTTCTCGCGATCGGTGTCCAGCTCGTCCCAGCGCGAGGACTGGCTGAAGGCGGTCTGCGTCGGCACGCCGCCGGGGGCGGCGCGGAACAGCTTCTGCACCGCCGGCGAGGGCTTCACCATGATGTCCCAGCCGTCCAGCGCCTCGCCCATGGTCTTGCTGTGCACGGTGGGCACGTCGCGGTGGATCAGCCCGGCGCGGTCCAGTTCGCCCAGGATCGCCGGGATGCCGCCGGCGCGATGCACGTCCTCCACATGCACGTCGGCGATGGCCGGGGCCACCTTGCACAGGCAGGGCACGCGGCGCGAGAGGCGGTCGATATCGGCCATGGTGAACGGGATCCCGCCCTCCTGCGCCGCGGCCAGCAGGTGCAGCACGGTGTTGGTGGAGCCGCCCATGGCGATGTCCAGCGTCATCGCGTTCTCGAAGCTGCGGAAGCTGGCGATGTTGCGCGGCAGCACGCTGTCGTCGTTGCCTTCGTAGTAGCGCTTGGTCAGCTCCACGATGAGGCGCCCGGCTTCCTCGAACAGCGCCTTGCGGTCGGAATGGGTGGCCAGCGTGGTGCCGTTGCCGGGCAGGGCGAGGCCGAGCGCCTCGGTGAGGCAGTTCATGGAATTGGCGGTGAACATGCCGGAGCAGGAACCGCAGGTGGGGCAGGCGGAGCGCTCGATCACCTCCACCTCGGCATCGGAATACTTCTCGTCGGCGGCGTAGACCATGGCGTCGATCAGGTCGATCTTGCGCTGGTGGCCCTTCAGCTCGATCTTGCCGGCCTCCATCGGCCCGCCGGAGACGAACACCACGGGGATGTTGAGGCGCATCGAGGCGATCAGCATGCCGGGCGTGATCTTGTCGCAGTTGCTGATGCACACCAGCGCGTCGGCGCAGTGGGCGTTCACCATGTATTCCACCGCGTCGGCGATGATCTCGCGCGAGGGCAGGCTGTAGAGCATGCCGTCATGGCCCATGGCGATGCCGTCATCCACCGCGATGGTGTTGAATTCCTTGGCGATGCCGCCGGCCGCCTCGATCTCGCGGGCGACCAGCTGGCCGAGATCCTTCAGGTGGACGTGGCCGGGCACGAACTGGGTGAAGGAGTTGGAGATGGCGATGATCGGCTTGCCGAAATCGCTGTCCTTCACGCCGGTGGCGCGCCACAGGCCGCGGGCGCCGGCCATGTTGCGGCCATGGGTGGTGGTGCGGGAGCGATATGCGGGCATGACGGGACCTCCAGAGGCGCACTTTTTGGCCCATGCGGGCAGGGCTTGTCCACAGCGCGCGGAATGCGGGGCGCGCGTCCAGCGGCGCACGGCCATGCGGCCAGAGGCGGGATTGCCCGCCCATGACGCCGGGATGACGTGTCCGACAGGCAGTGGTTGGCGTGCGGCGCGAGGGCTGGTAGGCACTCGGTGCGGATACGGCTCGGTTCGGGCCGGGGGCTGCCAAGGAGGAGATGGCGATGCGGTTCATGTATGGTGTGCTGGCGGCGGCGATGCTGGCGGGCGTGGCGGGCAGCGCGGCGGCGGGGCCCCTGCCCGATGGCGGCGTGACCGCGGCCGAGGTGGCCGGGGTGATGCGCGCCATGAAGCTACCGGTTGAACAGACCACCGACCGGCAGGGCGATCCGCTGATCCTCAGCGCCGTCAGCGGGCGCAAGTTCGGCGTGTATTTCTACCAGTGCCAGGCGGCGCGCTGCGGCTCGATCCAGTTCTCGGCGGGGTTCGAGGGCGCGGCGAACATCCCGATGGTGAAGGTGATGGAGTGGAACCGCACCAAGCGCTTCGGCCGCGCCTATGCCGATTCCGGCACGCTCTATGTGGAGATGGACATGGACGTGGAGCGCGGCGCCACCACCGAGGCGCTGGCGAACAATCTCGACCGCTGGGCGGCGGTGGTGGAGCAGTTCCCGAAGTTCTTCCAGTAGCGGGTCAGGCCCGCCGCCAGGCCACGCAGAGGTTGTTGGCGGGCATTTCCGTGATCTCTGGCGCGGCGAAGCCGGCGGGGCGGGCCAGCGCGTCCACCGCCGCGAGGTCGCGCAGGCCCCAGGCGGGGTTGCGGGCGCGCAGGTCGGCGTCGAAGGCCTCGTTGCTCGGGGCCGTCGGCACGCCCTGGCGGCGGAAGGGGCCGTAGAGCAGCAACACGCCGCCGGGCGGGAGCACCTGCCCTGCCCCGGCCACCAGCCCCTCGGCGGCGGACCAGGGGGCGATGTGGATCATGTTGCAGCAGAGCACGAGGTTGAACGGCCCCGTGGGCCAGCCGGCGCCGGCGGCATCCAGGGCCAGGGCTGGGCGGACGTTAGCGATGCCGGCGCACCAGGCATCGATGCTGGCCCGCCGCGACGCATCGGGGTCGCTGGGCTGGAACACGAGGCCCGGCAGCGCGGCGGCGAAGTGGGCGGCGTGCTCGCCGCTGCCGCTGGCGACTTCCAGCACCGTGCCGTGGGCGGGGGCGAGGCGGCGCAGCACGGCCAGGATGGGGTCGCGGTTGCGGGCGGCGGCGGGGGCGTGCTGGCGGGCGTCGGTCATGGGTGCATTTGCCGCGCTTCGGCGCGCTGCGTAAACCGGCTTCGCGGACAGGAGGCGGGGATGGGCGAGGCGGAGACGGAACTGCGGCGGTTGCTGGACATCATGGCGGCGCTGCGTGCGCCGGTTGGCGGCTGCCCGTGGGACGTGCAGCAGGATTTCGACAGCATCGCCCCCTACACGATCGAGGAGGCCTACGAGGTGGCCGACGCGATCGCCCGGCGCGACTTCGCCGCCCTGCCGGACGAGCTCGGCGACCTGCTGTTCCAGGTGGTGTACCACGCCCGCATGGCCGAGGAGGAGGGCCGGTTCGGCTTCGCGGACGTGGCAAAGGCGATTGCCGACAAGATGGTGCGGCGCCACCCGCATGTGTTCGGCGAGGCGGCGGCGCGCGATGCCGGGATGCAGCGCGCGGCCTGGGAGGAGCAGAAGAAGGCCGAACGCGCGGCGCGGGCGGAGACCGGCACGCTGGCCGGCATTCCGGTGGCGCTGCCGGCGCTGACCCGGGCGCAGAAGCTGACGGCGCGGGCCGCCCGGGTGGGGTTCGACTGGCCTGATGCCGCCGCGGTGCTGGACAAGCTGGACGAGGAGGTGGCGGAGCTGCGGGCCGAGCTGCCCGGCGCCGATCCGGCGCGGCTGGCGGACGAGGTGGGGGACCTGCTGTTCGTGCTGGCCAACCTCGCGCGCAAGCTGGAGCTGGACCCGGAGCGCTGCCTGCGCGCGGCCAACGGCAAGTTCGCGCGCCGATTCGGCCATATCGAGGCGGCGCTGGCCGGCCAGGGGCGCACGCCGGGGGAGGCGACGCTGGAGGAGATGGAGGCGCTGTGGGTGGCGGCGAAGGGGCTGGAGAAGGTTTCCGCCGCCGGCGGGGAATGACACGTTACGCTGCATTACACTGCCCGTGCGGCCGACAATGGAATGAAACGCACACAATTCACGCGGTTGCATTTGAAAAGGGCATGAACGTTTGGCAGGCGTGCCTTCGGCGGCCAGCACGGTGACGCAGGTGGCGACGCCGGAGGAGTTGCAGGGCCGTGGGTGGGAGCGCGGCTGACAGTTTCGCTGGGGGCGTTGTACCAAAAATCGCAAATCGCCTCATTGCATTCACCTGACGAAGTGGTAGATCAGCGTATCCGAGTCACCTTTCGTTAAGGTTTTGGCCATGCAGCTGGATCGCGCTTTCCGCCGTTCCTTGCGCTTTGCCCTGGCTGGCACGCTGTTGCTGGCCACGGCGGCGCCGGCCCTCGCGGGCCCCTATGCCGCGGCGGTGATGGCCGACTCGCCCTTTGCCTATTGGCGGTTCAACGAGACCAGCGGCACGACGGCGGCGGATTCCTCGGGCAACGGCATCGCCGGCACCTACGTCAACACCCCCACACTGGGCGAATCCGGGCCGTTGGCCGGTCCCGGCAACACCGCGGTGCGCTTCACCCGCAGCAGCCAGGAATACATGAATGTTGCCGCCACCTTTGGCGGGGCCGGCTGGAACGAGCTGACCGTGGAAGCCTGGGTGAACGTGGCAAGCGGCAGCGGCGACTTCCAGGCGATCGTGAGCAGCCTGGGCATGAACTTCGTGCACCTGCAGGTTTTCCCGATCGGCGGCAACGTGGTGTTCGGCACCGGCGGCGATGCGGGCCTGCCGATCCTGACCCCGGCGCAGACGACGGGCTGGCACCACGTGGCGCTGACGGCCAAGGCGGGCGACCAGCGCCTGTACCTGGACGGCAACCTGATCGGCTCCGCCGCCTCGCCGCTGGGTGACGTGATCGCCGCGAGCCCGATCCGCGTTGGCGCAGGCTTCAGCGGCGGGCGCTTCTTCGACGGCTGGATCGACGAGGTGGCGATCTACCGCAGCGCGCTCAGCGAAGCGCAGATCGACGCCCATATCGCCGCCGCCAGCCAGACCGACACGCCGGAGCCCGCCAGCATGGCCCTGCTCGGCGCCGGGCTGCTCGGGTTGGCGGGGCTGCGGCGCCGGGCCGCCGGCTTGCCTTCCGCCTGAACCTAGCCACCATGCCGCGATCGGCATGGGAGGCGAGGCAATGCGCGTGGGTGTGGTGGGCTTCGGCGCCTGGGGCAGGTTTCACGCCCGCGCCTGGCGGAAGGTAGCGGGCGCGGAGCTGGCCGGCATCGTGGCGCATGGGGATGGCTCGGCGGCCGAGGCGGCGGCGGAGTTTGCCGACGTGGCGATCCATCGCTCGCTGGCCGGCCTGCTGGAGGCCGGGGTGGAGGTGGTGGACATCGTGGCGCCGAACCACCTGCATGCCGCGATGGTGCTGGCCGCGCTGGAGGCTGGGTGCCACGTGGTGGTGGAGAAGCCGCTGGCGACCAGTGCGGCCGATCTGGATCGGATCGTGGCTGCCGAGCGGGGCAGCGGGAAGCGCGTGAGCGTGGTGCATGAGCTGCGGGTTTCGGAGCAGTGGGGGCTGATCCGGCAGGAGATCGCGGGCGGGGCGATCGGCACGCCGATGGCCGGGGTGTATTCGCTGTTCCGGCGGCCGTTCCGCGGCGGCAGCGCCGGCTGGCGGCATGATCCCGCACGGGTCGGCTCCTGGATTTTGGAGGAGCCGGTGCATTTCCTGGACCTGCTGGTGTGGTATTTCGGCGCGCACGGGACGCCGGCCAGCGTGCAGGCGATCGCCACGCCGGGGGTGCTGGGCGGGAACGTGGCGATGACGGTGCGCTATGGCTCCGGCGCGTTCTTCACCGTGACGCAGATCCTGGACGGGTTCGAGCACCACTGCACGCTGGACATCGCCGGGACCGAGGGGGCGCTGCGCAGCTGGTGGTCGGCGGGCGATGCGCGGGTGACGGAGAGCAATGCCGGGCTTTCGATCCGCCGGGCCGGGGCCGAGGCGCCGGAGACGATCCGCTTCGGGCAATCCGGCGAGGTGTTCGAGCTGGTGGAGCATCTGCGCCGGAGCCACGAGGCCTTCCTGGCCGGGACCACGCCGCTTTCCGCCGCGGAGGCCGCGCTGAGCGTGCGGCTGTGCCTGGCGGCGGAGGAAAGCGTGCGGCTGGGGCGGGCGGTGGCGCTGGAGCGGTAGGCGCCGCGCTGCGGGCGTGAGTCGTCGCCGCGGGACGCGGGGTTTTCGCGACGGATTCGAGGTGAAATGGGGGCGTGCGGGCGCCAGGGCGGCGCGCGGGCGGCG
>CANHCJ010000029.1 GCA_947458025.1 Rhodospirillales bacterium | reverse complement strand
GTAACGCCGTCGATCGGGGACTTGTTGCCGTTGTTCCAGATCGGCATTCGCCTCAACGGCGTGCGGTTGCGCGACCAGCCCGGGCACTCCGTTCGCATCGCCATCGAGAACCGCAAGCAGGAGGATGAGGAACGGGAATACGGGCTGTTCCTAGTGGGGCTCGACGTTACGCTCCCCCGCGCGTCCATCATTCCCGCTAGGCTGGAGCGGGTTCGCCGCTCCTACCACCTCGATGGCTGCCTCGATGTCCCGGCTATCGGCGTGAACTGCGGTATCGTCGCCGCCGATGGCAAGGCAGGGGAGGTCATCGTCAGCACCAGCTGGATGCCCCGTTACGTGCTGCCGAGACTTGTGCCACACGTCATCCCCGGGGTGGACACCGCCTTCGCCTCCCTGTGCGACCCCACCCACGATCCAGCCGCACTCCATACCCTGCCCGATGCGATCAAGGCTTGGGCGGAGGCTTTACAGGCATCCCCGCCTGCCATGACCGAGGATCCGGATCAGCAGCGCCATTTCGACCACGACCTCGCGTCCTGGATCCGCGAGGCGGATCGGATCCGCAAGGGCATCGACCTGCTCGTCCACGCGAAGGTGGCTTGGCAAGTGGACCGAACCTCTTCGAAAGCGCATCCATGGCGAGCCTGGCTCGCGACCCAGCTTAGTTTTCATCGGCTGTACGGCCCTCGTACCCCGGGCAATGCCCCGGGTTGGCGGCTCTTCCAGCTCGCCTTCCTGCTCTCGCACGTCCCCACGCTCGCCTCACGCGTCCCCGGCTATGAGAGCCCGCGCTGGTTCGACGCTGCTTTTGACGAGGACAGCGCGACGCTGCTGTACATGTCGACGGGCGGCGGCAAGACCGAGGCGTTCTTCGGGACGGTCGTCTATGCGCTGATGATCGACCGCTTGCGCGGCAAGGCGCGGGGCGTCACGGCCATGCTGCACTATCCGCTGCGCCTCCTGACGGTGCAGCAGGCCCAGCGCCTGGCCCGAACCATGGCCGCGGCCGAGATGGTGCGGCGTGAGATCAAGGCCGGTGGGACATCCTTCGAGATCGGCTTCTGGGTCGGCTCCGGCAACACGCCCAACGAGATCCACGACCAGAAAGGTCGTGTGTGGCCGCAATACGAATGCGTGCCAGTCGCGGGGTCCCGTGATGGTGCTGACGAGGCTCGTCTCATGGACGAGTGGAACGATGATCAGGCGGCGCGCCAGTACCGGGCCGCGCAGGTCGCGTGGAACAAACTCCCGACCTGCCCCTTCTGCGACACCACGGGGACGGCGCTGCGGCTGTTCCCTAGTCCCAGGAAAACGGTACGCCTCGGCATCACCTGCTTCGATGTGGGCTGCGACTGGAACAAGATCCATGGCGGTGCGGGCAAAGTACCACTACCGTTTCTGCTCGTAGATGCGGACATCTACCGCCGCGCGCCGAGCGTTCTGCTGGGCACAATCGACAAGCTGGCGGCGATCGGGTTCCGCATCGAGCGGATCTGCGAGGTCGGCGGGATGTTCGGCCTCGCCAGAGGAATCACGGGGGGCATGGATGGGCTGCTGGACGTCGATCCCGACCTCGGCACAGGAGATGGGCGCGCCCTAGTGGCGCCTGCGCATGCCGGGGGCGAGGAGGTGTTCCTCGACCCTCTTCCCGCCCTGATCATACAGGACGAGATGCATCTCCTGGACGAGAGCTTGGGCTCCTTCGGTGGCTTGTTCGAAACCAGTCTTTTCGCGTGGCTGCGCTCCATCGCCACGATCCCGGGCATGCGGTCCTGCCGCTATCCCGGAGCCGCGGACAAGCCCCGGCTGCCCCACGTCATCGGAGCAACCGCCACTGCCTCCGACGTGCTGCGCCATGTCCGTGCGCTCTACCAGCGCAGCGTCGTGCAGTTTCCCCATCCCGGCCACGCGCTGCACGAGAGCTTCTACGTCCGGTACGGGCGGTGGGAGGCTGGCTGGGACGCCGAGGCGGCTCGGGCCACGCTGGTGGCGGGGAGCCCGCTGGATCGCGAGGCAGGCGCTCCGTGGGCGCGCATCTACGCCTCGCTGATGACCAATGGCCGGAAGCACACTATGACGACCCTGGCGGTGCTGGCGGCCCACGCCGCGGCCAACACCCGCTGGCTGCGCGACCTTGCCGATCCGGCGACCCGTGACGCTGCCGCCCGCGAGATCGCGGAGCACCAGAGTTCCCACGGCCTTAGTGAGAGGCGGCGGGACGCCGTGTTGATCGCAGCCCGCGCCGGCCACTGGGATGCCCTGTTGCATCTCGTTGACCTGCACCGGATCATGCTGACCTACGTGACGAACAAGAAGGGCGGCGACCAAGTGCTCTCCGCCATCGCCGACGAGGTCCGGGAGAGCCACCGTCTGATGGGCCCCCGGTACGCGCTGGATGACCCAAATGTGGGGATGCGCTTCGGGATGGAACTCATCTCGGGCGGGGTCGATGTGGGGATGATCCAGAAGATCGTCTCGATCGCCGAGAAGGAGAAGCTGTTCCCTTCCGAGGAAGCCCCATTCGACCCGACGACCGATCCGCCCTGGCGAGGACTGCGCGGTATCGTCGCGACCTCGGCGATCTCGCATGGGGTGGACGTGGAGAACTTCAATGCGATGGCGTTCGCGGGCCTGCCATCGGACGTCGCGGAGTACATCCAGGCGTCCAGCCGCGTGGGCCGTACGCATGTCGGCTTCTCGCTGCTGGTGCCCACCCCCCAGGTCCGGCGGGACCGCTACGTGGTCGAGGTGCACGAGCACTTCCACCGCCTGCTGGACCGGATGATCGCGCCGCCCGCGGCCGAGCGTTGGGCGGAGAACGCGATCCGGCGCGTTGTGCCCTCCATGATTCAAAACTGGCTGGTGGGCGTACATCACGCGCAGGCCTTCGCCTCTGCGACCCCTCCGGCGCTTCCGACCTTGCCGTTGATGACCGGGACCGTGGCCAGCATCTTGAAGGACCCCGCGAATGTCGAGGCATGCGTGAAGCATATCTGCGCGGCCATCGGCACCCAAGCCGCCCTCGGTGGCGCGACCAACTGGGCCTACTACGAAGCCATCGTGCGCGAATGCGTGGGCGAGTTCGTCAAGGCCGTGAAGGCGACGTCGATGTCCATAAGGGACCTGTGGGCCAACGGGGCGGTGAGTGGGCTGTTCCCGCCCATGACGAGCCTGCGTGACGTGGACGGGCAGGCCGTGATCCAACCTGCGCGGATGCTGAGCCGAAAGGAGGTCAAGCGCAAGGACATTGCCGCGGGGCTGGCGGCGATCAAAGCGGGTTCCGCCCGCCGGACGCCGCGTGGCTCGGAGCTCGCGGCCGACGAGGCGATCCGGGGAGGCAAAGCATGAGCGGGGCAGGCGACACTATGAACAGGACGCGCAGCCAGATGCTGCGCGCCTACGCGCCCGGCGCCCTTTTCGCCTTCGAAGGCGGCGGAGCCGCCTGCCGGGCCCGGTCCACCGGCGACAACCCCGAGCACAGCCTGCACGACCTGCCCCGGATCGGCCGCCAACAGATCGCCTCCATGATCCAGGAGCACCTCATGAATTGGGTGCGGCGCGCCTCGGAGAATAGTGGGGATCCGTCCCGCGACCCTCCGACTCCAGCCTCCCTCTGTATGACCGGAGACATCCTGGAGCACGGCAGGCCGCGCATCGGTCTGCACAACCTACGATTCCAGTCCCCCGAGACGGTCGGCTACGAGCCTTTCCCCCTTTCCTTCCGCTGCGCACGCTGCGGCCTGCATCGCGAAGGTCAATCAGCGGAAACCCTGGCCTCCGACATGGCCGGGTTCTCCCGGGCTTGTCCAAACGGGCGGGAGAACTGCGCCGACAACTGGCGCCAGTTAGATTTCGTGATGGCCCATCCCTCAGGCAACGTCGTGTCGCCATCCCCCGACAGGAACGACCTCGCTCCGGATGGCCGGGTGTTTCGCAGGAAGGCGAGCTGCCCCAACTGCGACAAGCAGGAGTTCCGCTGGACCGGCATCGGCACGGGGGTGCTGTCGAACATCGGCTTCGCCTGCGTGGGCTGCGGTACCCCGGTCGAGATGATCGAGAACGATCCCGACGTCCTGGAAGTCCTCGGCCACGCCATCCTGCGGGAGAAGAAGGGGCAGGTAGCGGAGATGCGCATGGAGGCCATCTCCTTCCGCGCGAACGCCGCCTTCTTGCCGGTGGGCGACCGCATCCTGCTGTTCCGCGAGGACGGCGTTATGGGCCTCCTCCAGGATGGGCATCAGGCGGAACTCGCCACGCTGCTCGGCGAGAGGCTGGGGATCAAGTCCACAGGTGTCCTGTCCGACGCGCGCAAGCGGGAACTCGCGGAGCGGTCGGGTCGCCTGAAGGAGTGGGAGGGGATCCTGGGCCAATGGCAGATGATCCGCGACACGCAGAGGATGAACCCGGATGCATCCTACTTGGCCGCCGCGATGGAGGGGGTGACGCAGTCCGAAGCGAAGTTCCACTCAGAGGTCTTCGCCAAGCACGTCTCCGTCTCGACGCTGACGCAGACGCTGATCGACGGGCGTGAGGCATTCCCCAACCGCTTCGACCCCGTGCGCATGGTTTTGGAGCACGCCGCATTCGTGACGGAGAAGTTGGACACGACGCCGCTGCCGGATGGACGCTACCGCTCCGTGCCGGTGACTCTCCTCGACCCTTTCACCGCGCCGGATGGCGTGACGGGGTCAGATCTCGACAGTCTCCACGCCAAGTCCCAGGAATGGCTCGACCTGCTGGGCATCCAGGAGATGCGGATCGTCCGCGACGTCCGCGTGGCCGATTTCACCTTCGGCTACACCCGCACCACCTCCGACCCGACCCGGAAGCGGCGCAGCAAGAGCGGTCCCGTTATACCCGTGCGGCTCAACATGTTCGAGCCCGTGCCGGTCGGCAGCGCAGTGGCGGGGCAAGCTACGCGGTGGCAGTACCCCGTGCTGACCGTCGTCAGCTCGAACGAGGGGATCTACTTCAGGCTCAAGCCCAAGCTGGTGCTCGCCTGGATCAAGGCCAACGAGCTGGAGCTGCCCGAGCCCGAACCCGGCATGGGTCTTGGCGCCCGCCTGCTCGCGCAGGCGGTGGCCGTGCAAACTGGTAAGGACCTGCCCGGGCGCTTCGATCCCTTCCTCGACGAGTTCCGTCGAGAAGGGGAGACGCCTCCGCTGGCCTATCCCTTCGTTTACACCTTGCTGCACACCATCGCCCATCAGGTGATCCAGCATGCGTCCGCGCTGTCGGGGCTGGAGATGGGAGCCTTCGCCGAACACCTATTCGTGCCCGACCTCGCAGTGCTCGTCTACAGGAGCGGGACCACAATGGACCTCGGCAACCTGTCCTCGATGTGGCGTGATCGCGGCTCTGTCGCTCTTGGCAACGAGTTTCTAGTCCGAATGGCCGCGCCTGCTGCGCTGAGGTGTGGCAGCGAGGGTTCCTGCACGCCCCGAGGCGGCGCATGCCCGGATTGCGTGATGATCCCGGAAACATCCTGCATTGCCCGAAATGAGCTGCTGTCGCGCTCGGTGCTGCTCGGCCGCGGTATTCCACGCTGGGCCAAGTGGCCGGACAGCCGAGCCGAGATGACGGGCTTCTACGATGTCGTGGATCAACAACGGCGCAGTGGTTCCTGATGGCCTCGGCCCTTCACGGCGAGGTCGCTGCGTCGCTCGCTGCTTCCCTGGGGCAGTACGCGGGCGAGGCCGCCGCTCTCACCCGCGCCTTGGCCACCCAGCAGATCATCGACCCTGATGATCTTCAGCTTCCGTCATGGCGGGTCCTGAAGGTCGTCGAGGATCTGGCGCGTCGCGGATGGGTATCGTGCAACGGCCGCCTCTGCCGCGTGACCGCGGCCGCACCGCCGGGCCTGCCGGAGTTCATGGCGGGTTTGGATGCCATGGGACGGCTCAGGCCGGAATCCGGCACCTTTCGAGCCGTCGTCACTCCCCCGACAGGCGGCGGAGCCTTCGCGCGCGCGCTCGTCTCTACGGGCATGGCCCGTGCCAACCTGATCGAAACCTCAGATGCTATGCGCGAAGTGGCCATGCTCGCACGCCAACGCTTGGTCGTGATGAGCCCCTTCCTGAACGCCGACGGCGTGGAATTGGTGCTGGACCTGTTCGGCTGCAGCCCTGCCGCCGAGAAGGTGCTGGTCGTCCGCCACCGGGGATCGACGACGAAGCAGGCCGTGCGGCAGTCAGCCGCTGAGTTCAGGAAGCGTCGGATTACCGTGATGAACTATCTGATCCGCTCCGATGCGCAGTTCGAGACGTTTCACGCAAAGGTCGTGCTTGCGGATGAGCTGGGAGCGTATGTTGGCTCGGCCAACATGCTCAAATACGAGGTTTCGGCCCTCGAACTCGGAGTCCTCGCAAAAGGACGCGGCGTGGAAGTGGTTCGCGCGGCTGTCGATGCAGTGATCGCCTGTGCCTCGCCTCTCCCTCTGCCTTGAGTCCCGATTGTTGAACCGGCCCGTGACGAGTGAGATCCATGGAGCGATATTGCCCACGGACTATGAAACTTCTGAATCTAAAACACCCGCGTCATCCGTCTCGGATGCCGCGCGTGCGATTGCGCGGCTGTGCGCGTTTCACCGGAAGCGCGGGGGCGATGCCCGGCAGGTGACCCTGGATCTTGTAGAGGGCAGGGAACCCGAAGAGAGCCTCCGAATCCTTTCCACCTTGCCTCCCGAATGGGCTGACCACGCGATCTCCTGCGTGCATGCCGTTCTGATGCCCGATGGGCACCGCAAGCATCTCGGCGCCTTCTTCACGCCGCCTCACCTCGCGGAACATCTCGTCCGGCGGTTGCAACAACTGGATGTCGACCCTCTCAGCGCAAAGTTCCGGGATCCTGCGTCGGGCGGCGCCGCCTTCCTCGTTCCTCTGGCCCGCATGATGGTGCGGGGCTGGATGGACGCGGGCATGTCTCATGAGACCGTCGCCCGGAACATGCGGGAGCGCCTGCAGGGTTCCGAACTGGATCCGGGGCTGGCGGACCTGTCCTACCGTCTGATCGTCAGGATGCTCCGCCATGAGATGGGGTTTCCAGCACAGCTGGCACGCCAGGCCGCCTCAATCGTCGCGTGCCGGGACGGGCTCCTTCCTCCGTTGAGACCCTTCGACCATGAGGTGGGTAATCCGCCTTATCGGCGCCTCTCCGCCGCCGAGCATGCCCAGGCCGCAGCGGCCTTCCCAGACATCACGAGCGGGCGGCTCAACCAGTACGCGCTCTTCGTCCGACGCGCCCTGGACCACGTTCCGAATGGCGGCATGATCGCCCACGTCGTTCCGGCATCTCTGATTGGCGGAAGCGAGTTCCGGCAGTTCCGCCTGAGGATCTCCCAACTTGCCCGCGTGGAGGTCCTCGATATGGTGCAGAAGCGTTCGGGCATCTTCCTTGATGCGACCCAGGACGCCTGCTGCCTCGTGCTCCGTCGCCGGGAGTCCCCTCTTGACGCCCCGCCGCCGCACAACACTCTGGCGGGTACCCTTCATGATGACGGGACCCTGAGCGAGCAGGGGAGAACGATGCTCCCCTCGGATGGGTCCCCCTGGGCCCTCCCCCGCCCCGGGGGCGCGGATGTTCCGACAACATCGCTGCTGGCGCTCGGGTGGCGCCCGAGGGTCGGCTACCTCGTGCCCAACCGCCAGGGGGACATCCTCCATCAACGCCGTGCTAGGGGGCGCATGCCCCTGATTTGGGCGGCCTCCATCACTGCGGAGGGGGGATTTGACTTCGAGCGGGGGCGCCTGTCCCGCCAAGCCAGGGGGCGTGCGTGGGTGGACGCGCCCGGCGGAGCGACTTGGGTCATGCGGGGTCCCTGCGTGGCGCTCCAGCGGGTGTCGTCGAGTTCCCAGTCCCGCCGCCTGACGGCCGCGGTCATTCCCCAGAGCTTCGTGTCCCAGCACGGAGGGGTGGTTGGCGAGAATCACGTCCTGCTGTTGACGCCAGAGCGGGAGGACGCGGTAGCACCCAAGGTGATCGCCGCTATCCTGAACTCCCCCGAGGCGAATGCCGCCTATGCCCGGGTGGGCGGAACAGCGACGATCTCGGCGAAGCTGCTAGCAACCCTGCCCATCCCGAGCCTCTGCGCGAGCCGCTTCGGCCTGGTACTCATACGATAGCAATCCCCTGCGGGCGATTCTCGCCAAGTGCCAGATGGAGGCGACTGGGGTTCCGGCACTTGGCGATTGAACGGCGTAGGTCGGTGGGGAGACGTACCAAGCCGTCTCCTTTTCGAACCTAGTACCACTTTGAGGTAAACAGGTATTCGAACTCGCGGTCGTGTGGGGCTCCTGCAACTCATTGAAGATGCACAGCTTCCGCCGTCCGTACTAAATCGGATAGGTCAACAGGTTCGGAGAGAATGGCGCTTGGGAGAGCGACTTTCGGCCCCTTCCGCGCCTGGCCGGTCAACACGTGCTTTGGAAAAGCCTTAGGAAACCTCGGGGTTCCCGTCCAGCGGCTCTCGATGGAGAGCGTGACGCGCAAGGAAGTTGGCGGAGGGAGTGCGCCCGGATTCGAACATTCGCACATTGTCTGGCCTTCCCGGAGTGGTGAAGAGCACGGCCTCGCGATCACCTTCCGGTTGGCTGAGGCGATGAAACCTCGCAGGCAGTTACTGCAGACCCTGGACGCAATTGTGTCAATGCGTCCATCGCGGTCGCCTGACAGATGAGTGTCGTTGTCCGCATCGATAGCGCTGCTTGGCGACAGCATGAGCATTCTGTCCGAATCTCCGCCGGAGGCGCCCGTCTTCCAATCCGACAGCAACCACCGACCTGTCAGACCCGCCGCGGGTTCCAACCCGGCGTCGTCATCGTTGCGAGCCCGCTGCACTTCCGATACGATCAGTGCTCGCTGGCTTGATAGGCTGCCCATTTGGGAAATGTCGGCGAATGCGATTCGACGGTGGACAACTTAAATTTCTTCCGGTTATTCATCGATCTTCCGGCTGATGGAGTGCCTAATGCCAACTGATGCCGTCTTCAAATTCATCGCCTTTCGTCCGCCGCAGCAGGTCGATCGGACCGCGCTAGCCATCCGTTTCGCCACTGAGCTGTCCGATCGCACCACCGGTCTGCGTGCCAGTCTGCAAGCCATTGCCGCCAATCCGGCCGCTGCTGACGACCCGCGTTCTCTCGCCCGCCGCCATATAGCCTCCGCAGGCTACGTTGCCAGCCCGGCCGTGCGTGTGCAGAATTTCGGGCTGCTCGAGGCCATGGCACAAGCAGTAGCTCAGGCACGCTTACAGGCCACCCCCGGCGCTGCTGCCGTCGCGGCCATTCGCACCTTGTTCGCTGACGACACGGGCGCCTTTCTCGCTAGCAATACAGTCGGCGCTCTTGAAGACAGTCTCTGGGACGGACTTTACGCCACAACAATCGCCCATCGCGAACGTCCCCATGATCGCCAGGCCATTATCCAGGCCCTCCGCCACCTCCACCTGCTTCGGGCTGTCGCCGCTCTGCCGGACAGCGCGACAACCCTGTCGGCCCCGCTCGATGATTATTTGAACGCCAGGCTCGTCCTGCCGGCCGGACTCCTGCCCGGGGCGATGGGTTCGCCAACCGGCTCGCCCGATGTCCTGCCAACTGGGCAGGCCGAGCCGCCAGACAAGACACTCACTGATACGCTGCAGCCGCTGTTCGCGGCGATGGCCGACCTGCGGATGCATGCCGGCGAGCACCAGGACGAGACGGTCGATCGCGCCATGCGCCGCATGGCTGCGATGCGTCCCGCGATCCTGCCGGAACGTCCCTCCCTTCTCGCCAGATGGGGCTGGCGAACCCCAGAGAGCGCGGCGCGCAGCCAGGTGAAGCCAGCCGGCGAGCGGGAAACCCTCCTGCGCCTCGGGGCCGAGCGAGCCGGGCGGCTCGCGCCCGGAACCCGAGCTAGAATCGCCGGAGTCGGCCTGTCTGCCGCGAACAGCTCCGTCATCGCCCTCCTCCAGGCGCTGGAGGAGCAGGTCCGCCTGACCACGCGGCGCTATATCGCCGGTCAGCCGCGCGCCATCGCCTACCAACTCGGCGGCGTCTATGTCCCCGGCACCGTGACGCAGGGCACGCCGCCCTTCGGCGGGAAACCCGGCCAACCGGGCGCGCTGCCACAGGGGCGGATCCGCAACAGGGGCATCGCCGACCTCATGGTCGTCGAGCAGACCCTGCTGCGCTACGAGGTCGGAGAGATCGCGCATGTCGAGAACGTGATGCAGGGCGAGACGCGCCACCGCTCGCATCGACGCCTGTCGCGGACCGAGATGGAGGTGATCACCGAGACCGACCGCAGCGAAGACAGCGAGCGCGACCTGCAGACCACCGAGCGGTTCGAAATGCAGCGCGAGACGCAGCAGACCATCAAGTCGGATGCCAGCGTCAAGGCCGGCATCACCGTGAGCGGCGGCTTCGGGCCGGTGCAGACCACGGCCTACAGCGACTTCTCGCTGCAGGTCTCGCAGAGCGAGTCGAACCGGAGCTCCACCGGCTATGCCAAGGACATCTCCGACCGCTCCGTCGCGCGCATCATGGAACGCAACCGCGAACAGCGCACCCGCCGCACGCTGGAGGAATTCAGGGAGCGGAACGATCACGGCTTCGACAATGCGGCAGGGCCGGCGCATCTGCGCGGCGTCTATCGCTGGGTGAACAAGGTCTACCGCGCCCAGGTGGTCAATTACGGCCGCCGCCTCATGCTCGAGTTCATTGTGCCCGAGCCCGCCGCGTTCTACCGCTATGCCGAACAGAACGGCGCGGTCGAAGGCGTCACCCTCACCCCGCCGGCGCACCCGCAGGTCGTCGTCCAGCTGCCCGGGGGGCAGAGCGTGGCGCAGGAGCTCACCACGCCGGACCAGTTGGACCGGACGAACTACGTGTGGCCCGCCGGCCAGTACAATGTCGACGACATCGCCCCGCCGCCGCCCGAGCGCACGGTCATCGCCGTCGCGCTCGAGATCCCGAACACCAGCGGCGCTCTCGTCGCCAAGGCCAGCTCGGAACTTCAGGTGCCGGTCGGCTATGTGGCCGTCACCGCCGAGTTCCATGCCGGCTGGGCGGCGAGCCCGCTCTACATCCAGATCGGCAACAACTGGACCTATTCGTCTGACGGCGTGTTCGCGCTCGATGCGGAGGACCGGACGGTGCCGCTGTCGATGATGACCGGTGCCACTCCGCTGGTGCTGAATGTGGAGGTCGTGTGCCAGCTGCGCGGGGAAACCCTGGCACAATGGCGGATGGACACGTTCAACGCCATCATGGCTGCGCACGCGAAGCGCGAGGCCGCGTATCGCGAGCAGGTCGCCGCGGCGCTGATCCGCCAGAGCGTGACGATCCTCGGGCGCAACCCGGCCCGCAACCGGCAGATCGAGAGCGCCGAGCTGAAGAAGGCCTGCATCCGCATCATGTCCGGGCAGGACTTCACCAGCTTCAACGCCATGGGCCCAGGCGGGGCGCCGCCCGCCTATCCCGAGTTCGACGTCGCCGAAAGCATCGCCGAAGGCCGCATCATTCAGTTTTTCGAACAGGCCTTCGAGTGGGAGGAGCTCACCTACCTGTTCTATCCGTATTTCTGGGCGCGCAAAGACAGCTGGCTCGCACTCCATCCGATCGAGGACACGGACCCGCTGTTCACGCAGTTCCTGCAGGCCGGCGCGGCCCGGGTGCTGGTGCCGGTTCGCCCGCAGTTCAACGACACGGTGCTGCATTACCTCTCGGCACCCGTCGCACCCGACGACCCCTGGAGCGGCGGCGATGCGCCGATCATCAACGATCCGCACTACCTGTCGCTGGCCGATGAGCTGCGGGCCTTCACCGGTGGCGCCGCCGATGGCGTGCCAGTGGACGAGCCGTGGGAGATCCGGGTGCCGACCAACCTCGTCTACCTCCAGGACGATGCGGCGCTACCCGATTTCGCAACGCTGCTGCCCTGACGCCGGCCGGCACGCAAGTGGCAGCGCCGCCTCCCGGCAACGGCCGGCTCAGGAAGGAGCAGGTCCGCTACCTCGCCCTGGAAGGCGGTGGCGGCAAGGGTTTTGCCTTCGTCGGCGCGGTTGCGGCCCTTGAGGATCCGCTCGGGCTGCTGGCCTACGCCAGGGTGCCGCCTTCGCCCAATGCGAAGGTCTTCAAGCCCGATTGGCTGCCCGCCTCGGTGGACCAGTCGCGCAGGCTCACAGGGCAGATCCGCGGCGTGGCCGGCGCCTCGGCGGGGGCGATCACTGCGCTCATGCTCTCCTGCGGCTACGCCGCGGCCGAGATCGTGGACATTATGGACGCCTACGACTTCGATCGGTTCTTCGAGCCGCCCGATCCGCGGATGGTCCCCAAGCTCTTCCTGACGGCGCGGGAGACCGGCGATCCCACGGGCGGCGAGGTGCGCCAGGCGGCTCCGCCATCGGAGGGAAAAGGCGATGCCGTCGCCCTCAAGGCCACGGCGGTCAAGGCACTGATCCGCGCGCTCGCGCCGCAGCTTGGCGTCACCATCGATGCGGCCAAGCTGGGCGGGGCGGCGCTGGCGATGCTGTGGAACAGGATCCTCAGGGTCCTGCCCGAGCTGCTGCAGATCTATGCCGACTTGAACGGGATCACCGGCGTGAAGCCGGTCAAGATGCTGCTCCAGCACCTGCCGAAGTATCTTGAGTACCTGCCTGAAGACATGGGGCTGTTCCCCGGCTACCAGGCCCGCACCTTCCTCGCCGAGCTGCTGGCCGCCAAGTTTCCCAGCCTCGACGGCAAGCCGAACTTCAACGTGAGTTTCCAGACCCATTTCGACTTCTTCGGGATCAAGCTGGTGGTGACCGGGACCAATCTCGAGACCGGAAAGAGCGAGATCTTCTCGGTCGATACCACGCCCAACTTTCCCGTGGCCGACGCCGTGCGGATCTCGATGGGGCTGCCGCTGGTCTTCAAGCCGCTCGTCATCCGCGAGAGCCAGATCGCTGCGACCGATCGCAGCTATGCCGGCGTCTGGGTCGATGGCGGCCTGTTCAACAATCTGCCGATCACTGCCTTCGACCGGGAAAAGAAGGCCGCGGACGGGCCGGATACCCTGGGGTTGCGGCTGGAGGAGGACAAGGTCCAGCCGATCGAAAGCTTCGGTGACCTGCTGCGCGTCTGGCCACTCGGCCTGGGCATCGGCGGCACGGGCGAGTCGGCGATCAGCGATTCCTGGGGCAATACCGCCCAGACCATCGCGCTCGATACCGAGGGTCTCAGCCTGCTCAACTTCAAGCCGGACCCGAAACTGCGCCAGGGCGCGGTCGACCGGGCGCGGCAGAAGACGCTCGACTACTTCGCGGGCGTCATTGAGATGCGCCCCGAAAAGCTCACGGTACGACGCTAGGTCACCGACTCATTATTGCGCACCCAGATTTCCGTTTAGGCGGCCGCAACGTTAGCTTTGGATACCATGAGCCGAACGGAACATGTCGTTGATCTGCTGCTCGGTCAGCCCCAGATCCGCAGCCAATGCGATCAGAGATTCGCTGTCGCGGCTCCATTCTGGTGCCCCTAGCCAGGCATCCTGAACACGCCCGCCTGCTGCCGCGACGGCCGCCTCAACGGCATCCAACAACCCGGCCTCTCGCAACGCGGCCTTGCCCTTCCAGGCGGGGATGACGGGCGGCACGGGCGGCTGGGATGCCGGAGGCAGGGTGACATCCCACTTGCGCGACGGCATTGCTGGCACGACTAGACTGGCCGTGAAAGCCAGATCGGGCTCGCGGCCATGCCAAGCGAGATTGACGTGATAGCGGGGGTCTAGGACCTCGCCTGGGATCGGCCTGCCGCCCGCGGTGACCTCAGCTGCGCTGACGATTGGCCCCAGGATATCGAGAGCGACACCGGGCGGCGGCTCGGGGTCCTGTCCCGGCGGACAGGTCCATCCTGCGACCAGGCACGCCGCGAGAAACTCCGCCCGGTTGGTGAACCGGTGGCAGGTCGTGATCCACATGGTGGCGGCTCCTATGGCGCCGTCAGCGTCTGCAGCAGGGCGTTGGACAGGCGGCGAGGGAAGTACTGGAACGCCCGGCAGGTCGCGTTGGCGAGCGAGGACGCCGAAGGCTCGGACCACGGCGCCGCGCCAATGGCGATGCGCGCCGGTGTGGCGGGCAAGGGGCACAGGGCGTGGCCGCTGACGGTCCCACCGTCGAGGCAGAAGGCGGAATCGAGGTTCGCCCAGGCGATCGCCATGCGGAAGGTCACCGCATTGGCGAAGCTGAAGGGTCGGGTGATGGCCGAATAGCCATTACCGCCCGAGCGCGTGTTGAGCACGAGTTGGCCGGTGGTGAAGCGCGAGAGGTAGAAGGTGTCGTTGAACGTCAGCCCGAAGCCGCCATACACCAGGGCACTGCCACCGGTCTGCACCGGCACGATCCGGTTCACATACTCGAAGATCATCGTCCCTTCGCTGGGGTTGAACCAGCGCGTGTCGACGTCGAGGTAGAGGTTGTCGGCACCGCGGGTAACGGAGGCGGTCGTGGTCGGGTTGTAGCTCGTCGGGTTGGTCAGCGTGGCCTCCGCCTCCAGCTGAGCGCCCCAGGCATGGATGCTGTTGGTGCTGGCGGGCGGGGTGTTGTCGGCCGCGGCGGGTCCGATCGACGCGGCGATGGCAGTCACCGTGGTGCTGGTCGCCTCGATGGCGCACCGGTACCAGCCGGCGCCATGCGCCTCGATGGTCTTGGCACTGTAGAGCAGCGTACCAGCCCCGGCTGTGTGGGTCCCGACCGCGCCGCTGACGAGATTGAACCAGACCTGGATGGTGTTGCTGCCGTCGCTCAGTTCCAGCACCGCGAAGCCGCTGGCGGCCGCCTTGACGAACACGACGAAAGCGATGCCGCGGCCGGCGGTGATGGTGACGGCCTGGGCGAGCTTGCCGCCGGCGGCCGTCGCCGTGAGCGTGTCCGCGGTCGTGGTGCCGTCCGGAGCGGTGGTGGCGTTGGCCGTGACGGTGAGGTTGGCCGCGGACCAGGGAGCGGTGTCCAGTTCCTCGCTGCGCAACAGAAGGTTGTTGCGCTGGGGCTCGATCAGCAGACCCTCGCAGACGCCAGTGACGGGATGGTGCTGCCACCGCCCGGTGTTGGCCGGCACGGCCCGGATCAACCCGGTGCGCCCGACGCTGCGGGCGGCCCCAGTGCGGGTGAAGCGCGCGCGCGGGTCGATCAGCCCGGGCGTCTTGTGGAACTGCCAGTTGATGGCGGGCTCGACGGACATCTCTATGCCACCTCGAAGGATGCGCTGCCGGTGCAGTCGACGGTGAGGATCGCAGACCCAGTGGCGACCGTGATGCCGACGCCGGCGGTGCCGCCGTTGATGGCGTCGGTGGCGGCACCGGTGTTGAGGGTCAGGGTGGCGCCGCTGCGATTGCGCAGCCGGCAAGTCCAGCCGGGCCAGACATCGGTGGCCACCGGCAGGGTCCAGGTGCGTGTGCCGTTGGTGCAAAGCAGCAGCTTGCCGGCATCGTGCGGGGTGATCTGGTAGGTGGCGTTCTGGGTGTTGGGGTAGAGCGACAGCGCCATGTCCCAGGAGCGGAAGCCGCCACTGTCGAAATAGGCCAGGCGCGGGAGGTCCATCGGCTCGTTGCCGACGCCATTGGCCGGCGTGCCGAGGGCCAACTGGGTGGCGAGACTACCGGCGGCGGCGGCGGCCGATGCCTGGGCCTGACCGGTCAGGTAGGCGACATCCTGCGCAGTGCGGCCGATCGCGTTGAGCGAGGGGCGGAAATAGGTGCGGAACAGCCCGTTGGGGAAGTCGGCATCGCTGCGGGCGGCGAGATAGGTCCAGTCCTCCTCACTCATAGCCATTCCTCCAATTCCAGGACGGTCTCGTGCACGTTGTGGAAGGCCTGGGTGATCGGATCGAGCTTGCGGAACCGCACCAGGCAATCGCGCTTGAAGCGACGCGCGACATCGTCGGGGCTGGGCACCACCCAGAACGGGGTGTGGGTGCCGAGCAGGCGCTGGGCATCGAGCAGGGCGCCGAACGCCTCGACTCGGGTGATGCCCTTGAGCGCCAGGCGCAGCACGCGGGCCGGCGGTCGCGTCTCGCTGTAGAGAACGCCGCCGAGCGAGGTGGCGCTGACGCTGCGGTCTTCCCAGGCCAGCTGCGCGCCGGGGGCAAGGTTGCGCTCCGGCGACCAGATGGTGCCGAGGCGCAGGTGGGCCAGTTCGACATACCCATCGGGGTTGGCGGTGTCGTTGATCTCGATCGACCAGTAGCGCGCCCGGATGTTCACCAGTGAGTCGTGCATGCCGTGGCTGGGGTAGCCCACGATCTCCTCGTCCGAGAGCTGCCCGGTCCAGAAATTGTCGTCCTCCCATTCGAGGTCCTCGGGGAGGTAGACGGCTGGCCAGACCGGGATCCAGCCGGTGCTGTAGAGATCCGTCCCGCCTGGCGTGGTGCCGGCCGTGATCCGCACCAGGGCATCGCGGGTCAGGTTGTGCCGCGCGACGCCGATCATGCGCACGGGGATGTTGCTGGCGCCGAGATCGATGTTGAGTTTGGTCGAGGCCAGAAGCAGGTTGCTGGACCGCGCGCGCAGGCTGAGGAGCGGCGGATCTAGCAGCAGGTTGGCCAGCGGCGCGCCGGCTTGCCAGGCGCCGCCCGAGAGCGTCGCGGCGGGCGCCTTGCTGTAGAACTGGAACTGGATGTTCGTCACGACCGCGACGCTCCTGAGCGTTGCGACGAGCGCGGCAGCGGCGCCGCTTGCGCCGCGAGAGCGCGCGCCGGTGACAGGTTGAGCATGGTGTTCCTAGCCCCAGAGATCGAGGGTGAGCTGCGAGCGCGGGCCGCCGGGTGTCTGGACCCCGTCGACGTCGATGCCGACGACGCGAAAATCGCGGCCGGCACCGTAACCGAGCCGGCTGGTGACCAGACGCACCGCGCTGCCAAGATCGATGGCGGCCCGGGCCTGGGTGAGCCAGACGCCGGCCTGGGTGAAGTCGCGCCGCAGCTTGTGCAGCGCGAGCACCCGGCTGGCCTCGGTTGCCATGTCCGCGGCCTGCTGCAGGCAGGTGTCGCGCAGCATCTCGGGGGCGAGGAGATGGGCGGTCTGCACCGCGGTGTCGCTGGCGATGGCCTCGCGCCAGGGTTGCAGCAACTCGGCACGACGGGCCTCGGTCAGTGACGGGCCAACGGCGACCAGGTCGTTGGCGCTGGTCTCGGCATAGGGCCGGCCGCGCAACCGGACCCGCCACACCGGGATCCCGGCATCGGCATCGCGGGTGGCCAGGGTGTCCAAGGCCTCGATCTCGACGTCGGTGAAGGTGAAGACCGGGCTGCCGCTCGGCGCCAGCAGCTGCCCGACCTGCCACAGCCCAGTGCGGGTGGGGGCGAGCCAGCCGCCGCAGCCGCTGAGGACCTGGTCCACCGCCTGCTGCCGGGTCACCTCGCCAGTGAGGTACACGCCGCACTCGCCCGTGGCGGCGGCGTTGAGGGTGGTGAAGGATCCGGCATCCAGATCCCCGACAGCCACGCCGCACCGCTGCGTCAGCATGCGCTGGACGATCTCGCCAGCCTTAGCGACGTAGCCCCCGGCGGCATCACCCCGCGCATCCATGGTGATGCGGCCGACGGCCGACGCCCCGAGGCGGACCAGGCCGAGGGCGAGGCAGGTGTCGAACTGCCCGGCGGCGATCGTCGCGGCCTCGAGCGCTGCCAGGCTGGCGCGGTTGTTGCCGGAGAAGGTCAGCGCCACGCCCTGGTCGTAGACGGCGTCGACGGCATGGGCCTGGCCATCATGGAACTGGTAGATCAGCCGGGCGGTGTTCACCAGGATGGGGACCAGCTGGTAGCGCCGCCCGAACAGCAGCGGCTTGCGGCGGCCCTTGATGTCGTCGGCACTGCCCTCGGCGCCTGCAGGGAGGGCATTGTTGCCAGCGTAGAGATTGGCCTGGAGCGGCAGCGCCAGCATCTGCAGCTTGTCACGCAGGCGGATGGTCACGGTGCGGGCGCCGACCTCGACCTGCTCGGCGGTGCCGGTCAGGAAGGTAGTGGTGCCGCCGGGATAGGGCGCGTTTTGCGGCCCCACACGCACCACCACCTCACGCCCGTCGATACCGAGGTCGCGGAGATAGGCAAGGCCCTGGTCCAGGTTGTTGAGCACGATGTCGCCGACACCGACCGTGCTGCCGCCGGCGAGGCGGGCGGCCGAGAACATGGTGCGCTTGAAGCGGATCGGTTGCTGCAGGCGCGGGGCGAAGTGGACGTTCGGGGGCACCTCCGTCGGCCGGGTCATGGTGCCGAGGCCGGAGGTGAAGCGCAGCACTCGGGTGCCGGGGATGGCCGGGTCGTAGGCGGTGACCTCGACCAGAGTGATCAAACCGTCAGGCATCAGGCGACATCCCGGACGGTGTTGCGCAGCTTCTGGACGGCTTCGGTGGTGCCACTGGTGCCGGCACGCACCTCGCCAGCGATCAGGATCGCGGCCTCGCGCAGCACCTGGCGCAACGCGGCGACCTCCTGGCGCAGCGCCTGGAGATCGGCGCGCAGGCTGTCGGACGCCGCAGGCATGGTGGCGCGGACGCCGAGGGAGCCATCGCCACGGCGGGCCAAGGGCATGATCGCCTCCGGCCCGGCCTCGCCGAACAGCGCCATCGGCGCCAGGGTGGGACGACCGACCAGATCGGGGATGCCGCCGCGCGCGAAGGGCACGACATTGCCGCCGGCGAAGACGCCGCCGAGGGCAAAGCCACCACCGCCGCCCTCGCCGCCATCGCCGGGGCGGCCGTCAATCAGCGTCTGGGTGTTCTGCACCATCTGGTCGGTGAAGCCCCGGGTCGCCGCGATGTCGTCGCGCATGGTGGCGAGG